>NZ_JBKGGW010000021.1:0-97937 GCF_052041945.1 Pseudomonas sp. SMN11 | reverse complement strand
TGCGCATAATGCATATTATGTTAAATATGGTATTAGATAGGTACGCTCGCTCGGCAGCCCAGGCCCTGTCATCGTCGTAGGAAACGCTGACGACACGCACGCTCCACATCATTTTCATTGCCAGCGAGAAAGTCTTACTTCATTCAGGCTGTTTTTTGCGTGAATAAAAACGCATAGCCTGCAGCCACTTTTCGATTTCCAAGAGGTAAAGCCCATGAAGGCTGTCGTTTACACCCAGGCTGGTTTACCGATCCAGGATCCCCAGTCGCTGTTCGACGCGCAGTTGCCATCACCGAAGCCCGGTGCCCGGGACCTGCTGATCGAGATCAAGGCGATTGCGGTCAATCCGGTTGATACGAAGATTCGGGCCAGCCGTGGCGGTGAGCAACCACAGGTTCTCGGCTGGGATGCCGTCGGCGTTGTCCGCGAGACTGGCCCTCAGGTAACGCTATTCAGGCCAGGGGATGAGGTGTTCTACGCCGGCGCCATCGATCGACCAGGCAGCTATAGCGAGCTCCATGTGGTGGATGAGCGCATTGTCGGCCACAAGCCTCGCAGCCTGGACAACGCAAGTGCCGCCGCCCTGCCCCTCACGTCCATCACTGCCTGGGAATTGCTGTTCGACCGTCTAGCCGTTGAAGAAAATGGCGGTAAAGGGCAAAGCCTGCTCGTAGTCGGCGCTGCTGGCGGAGTGGGCTCGATCCTGGTGCAGCTGGCAAGAAAGCTGACGCAGCTTACTGTCATAGGCACTGCCTCACGGCCTGAGACTCAAACCTGGGTCAAGGAGTTGGGCGCTCATCACGTCATTGACCACGCTGAATCGATCCCGCTTCAGCTGGAAGAGCTCGAGCTGAATCCGATTGATTATGTGATCAGTCTGACGCACACCGATACTTACCTGCCGCAACTGGTGGAGGTGCTTCGCCCACAAGGCAAGCTCGCACTGATTGATGATCCCGCACAGCTGGATGTCATGCCGCTCAAGCGCAAATCGCTGTCATTGCATTGGGAGCTCATGTTCACCCGCTCGCTGTACGAGACCGAGGACATGATCAAGCAGCATCAACTGCTCGAACGTGTTTCGCAGCTGGTCGACGACGGCATACTTAGAACGACTGTCGGGGAGCATTTCGGGAGCATTTGTGCCGACAATCTCAAACGAGCCCACGCCTTGATCGAAAGCGGCAAGGCCCGAGGCAAGATTGTCCTGGAAGGGTTCTGATCACGGCTCAAACAAAAGCCCGCGTGATAGCGCGGGCTTCTTAGTTTTCATGCCCTCACCTTCCCTAGCGTGACAGAGTCTTATGCCGGCACCCCCACGCTCCGGAGTGCATCCAGAACCACCTTGAACGCAGCCGTTTGCTGCCGGCGTGTCGGGTAATAGAGGTAATAGCCAGGGAACATTTCCGACCACTCACCCAACACCTCCTCAAGCGCGCCGCTGCCGATGTACGCATGTACATGGGCATCGGTCACCTGGGCCAGCCCCGCCCCGGCAAGGCAGGCATCGAGTATCTGCAGCGAACTGTTCATGATCAGTGGCCCTTGTACTCGGACACGGAACTCATTGCCATCGCGGGTGAACTCCCAGGGGTAAAGACCGCCGTGCGTTGGCAAGCGCAGGTTGATGCAGCGGTGGGTCATCAGCTCTTCAGGCCGCTGGGGTACGCCGTATCGCTTCAGGTAGGCAGGTGACGCGACGGTAACCATGCGCATGGGTGGCCCAATGGGTACCGCTACCATGTCGGCATCAATGATGCCGCCCAGTCGCACGCCCGCGTCGAAGCGCTCGGCAACGATATCCGTCAGGCCGTAGTCGGTCATCAACTCAATCGTGATGTCTGGATAGGACTCGATTACCGACTGCAGCTTGGGCCAAAGAACGTTGCGGGCGGCGAATTCGTCAGTGGTAATGCGCACCGTGCCTGATGGGTGTTGACCGAACTCCGTCAGCGCACCAAGGCACCCGTCAATCTGGTCCAACAGCGGCGCGATCTCTTGCAGCAGACGTTCCCCCGCCTCGGTTCTGGTGACGCTACGGGTGGTGCGCGTGAGTAGCCGCACCCCGAGACGCTCCTCCAGACCCCGAATTGTCTGGCTGACGGCCGATGGTGGTACCCCCAGATGCGCCGCTGCCCGGGTGAAATTACGCTCCCTGGCCACGGCCACGAAAACCGCCAGATCGCTCAAGTTGTCTGCTTTCATTATTAAGCCCAGCTTCAAACCGATTTCTGGATTTTGCCAATACTCGAATTAAAACGCGGTGAGTACAGTTCTCTCAAGCCGATTTTTGAGAGGTTATGAACACCATGATTGATAACAACCATCCCAGCGCCAATATGCAGATTTACCGCGCGGGTTCAACCCAAGCCATCCAGGGGCCTGCTGACTGGTTCACGGGTCGGGTACGCATCGATCGTGTCTTCACTGCCCCTGCTCCTGCACGGGTTGGTGTTGCGGTAGTGAACTTCGAGCCAGGGGCTCGTACACACTGGCACACCCATCCTCTGGGCCAGGGCTTGCTCGTCACCGATGGCGTAGGTTGGACGCAATGCGAGGATGGGCCGAAGACCGAGATCCGGACGGGCGACCTGATCTGGTGCAGCTGTGGCCGACGTCACTGGCATGGCGCGACCGACACCACCGCCATGCAGCATGTCGCGATCAATGAGTTTCTGGATGGCAAGGCTGTAGACTGGCTGGAGCCAGTCACTGATGACGCTTACATGAGCGGCCCAGCCAAAAGAGACTGAGCCGATGAACCACGTGCTCGTTAACTGGGGGCAAACTGCACAAACGGCTTGGTCTGACGCTACCGGAACGGATAATTCAGTGACCTCATCAATTTCGCACCCATCGAACTCTACCTCGCTCAGCGAGCAACAACAGGCTGTTGTGGTAGTGGCCGCGCTTGCTGCGGCTGGCGACATGCCGCGTTTGACCACCGCACTGGACAAAGCCTTGGATACGGGCCTGACAGTCAGCGAACTGCGCGAAGTGCTCGTCCAGCTCTATGCCTACGCCGGCTTTCCTCGCTCTCTCAATGCGCTGTCGGAGCTGATGAGGGTACTGGAGGCACGCAAACAGCGTGGCATCACTGACGATCCAGGTCGCGAGCCTGGCCGTCCGATACCACAAGGCGACGCCTTGCTGGCTGCAGGCACAGCCAATCAGACGAAGCTATCAGGGTCGAGGGTTGAAGGGACCTTGTTCGATTTCGCGCCAATTGCCAATCAGTATCTGCGCACCCATTTGTTTGGCGATATCTTCGAGCGAGACAACCTGGATTGGCTAATCCGAGAACTGGCGACGCTGGGCATGCTATCCGCGCTGATTGGTGTGGAGCCGCAGCTTCAGGCACACATGCGAATCAGCATGAATACCGGGATCACGCGGGCGCAGCTTGAGCGGCTTTGCCAAATCCTGAAGATGGGCGCCGACGAGCAGACGGGCAGTCGAGCAACGAGCGCTTTGGAGAGGCACCTGGCGAGCATGGCTGGCACTTCTGGCTAGCCGCTCGGAGTACGCAAGTGGATGTGCTCGAGCGCGCCTTTGAGCAAAGGTTTCGATGGCTGGATCGCGGCCGCCTCGAGCGCACCAAGGTGCCGGTGCGTTGACTATCCACTCCCACGCCCATGTGCACTGAACGACGCTATCTGGCTTTTCCGCCTGTCCCCCCTGTTCCGCCGTTACAGCCGGAACAGGTACTTGAACCTGCCAAATGACCCAATACAGGGTGCCGCAAACCCGAACATGGGTGCCATGGCCTGACGCGCAGATAGCAGTGGTCTACAGGGAGCATGGCCGGATTACCCAGTTTGTGGCGTTTCCCTGGCTTACAGCAATTCCTGTTCCAACGCTCAGGCAATCGCCGCCCACGGCACCTCAAGCGGACAGCGTGATGCCCTGCTCCTCAACATATCTGCTCAACATTGCTATGTCGCCCTCAGGATCAGCCAATGCGACATAGGTATCAGGCCGCAATAGATAGGTGGCATCTCTGGCGATGCCGGCCTGCTCGTGCGCAGGCTGCCAAGGGAAAACCTGCAGTGCAATGCCATGCTGAGTGCACCATTGGGCCAGGTCTGCCTTAGCTTCGCCGTACACATGCACGTGCCACGCAATGGCTGTCAATGATGCGTAGTTGTCCGCCGTGGCCCCAGGCAACCAAGGCAGGCGATCACCGCCCTGAACCTCGCCTGCCTTGCCTTGGCTCAGCTGGCTGTCGCGATAGTCGATGCGGGTTTGCGATACCACTCGAAACAGGTACTCACGGACACTTTCGCGCTTGTACGCCACGCTGGCGATGACCGGCGCGACGTGTGTGCGCACAAATTCGGCGAAGCCGCCTTGGGCGGTAACCAGTGCGAACAGCCTGTCCGTGGTCTCCACCAGTTTGCGGGCAAAGGCCTGGCGCTCGATCGGGTAGCTGTCGAGCAATCTATCGGGCGCCTTGCCCTTGATCACCGCAGCCAGCTTCCAGGCCAGGTTGTTCGCATCCACAATGCCGGTGTTCATGCCCTGCCCGCCTGCCGGGCTGTGGACATGCGCGGCATCGCCAAGCAGAAACGCTCGACCACGGCGGAAATGATCCGTGACACGATGGTGAACGCGGTAGGCAGAAAACCAGTTCACCTCGGTAATCTTCAGGTTCAGGCCGTTGATGGCGTCATGGCCGACGTCGGCAAACGTCAGATGCTCAGGATGCTCCGCACGTTCGTCCCGCACGGTGCCGATCAGGCGGTATTGATCCTTTTCGCCGTAGCACAGCAGCAGCACGAAGTCAGATTTATCAAACGCTATGTGTGCCTCACCCGCTGGCTCGATACCCGTTACCCTGACATCCGCCACATAGAAAAGCTGCTTGTAGGTACCGCCCTCGAAACCACTGCCGAGCGCATGACGCACGAGCGAATGGGCCCCATCACACCCCGCCAGGTATGTCGCAGCGCACGCCTCTTCCTGCCCATCAGCGTGCTTCAGGGTAGCGGTGACATGGCTTTCCCCCTCTTCGAAAGACAGCAGTTCGGTCTGGCGTTCCACGTTCACGCCGAGCCCATGGAGCCGCTGCTCCAGCAAGCGCTCATGACGGTCCTGGGGATAGATCAAAACGAATGGGTACGCAGAAATCGCAGCGCCAGCATCCGTCAAGGGAATGCGCGCTCTGCGCCGGCCTCTGGCCCACAGGTTCATGGCTGGTGTCTTGTAGCCGGCATCAATCACCGCCTCGGCAAGGTCGAGCTGGCGATAGAGCTCCAGCGTGCGGGCTTGAACAGCCATGGCACGCGAAGCTTCGCCAGGGCCGCTGCTCTTGTCGATGATCCTGACGGCAACACCCTGCCGGGTGAGCCAAAGCGCCAGTGTCAGCCCGGTCGGGCCGGCACCTGCAATGAGAACGTCGGTTTGCGCCATGATCTCATCTCGCACACTAACGGTTGTTTGAGGCCAGCACGCCCTGGATCTCAGCGACCACCTGCCGCGTCGCGTCTTCGACCGTTCCTTCATTACGGCACAGGACCCAGCCATGGTCGGCAACCGCCCGCTCGAATGCTTCAGTGCAAGCGATCTGCTCATCCAGCCGTCGGATCACCGTACTGCCCAGCCCCCGCGTACGTGCCGCTGCCCTTGCCCACGAGGTGTCAGGCGAGGTGACCACCCCGACATGCAGGTCCGGCACTTGCACATTGCGTTCGCGGTTCATCTGCAGAATCTCGGCAAACGGGACTGACCGGCGAAAGGCGGCATCGGAGGGGTACCAGCGATCGATCAGGATGATGCTGTTTGCCGGTTGCCTGGGCAGCACGTTGCGGGAAATCCACGCACGGCTATCGGCCAGGCGCGCACAGACCTTCAGTTCCAGCTCCTGGCAGGGGTTTCTTGCCAAGTGGTTGACCAGCGCCATGGTCTCAGCCCTGAAGGGATCGTTTTTCTTCTCGCACAGCCGGATCACCGTCCTGTTGTCTGCCCTCAGGGCGTGGGTAACAGCCTCCAGCAAGGTGGTCTTGCCGGTCCCCTTCGGGCCATCTAGCGCAACAAATAGCGGACGTTTCATTTTTCAATACTGCTTGAGAGCTGCTCTGCATACCGAGACCCACATGATGCACCGAAACGTCGCCACGGTCTCGCCTGTCTGCCTGATGGCCGTCAACAGGCAGGAGTACATTTGTACTCCGCCTGTAATTCGCCATCCTGATGCTCAGACTTGGGCCTGCCCACCGTCCACGAACAGCTCAGCCCCGTTGACAAAGCTGGCATTGTCACTGGCCAGGAACACCGCCGCATTGGCGATCTCGACCGGCTCGCCCACCCGCCCCAGCGGCACCTGCGCCGCCAGGTAATCCAGCAGGCCCTGCTGTTGCTCGGCATCCGGCCCGGCGAGCTCGACCAGCCCGGGAGTACGTGTGGCGCCTGGGCTGAGCGTATTGACCCTGATTGCGCGGTCCTTCAGGTCCAGAATCCAGCTACGGGCCAAGGCCCGCACGGCGGCCTTGGACGCCGAGTACACACTGAATGCTGCGGTGCCGGAACTACCGGCCGTGGAGCCCGTAAGAATGACCGATGCGTTGCGCGCCAGCAGCGGCAGCGCCTTTTGTACGGTAAACAGCACCCCTTTCACGTTGCGGTCGAAGGTCTCGTCATAGTGGGCCTCGGTAATCTCGCCCAGGGGCAACATGGAACCGCCACCCGCGTTGGCAAACAGCACATCCAGGCGGCCCTTTTCCTGACCGATGCGGGCATACAGCTCATCCAGTTGCTCCAGCCGGGTGGAGTCGACCGCAATGCCGGTGGCATTGCCGACCAGTGCCACCGCCTTGTCCAGCTCCGCCTGACGGCGCCCGGTAATGTAGACATGGGCACCCTCCTCGGCAAAGCGTTTTGCCGTGGCCAGGCCGATGCCGGTGGTACCGCCAGTGACCAGTGCGATCTTGCCTTCGAGTTTCTTGCTCATGGTGTTTCTCCCGTTGAGGTGGTGAGTTGCTGTGGGGAGAAGCGTATCGACTAACCTGTCCTTTCAAAATAGAATCATTCGAAAGACATCATTGCAGAAATGAAATGCCAAGAATTCCAGATTTCGAAGGCCTGGCGATGTTCGCCAAAGTGGCTGAAGAAGGCTCTTACGCCGCCGCCTCACGGGCCATCGGCGTTTCGGTACCCACGGTCTCGCGTGCGGTGGCGCGCCTTGAAGAACGGCTGGGGGCGCGCCTGTTCAACCGCACTTCGCGGCAACTTTCACTGACGGAATTCGGCCAGCGCATGGTCGAGCAAGCCAGTGCGCTGTATCGCCAGGCCGAGGAAATGGAGAGCGAAGCCCAGGAGCTGTCGGTGCAACCGCGCGGGCTGGTGCGCCTGGCCGTGCCGATGTCCTTCGGCTTGCGCTGGGTCGCGCCGCTACTGCCCGAGTTGCTGGCGCAATACCCTGGGCTGGAACTCGACCTGCACCTGTCCGACTCGACCGTCGACCTGATCGCCGAGGGTTTCGACGCAGCCTTGCGTATTGCCGCCCTGCCCGACTCATCACTGGTGGCGCGGCGTATCTGTGCGGTCAGCCAGTACCTGGTGGCGGCGCCGTCCTACCTTGCCCGCCATGGCCACCCCACGCACCCGCGCGAGCTGGCTGGCCACGCCTGCATGAGCTACGCCTATCGCGCCCGCAGCCAGGTCTGGCGTTTTAGCCACGCCGACGGCAGCGAGCACGACGTGACGCCCCGCGGGCCGCTGCGGGTGACCAACTCGGATGCCCTGATCGCACCCTTGCTGGCAGGCATGGCGATTGCCGAACTACCGGAATTCATCGCCGCCGAGTACCTGGCCGACGGCCGGCTCGAGCAGCTGCTGCCCGAATGGCGGATGACCCAAGGGGGCCTGTACTTCGTGACCCCGTCCGCGCGCACCCGACCGCGCAAGGTCCAGGCACTGGCCGACTTCTTCGTGGAGCGGTTGTCGAACCCGCAGTGGCAATTGCCGCCGTCCGGGTAGCGCCCGGGCTTTCTGCTGTACTGTACGTCACGCGTTCCCCTCTTCTTTTCCAGGCATGGGCCCAATGACCTTTGACCCCCAAGTAAACCTGACCAACTGTGATCGTGAGCCGATCCAGGTCCCGGGCAGCATTCAACCCCACGGCTGCTTGCTCGCGTGCGACGCGACAGCGACGGTCGTGCTGCGCCATTCGCTGAACCTGCCGCAGATGCTTGGCGTGACGGGCGCTATCAATGGTCAGAAGCTGCATGAAGTACTGGGCAATGAAGTGGCCCACACCTTGCGCAACTCGCTCGCCCGCACCCGCGAAGGCACTCGACCATCGCAGACTTTCAACGTGCAACTGCCTTCAGGCCAGGCGTTCGATGTCTCGGCCCATGTATTTAAAGGCACTGCGATCATCGAGTTCGAGCCCGCCGGCGCCAGCATTGCCGAGCCCATCGAACTGGCGCGCACGTTGATTGCCCAGCTGCGCGAAGTCGACCAGACCCACAAGCTGTTCCGTGACGCCGCCCGTTTCGTGCGGGCGGTGCTCGGGTATGACCGCGTGATGATCTACCAGCTGGGTATCGACGGCGCCGGCAAAGTCGTGGCGGAAGCCAAGCGTGGTGACCTCGAAAGCTTCCTTGGCCAGTACTTTCCGGCTTCCGACATCCCCCAGCAGGCCCGCGCCCTGTATCTGCGCAACCCGATCCGGATCATCTCCGACGCCGCGTTCAAGACGGTCGCCATCGACCCGGTACTGGACCCGTCCGGCGAGCCCCTGGACCTCTCCTACGCGCACCTGCGCAGCGTTTCGCCGATCCACTGCGAATACCTGACCAACATGGGCGTGGGTGCCTCGATGTCGATTTCGGTGATCGTCAATGGCGCGCTCTGGGGGCTGATCGCCTGCCACCATTACGCACCGCGCACCCTGGCCATGGGCCAACGGGTGGCGGCGGAAATGTTCGGCGAATTCTTCTCGCTGCACATCGAGACGCTGCGTACCCGGCAGAACCTCGAAGCGGCCGTCAATGTGCACAAGGCACTGGACTCGCTGCTGCGTGATGCCAACCATGCGTCCGACATCGAGGCGTTCTTCCATTCGCGCCTGGGCCAATTCCAGTCGCTGATCCCGTGCGACGGCATCGGCATGTCGATGCAGGGGCGCTGGACTTCGACCGGCCTGACGCCGCCCAAGGCCGCCATTGCCGACCTGCTGGGCCTTGCCCAAGGGGTCAGCGAAGGCAAGACCTGGGCGTCCAACCGGCTGTCCATGGCGCACCCCGTGGCCCAGGAGTACTTCACCGAAGTCTCCGGTGTGCTGATCATCCCCATGTCGCAGCAGCCAAGGGATTACCTCATGCTGTTCCGCAAGGAAGTGGTCGAGACGCTCGACTGGGCCGGCGACCCGAACAAGACCTACGAGAGTGGCGCGCTGGGCGACCGTTTGACGCCGCGCAAGAGCTTCGCGATCTGGAAAGAGACGGTGCACCAGCAGTCCCTGCCCTGGAGCGAGCAGGACCGGCAGTTTGGCGAGGCCATTCGCACGGCCATTGTCGAAGTGGCCTTGCACAACAGCGAGCTGCTGGCCAGCGAACGCTCGAAGGCGGAGGTCCGCCAGCGCATCCTCAATGAAGAGCTCAATCACCGGGTCAAGAACATTCTTTCGCTGATCGGCGCGCTGGTGGCCCACCCGACGTCCGAGAGCCAGACCCTCAAGGACTACGTGGCGACACTCAAAGGCCGCATCCACGCGTTGTCCCTGGCCCACGACCAGGTCGTGCGCGGTGACGGCGGCGGGCGCCTGGCCACGTTGCTCGAAGCCGAGCTGTCGCCCTATCGCACGTCGGCGGAAGCCATCGAGCTGAGCGGGCCCAATGTGATCCTCGATGCCCGCGCCTATTCGGTGCTGGCCCTGGTGCTGCACGAACTGGCGACCAACGCGGCCAAGTATGGCGCGCTGTCCAGGGCTGGCGGCAGGCTCTTTATCAGCTGGTCGCTCGACGCAGGCAATGCCTGCGACATCACCTGGCGCGAGAGCAACGGCCCGATAGTTCGCCCGCCGAGCCGCAGTGGTTTCGGTACGGTGCTGATCGACCGCAGCATACCGTTCGACCTGGGCGGTATCAGCCGCGTCGAATACCTGCCCGAGGGGCTTCAGGGCCTTTTCCGAATCCCGGCCAGGCACCTCTCGGTGGCCGCTGAGCCGGACGCCCTGTGCCCAGCCACACCCGTGGCGCAACCCCACACGCTGCTGGCTGCGCGCACGGACGCCTGCGTGCTGATTCTGGAGGATCAACTGGTCATTGCCGTGGGCCTGGAGCAGATACTCAACGATGCCCGGATCACCGATGTCATCACCGCAGGCTCCGTGGATGAAGCGATGAGGTTGCTGGCCAACCGGGCACCGGATGCCGCGATTCTGGACATCAACCTGGGCACCGGCACGTCGATCTGCGTGGCCGATGAACTGGTGCGGCGCGGCATTCCGTTCCTGTTTGCCACCGGTTATGGCGACAGTGTCAGCATCCCGCAGCATCTGCAGCAGGTGGCGGTGATACGCAAGCCCTACGATGCCAATGCCATACTGGCCAGCCTGCAGAAGCTGCTGGAGCCGTGATCACCGGGCGCTGGCATCTGCTCCGTGGTCGTCGGCAAAGGCCATGAACATCGGAAGCGGTCCGGCTGCATCCAGATAGCGAAATCCTCAGCCGGGATGTCAGCCTCGCTCGGCGGAATCTGCTCGCTGCCCAACAGGGCATCGGTGGTCCTGAGGAAGAAGCCGGTCGCGTCGAATCGCAACAAAGAGAATTAAAGCAGAGCGTTCAAGCCCGCGTAGTTACGTCGTAACGCTTGATGGCAACATGCCACTCCTCGATAATCGCGCTCTTTTCATGACACGCAAGGATCCGCCGTGAACAAGCTTTACCTGGTCGCCCCACTTGTCCTGCTGCTGCAAGGCTGCGGTGTGACAATGGCCCGCTACGAAGCCAACTACCAGAACGTTCAGCAGTTGAAGCAGAACGCTCCCCTGCAAGCGGTGCGCGAAACGCAAGTGCAGGCCGAGCCCGGGCAAGGCTCGCTGATGGTGCGCCTGAACCCGATTTCTTCACCCGCAGGCAATATTCCACTGCACATTCAGGCAGCCATCAACGATGAGCTTCGCCATGCAGGCCTGCTCGATCCCAAGGCTGATCGACAGCTGCAAGTACAACTGGTGAAGAGCCAGCTCAATTCCGGCGTGGCCAACGGACATGGCGAGCTTGCAGCGCGGTTCACCCTGCGTCAGGGCGATCAGGTGCTTTACGAGTCGACCAAGGACGTGACCCGTGACTGGGACAGCAGCTTCTTCGGGCCGATTGCGATCCCGACAGCGGCCAACAACTACAACCCCATGCTGCAGACATTGCTCAAGTCGCTGTACAGCGACCCGCAATTTGTAAAGGCATTGAAGTAAGCAAAAAAAGAGCCGCGATTGCGGCTCTTTCTGTTTGGCTCAGGCGCGTGGAATGCGTGTTTCGCGCGCCGAATATTTCAGGCGGTTGTTTTCCACCCAGTTCTTCAGCAATGCGTTGACCTGGCGGTTGAAGGTGTCTGTAACGGCCGCTTTCGGTGTGTTGCCCACCAGCGGCAGGAACCAGATGCCCATCCAAGTATTGATGGCATCGTGATTCTGGTTCTTGGTGAGCAATTTGCCCTGCTCATCCAAGGTCTCCAGGCTCATGGTGTATTGGTCGGTGGCCATGGCGGGAATGACAGTGAAGGTCAGGCCGCTGATGAAGGCCAGCACCATTTGCCCGCCACTCGGCGCATGGTTGTAGACCTTCAGGCGCAGGCTGTAGTCGCCTGGCTGTTTTTCGAACTCATCGAAGGTCACGCGGCCGAACAGGCCTGACTCGTTGAAAGCGCGTTTGAGTTCCGGCTTGAGCATGTCCCGGGCTTGCGGCATTTCGTTGGCCTTGGCGCTTTCTGGGTCACCCTGGAAGAAGTCGAAGTCCACGTAGACATTGGGTTTGTTGGCATAGCTGGTCATCGACGGCAGGTCGACAGATGCCACCTCGTCCTTGGTGAAACTGGCGCAACCACCGAGGCTCAAGGCGAGGGCCAAACCTATAACTTTTGCAAATCGCATTAAGACTTCCTTGAAAATTGCAGGGCACCCTTCGAGCGAAAGGCGGCCTGCATTCTAAGGAAATTTAAATGATATCAAAAGGCCTTCACCCGGAGTCAGGCAGCCATTAGTGCACCACCGCCAGCATGCTCGCCGCGTCGCTGACCTCGAACTTGCCAGGCGCCTCCACCGCAATGTGCTTGACCACGCCATCGTCAACCAACATCGCATAGCGCTGGGAACGCCGCCCCAAGCCCCGGGCCGAGAGGTCCTGGATTAGCCCCAGCGCCTCGCTGAACTCGCCATTGCCGTCCCCGATCATCTTCACCGCGTCGCCGACCTGCAGGCTGTTGCCCCAGGCGTTCATGACGAAGGCATCGTTCATCGAAACACAGAGAATTTCGTCAACGCCGGCCGCGAACAGCTCCTGTGCCGCAGCTACGTAGCCGGGGACGTGACGCTCGGAACAGGTGGGCGTGAACGCGCCGGGCAAAGCGAAAATCACTATTTTCTTCTGCTTGCAGCGCTCACGTACCGAGAACGCATTCGGGCCGATCGGGCAGGCGCCCTCGCCGTTGCTGTATTCGTAAAGCGTAATGTCAGGCAGTTGCTCGCCGGGCTTGATCATCGAAGTCTCCTGGGTCAGTGGATGGCCGGGCTTGCTATGATGCAGCAATCCATCAGGCCAACGCCATTCAGTGCCTGAGTTGAGATTTTTGTGCCTGTGAGATCGCGCGCCGCGCGGGCGGCGCCCGATCTCACAGGCGCTGAAAATCTCGCGCCAAGCCCCCGTCAGCCGCGCAGCTGATACCAGGTGGTCTTCAACTGCGAGTACTTGTCAAACGAATGCAATGACAGGTCACGGCCGAACCCAGACTGCTTGCCACCGCCAAACGGCACCGTCACATCCAGTGCATCGACCGTGTTCACCGACACCGTACCCGCCTTGAGCGCACGCGCCACCCGGTGCGCACGGTTCAGGTCATCGCTCCACACCGACGCCGCCAGGCCGTAGATGCTGTCATTGGCCACGCAAATAGCCTCTTCCTCGGTATCGAACGCACTGACCGCCAGCACCGGCCCGAACACTTCGTCCCGGGCCAGGCTCATGCGGTTGTCGACGCCAGCAAAGATGGTCGGTTCAATGAAGTTGTCCGAGCCACCAATGGTCAGGCGTTGCCCGCCACAGACCAGGCGCGCGCCCTCCTCGCTGGCCTGGCCGATGGCCCGGGCAATGCGCGTGGCCTGCTCGGCATCGACAATGGCACCGGCACGGCTGGCCGGGTCCAGCGGGTTGCCTGGCAGCCACTGGCGGGCCTTGGCCTGCAGGCGCTCTATGAATTCGTCGTGGATCGAGCGCTGCACATACAGCCGCGAGTTGGCCGAGCACACTTCACCCTGGTTGAAGAAGATGCCAAAGGCGGCCTTCTCGGCGGCCAGGTCCAGGTCCTGGCAGTCGGCGAACACCAGGTTCGGGCTCTTGCCGCCACATTCCAGCCACACTTGCTTGAGGTTGGACTGCGCCGAGTACTGCATGAAGTACTTGCCCACCTGGGTGGAGCCGGTGAATACCAGGCAGTCGACATCAGGGTGCAGGCCCAGGGCGCGGCCCGCCGTTTCGCCAAGGCCCGGGACCACGTTGAGCACACCTTCCGGCAAACCGGCTTCCAGCGCCAGTTCGGCCAGGCGCAGGGCCGAGAACGGCGACTGTTCGGCGGGCTTGAGGACCACGGTGTTGCCCGCTGCCAACGCCGGGGCAAGTTTCCAGGCGGCCATGTCGAGCGGGAAGTTCCACGGCACCACCGCCGCGACCACGCCCAGCGCTTCACGGGTGATGGTGGCCAAGGCATTCGCCGCAGTTGGTGCGACCTGATCGTAGAGCTTGTCGAGCGCCTCGCCATACCAGGCGAAGACGTGGGCCGAACCCGGCACGTCGATGTTGTAGGCATCCATGACTGGCTTACCCATGTTCAGCGAGTCCAGCAGCGCCAGTTCTTCGCGGTGAGCCATGATCAGCTCGGCCAGGCGCAGCAGCACCTTCTTGCGCTCCACGGGTGCCATGCGCGGCCACGGCCCTTGCTCGAAGGCCCTGCGCGCGGTGCTGACGGCGAGGTCGACTTCGGCCTGATCGCACGCGGCGACACGGGCGAGGACCTGATTGGTGGCCGGGTTGATGGCGTCGAACGTTGCATCGCTGGCGGCCCCGAGCTGGCGGCCACCGATCAAGGCCTTGTCTGGCAAGTTCAGGCCTGCCGCGCGCTGTTGCCAGTATCCGAGATCGTACATACACACTCCTGACGACCGTCCATGCGGTCCGCTTGTTATGGGTCTGGGCAACATTCTTGGCGCAGCCACGGGCCCGGCGAAACCAGCTTTTTTCTGGCCCTTGCAGAGGAAAAAACTGCTCCCCCGAAAGGGTGATTTCGAGGCCTGCCCGAGTGTGGGAGCATTCGAGCCGCCCCACCTGAGCCACACCTCTGATCAGACTTCCTCACCAGTAGCGAGCCCGCTCGCCTGCTGCGGCTTCCTGCATCCCATTTCAGGAGTTAGCAAATGCATACAACAACAAATACAGCCCAACCCCAGCATCCTGCGTCGCCCGGCAACACCTCCGGCCGTTTCCGCAAATCCATGGGCATGACCGCGCTTGTACTGTTCGGCCTTGCCTACATGGTCCCGCTCGCCGTCTTCACCACCTACGGGCTGGTCACCCAGATGACCAAGGGCCACCTGCCCATCGCCTACATCCTCACCCTCGCCGCCATGCTGCTGACCGCCTACAGCTACGGCCGCATGGTCCAGGCCCACCCCTACTCCGGTTCGGTCTACACCTACACGCGCAAGGCCTTCGGCAGCCACTTCGGCTTCATCGCCGGCTGGACCTTGCTGCTCGACTACATTTTCCTGCCGCTGCTCAGCTACCTGCTGATCGGCATCTACATGTCCGAGTACTTCCCGGCCATCCACGCCTGGGTGTGGGTCGCCGGGTCGATTGCCCTGGTGACCTTCCTCAACCTGATCGGCATCGAGTCGATCACCCGGGTCAACTGGATCCTGGTGGTGGCACAACTGGTGTTCATCGTGGTGTTCGTCGCGCTGTCGGTACGCCACATGAGCGGCCAGGCCGCGCCGGTCTCGCTGCTGGCGCCGTTCCACCACGAAGGCTTCAGCGTGCCGTTGATCATGACCGGCGCGGCGGTGCTGTGTCTGTCGTTCCTCGGCTTCGATGCGGTGTCGACCATGGCCGAGGAAACCAGCAACCCGACCCGGCGCATTCCCCAGGCGATCATGGCGGTGTCGGTGATCGGTGGCCTGCTGTTCCTGGTGGTGTCGTACTGCGCGCAGATGGTCTTCCCCGACTGGGCCAGCTTCGCCGACCCGGATTCGGCGTCGGTGGACGTGATGCGCCGGGTCGGCGGCGAAATGCTGGTGACTGCCTTCACCGCTACCTATGTGGCCGGCTGCTTCGCTTCGGCGATGGTGTCCCAGGCCAGCGTGTCGCGGGTGCTGTTCGCCATGGGCCGCGATGGCGCGCTGCCCCGGGTGTTCGGCCAGCTGGTGACGAAGAAGCGCGTGCCGGCGACGGCGATCATGCTGGTCAGCCTGCTGTCACTGGTGGCGCTGTTCATCACCCTGGACACCGTGGCCAACATGATCAGCTTCGGCGCCCTGTTCGCCTTCTCGGCAGTGAACCTTGCGGTGGTCAAGCACTACCTGGTGGACCAGCAGTTGCGAGGGATGCGCAACTGCCTGCTGTATGGCGCCATTCCGGCGCTCGGGTTCCTCAGCACGATCTGGCTGTGGACCAGCCTGTCGAGCATGTCCTTCACCATTGGCTTGTGCTGGATGGGCGTGGGCTTCCTCTGCCTGCTCGGACTGACCAAGGCCTTCCGGGTCAAGTTGCCAGAATTGCAGATGGCCGAGTGACCGCTTGAGCACAGGCCGGCGGCTTGCCACAGCGCCAGCCGACGTGCCCTGCAGCCAGGGATTGGCTGCATACCCACCACACACTGACCAGTGAGTCAGGCTGAAATACGCGTTCTAGAGCGGTTATTTCACTTTTTACTGAAGAAAATCTGCGCTACCCTCGCCGCGCCAAAACAACAGCAAGGAGTGGGCATGAAGGTCGAGATCCAACGCAACGAACAGGATGCGAGTTGCAAGGTCGTCATTGACGGGCACCCGGTGTCGTTCAGCAACCTGGCAGACGCCGAAGCCTATGTGGCGCGCCTGACAGAACGGCTGCAGGCCGCCCCCCAGGCATTCGCAGCGCCCTTGAACGAACCGGCCTGATTCGCCCACCCACAGCAATCCTGAATGGTATGATCCTGCGTTAAACGTTTCAGTATGTTTCAACGTGTTTAAAAAGGGACCGTAATGTCTGTTCAGGAATTACCGCCGCTCGCCGCATCCAAGGGTGGCGTCGGCAAGATGGAAGCTGCCATGGCGCTCGGCAGCTTCGCCATCGGCACCGGCGAGTTCGCCATCATGGGCCTGATGCCCGATATCGCCACCAACCTGCAATTGAGCGAGCCGCAAGTCGGCCACGCCATCAGCGCCTACGCGCTGGGCGTGGTGGTCGGCGCGCCGACCTTGGCCATCCTCGGAGCCAAGCTGCTGCGCAAGCACATGCTACTGTTGCTGATGGCGCTGTATGCCATCGGCAACCTGGCCACCGCCTTCGCCCCGTCGTTCACCAGCATGGTCGCCTTCCGCTTCATCAGCGGCCTGCCCCATGGCGCCTACTTCGGCATCGCCGCGGTAGTGGCGTCGAGCATGGTGCCGAGCAACCAGCGTGCCGGCGCCGTTGCGCGGGTGATGATGGGCCTGACCCTGGCGATGCTGCTGGGCAACCCGGTGGCGACTTTCCTCGGGCAGTTCTTCGGCTGGCGTTCGGCGTTCATCCTGGTCGGCGCCATCGCCCTGTGCACCTTTGCGCTGGTCTGGCGATACGTTCCGCAGCCCGTTGATGAACCGCGCAGCGACCCGCGCAAGGAGTTGCAAGCCTTTACCCTGCCCCAGGTGTGGATGGCGCTGGGCATCGCCGCGATCGGCTTTGCCGGCATGTTCTGCGTGTTCAGTTACCTGGCACCGACCATGCTGCAGGTGACCCAGGTGGCGCCGGAGTGGATCCCCTTCGGTCTGGCCGCGTTCGGTGCTGGCGGCATCATCGGCAACATTGCCGGCGGTAAGCTGTTCGACCGCCTGCAGTTTCGCGCCGTGGGCATTGTACTTGTGTGGTCGGCGGCCGTGCTGTTGTTCTTCAGCCTCGCCGCCCATGCGCTGTGGTCGGTGCTGCTGGGGATCGGCCTGGTCGGCACCATGATCGCCCTGGCCGCGCCACTGCAGATCCGCCTGATGGACATCGCCCACGAAGCGCCAAGCCTGGCGGCCGCGTCCAACCATGCCGCCTTCAACCTGGCCAACGCCTTGGGGCCCTGGTTTGGCGGCATGGCCATCAGCGCCGGTATGGGCTGGACCAGTACTGGGTACATTGGGGCTGCGACGGCATTGGTGGGATTGGTGATCTACTTGGTGGCGCGGCGGATGAAGGGCGGGCACTGATTCCTTCGCGGGTTACTGGCTTGAGGGTTTTGGCGCCTGTGAGATCGAGCGCCAAAAATGCCAAAGCGAACACCTCCAGAATCAATCACCTACCCGACCCGAATCTCTCGATTACCACTCATGTAGTACTCCAACCGCCCGCGCAGCCAACGCTCGGCCGGGTCGCTGTCGGTGGTACTCAACCAGACCATGGCCAGCTCGAGCGGCACGGTGTCGAACGGCAGCGTCTCGCTCTGCAGGTTGCCCCAGCTGGCCATGGCCTCGGCGGCGTAGTCGGGGCAGCAGGCGAGCAGTTCGGTGTCGGCCAGGATCGCCGGCAGTGAACTGAACTGGGGCACCGACAACACCACATTGCGCGCATGGCCGATCTCCTTCAGCCAGTCATCGACCACGCCCTGGGTATTGGCCGTTGGCGAGACCTGCACGTGAGGGCGTTGGCAGAACTCTTCCAGGGTCAATGGCTGCGCGGACTTGTCGGCCCTCAGCACCCGCGCCTGCATGGTACGTAATACTTTACGTTTGGCATTGGCGGGCAGGCCGCGGGTCTGGCTGATGCCCACCGTGACGTCGCCCGACGCCAACAGGTCGGGGATACGCCAGTAGTCGACATGCTGCACGACCACCACCACATGCGGCGCCTCGGTGCGCAACGCCCGCAGCAACGGCGGCAACAGCCCGGATTCGACATCGTCGGACAAACCGATCCTGAAGGTCATCTTGCTGGTCGGCGGGTCGAAGTCGTGGGTCAGGCTGAGCGCCGCCGACATCGCGTCCAGTGCCGGAGTGAGGTGCTTGATCACCTCCGCCGCCCGCGCAGACGGCTCCATGCGGTTGCCGACGCGGACCAGCAACGGGTCGTTGAACATCGTGCGCAGCCTGGCCAGCGCCGCGCTGACCGTCGGCTGGGCGAGAAACAGCTTTTCGGCGGCACGGGTGAGGTTGCGCTCTTGCATCAACGCCTCGAACACCACCATGAGGTTGATGTCCGCCTTGCGCAGCTCGTTTCGATTCATGCCTGCTCCTGATGGTCGTCCACTGCCAACAGGATAGGCGCCTGGTCAGTGCACCGCCCAGCCCCGGCTCATCGCCCGGTACTTGCGCGGTGGCATGGCGAAGAAGTTGTGAAAGCGCCGATAGAAGTACGAGAAGCTGGTGAAGCCGCTGGCAACGGCAATTTCCGACATCGGCTTGTCGGTGTGCTGCAGCAACTGGCGCGCATGCCCCAGGCGCAGCTCCAGGTAGAACGTCAGCGGCGTCGACTGCACGTGCTGGCGGAACGAGCGCTCCAGCTGGCGGCGCGACAGTTTCACATGCCGGGCGATCTCGTCGATGGCAATCGGCTCTTCGATGTTGCTGCTCATCAGCTCGATGGCTTCGTTGAGGTTCTGCGGCAAGCCGACCCGAAACGGCGGCACCACCCTGGGCAGCGCCGGCGCGGGCTTGTCGGCGGCGACGATCTGCTCCACGCCGTCGAGCAGGCTCTTGCCATAACGACCGGCCAGCAGTTCCAGCATCATCTCCAGTGCACTGCTGGCACCGGCGCAGCTCAGGCGCCGGCGGTCCAGCACATGGCCGGCACGGCTGATGCGCACACCCGGGAACAGCTCGCCCATCAGCGCCCGCCCCTCCACATGGCAGGCGCAGTCATGGTCTTCGAGCAGGCCCGCTTCGGCGATGAAGTAGGCACCATTCCACAAGCCACCCAGCAGGCAGCCGTGGCTGTCGGCCTCGCGCAGCTTGCCGCGCAGGCGCGGGTTGCGCTTGAGCGGCACGCGGAAACCGCCACAGACGAACAAAAAGTCCAGGCTGCGCGCCTCAAGGTCGGCCAGGGTCTGGTCGACGGCGATGACGATGCCAGAATCGCTGCGCACCTGCGCGCTGTCACCGATCATCACGAACTCGAACAGCGGCTTGACGCTGACCTGGTTGGCGGCAGCCAGGGTGTCCATGGCACTGGTCAGGGTCATCATCGAGAACTGCTCCAGCAGCACGAAGCCGACCCGGCGCAAGGCCGCGCCGGTGGCGAGGCGGTGATCCGGCGCCAGGTGGGCGAAACTGCGGCTTTTGAGAGGGCTGACGACTGACTGGCTCATGGTTCTGCTCTGCTTGGGGGGTTAGTTACTGGCCTGCATCGCCGCAGCGCGTGCTGCCTGCAACCAGCCATCGAAGGCCTGGCGGTGGGCGGCGATCCATTCCTGGGTGTGGCGCTGGATGTCGGCGTAGGTCTTCTCGCCGTTCTGCATCTTCAGGTTCTGCGCGCTCTCGTCCGCCGCCGGGATCTGCATCAGCGACAGGAACTTCACGGCTGCCGAGTTCTTTTCGGCGAAGTCGCGGTTGATCACCGCCTCGATCTTGTCCAAGGCGAAACCGAGGTTCTTGCCCTGGTACAGCGTATCGACGCTGTTGTCGCCACCCGGGAGGTCGGTTTTCGGCACCTCCAGCCAGACCACGTCGCGCCCCTCGACCAGTACGCCGGCCACCCACTGCGGCATCCAGGTGTAATAGAAGACCGGCTTGCCTTCCTTGAAGCGGGTAATGGTGTCGGCCATCAGCGCGAAGTACGAACCCTGGTTGACGTGTATGCTGTTTTCCAGGTCGTAGGCCTTCATCTGGTGGGCGATCACCAGCTCGCAGCCCCAGCCCGGGTTGCAACCGGTCATGTCCGCCTTGCCGTCGCCGTCGGTGTCGAACAGCTTGGCGATTTCCGGCTTCTTCAGGTCGGTGATGTACTTGATGTGGTACTGGTCGGCGGTTTTCTTGTCGATCAGGTAGCCCTGCAACACGCCGGGCAGGATGTCGCCGACCTTGACCATGTTCTGGTCGCCCCCGGCCTTCTGGTAGAAGCTGGCGTGCAGCTTGTCCCACAGGTTGACGCTGAAATCGGCATCGCCGTAGCCGACCGCCAGGATCATCGTGGCGTATTCGGTTTCCTTGGGCTTCTGCACGTTGTAGCCCAGCTCGCGCAGGCCCTCGATGGCCACTTCGCCGCGGAAGCGCTCTTCATCCACGGTGGGGAATGCCGGGGTGATCTTCACCCCTTCACCCGGCTTGTCGGTCGAGGCGCTGGCGTGCAGGCAGGCCATGCCCAGCGCCACGGCGCAGGCGGTTTGCAGGAAACGGCGGGGGAACTTGAACTCGGACATCGTCGCGTACCTTTTTCTGGTTGTTGTTTCGGGATGCGGCAGATAGAACGGGGTTAAGTCAGGCGGTCTTGCGCCGCCCTTGCGGTTGCGCCGCGCCGCACAGGCGCAGTACCACGCCCACTGGCCCGGTGTGGTACCAGCGCAGGCTCGGGTCGGCGCTGGTGCGGGCGCCCATGGCCTGGGTCAGGCGGTCGAGGAAGATCGCCAGCAGCACCAGGCCGACGCCGCCGACGGTGGCCAGGCCCATGTCCAGGCGGCCGATGCCGCGCAGCACCATCTGGCCCAGGCCGCCCACCGAGATCATCGAGGCGATCACCACCATCGACAGCGACAGCATCAAGGTCTGGTTGAGGCCGGCCATGATGGTCGAGGTGGCCAGCGGCAGCTGCACGCGGGTCAGCATCTGCCGCGGAGTGCAGCCGAAGGCACGGGCGGCTTCGATCTTGTCTTCCGGGACCTGGCGGATGCCGAGGTTGGTCAGGCGCACCAGCGGCGGCAGCGCGAAGACGATGGTCACCAGTACTCCCGGTACGTTACCGATGCCGAACAGCATCACCACCGGCACCAGGTAAACGAACGCCGGCAGGGTCTGCATGGCGTCGAGCAAGGGCCGGATGATGCTTTCCAGGCGGTTGCTGCGGGCACACAGGATGCCCAGCGGGATGCCGATCACCGCGCAGAAGAACACCGAAGTCAGCACCAGCGCCAGGGTGGTCATCGACTCCGACCAGACCCCGATCAGGCCCAGTAGCGTCAAGGTAATGAAGCACAGCAGCGCCATGCGCTTGCCCGCCAGCTGCCAACCGAGCAGCGACGAGAGGATGATGCCGATGGTGGGCGGGATGCTCTGCAAGGTGAATTCGATGCCGTTGAGCACCTGGTCGATCGGCCAGCGGATGGCGCGGAACACCTCGCGGAAGTTGTGCACGAGAAAGTTGAGGGTTGCGGTGACCCAATCCCCCAAGGGGATGACGGCCGCCTGGAACGGGTCGAGCAGACTGAAATCGGACACGGGGGCTTGCCTCTTGTTCTTTTAATGGCGGCTCACGGATTGCAACGGCGCGTTCTTCGCCAGCACCGAACACTGGCAGCGGCTGTTGAAGCTCTTGAAGAAACTGCGCACGTAATCGTTCGCCGGCTGGTTGATCAGCTCCTGCGGGGTGCCGATCTGCACCACCCGCCCGCCTTCCATGATCGCGATGCGATGGCCGATGCGGATGGCTTCTTCGATGTCGTGGGAAATGAAGATGATGGTGCGCTGCTGCTCGGCCTGCAGGCGCATCAGCTCGCCCTGCATCTCGCTGCGGATCAGCGGGTCGAGGGCGGAAAATGCCTCGTCCATCAGCAGGATCGTCGGGTCGTTGGCCAGCGCCCGGGCCAGGCCCACGCGCTGCTGCATGCCGCCGGAGAGCTGGTGCGGGTAGCTGTGCTCGTGGCCGGCCAGGCCCACTTGGCTCAGCGCTTCCCGGGCACGGCCGTGGCGCTCGGCTTCGGGCACACCTGCGATTTCAAGGCCAAAGGCGGTGTTTTCCAGCACGCTCATGTGCGGCATCAGGGCGAAGGACTGGAACACCATGCCCATTTCCTTACGGCGCACGTCGAGCAGGGCTTTGTCGGAGAGCCCAGTGATTTCCTTGCCGTTGAGGTGGATGCTGCCGGAGGTGGGTTCGATCAGGCGGTTGAACAACCGCACCATGGTCGACTTGCCCGAACCGGACAGGCCCATGATGACGAAGATCTCGCCACGCTTGACGGAAAAGCTTGCATCGAACACGCCGACGACGTGGCCGGTCTTGCTGAAGATTTCGTGCTTGTCGGCACCGTTGCGCAGCATCTCCATGGCCATGTTCGGATTACTGCCGAACACTTTGAAGATATGCTTTACCGAGAGTATTTCATCGCCTTGGTACATACGACCCTCATTATTATATTTATGACCAATGATTTGGCAGGCGGCCCGCAATGGCGAGCGAGGCAAACTTCTTTTTTGGCAATGTAACGTGCCCCTCGACAGGCGCATTGTATATCCGTGTCAATTTGTATTATAAAGCCCCGCCCCTGGCAGCCCGTCGCGCCACGGCCTCCTATTTATTGTCATAACCGTAATATCCGCCGCCCTTGGCCCTGCTCATCATCTGGCTCAGGGGCGACCTGCCCGTGCGCTGCATACAACAACAAGATTCGGACGACCATGAACAACCCATCAGGCGCCCAGAAACACAAGGGCTACCGCCGGATCATCCCGTCGATGACCGCCTTGCTGCAGTTCGAGGCCGTGGCCCGGCTCAACAGCTTTACCCTGGCCGCCACCGAGCTGGGCGTGACCCAGGCGGCGGTCAGCAAGCAAGTCAAGGTGCTCGAAGAAAACCTCGGCGCGCTGCTGTTCCACCGCGCACACCGCAACATCAGCCTGACCGATGCCGGCGACATCCTGTTCGCCAGCATTTCCGAGTCACTGCAACGGGTGGCCAGTGCCTTTGACCAGATCAACCAGGGCTGCGACCGCCAGGAAATCGTGCTGGGCTCGACCGCGCCATTTTCGCAGCTGCGCATCATGCCGCGCCTGAACCAACTGGCCAGCACCCTGCCGCAGGTGCAGCTGCGCCTGGCCACGCAGATGTTCACCGGCGACCTGCGCACCCGCAACTGCGACCTCGACGTGCGTTTTGGCGATGGCCAATGGGACGATGGCGAGGCCACCTTGCTGTTCGACGAAGAAGTCTTCCCGGTGTGCTCGCCCGCCTGGCTCGCGCGCAACCCGATGCCCACCAGCCTGGAAGAACTGGCGGGCGCCGGGCTGCTGGACGCGGACTCCACCTCCGAAGGCTGGGTCGCCTGGCCGAGCTGGTTCCGCGAGAAAGGCGGCGCCCCTGGCGCACTGCAATACAACCTGCGCTGCAGCCTGTACACCGATGCCATCAACGCGGCACTGCAGGGTTATGGCATTGCCCTGGGCTGGGGCCGGCTGGTCGAGCACCTGCTGGCCAGCGGCGCGCTGGTGCGCCTGCAGCCCTTCTCGGTGCGCCCGGAACAGGCCTACTACCTGGTAGCGCCCCATGGCCGGCCGAAAAACCCGCACATGACGGCACTGGTGCAATGGCTGCAAAGTGGCAGTTTTTGAATAACCTGAAGTAATGCAAAGTGGAAAATTAAGCGCATTGACGCTCTAGCGGGGCACTTCGATAATCGCCGCCAGCAGTTTGGTCATTAAAGAATAAGAGTGCCCGAGGTCAACTATGAGCCGCCCGATAATCAAATCCCATCGCGAACTTGTTGAATCACGCCAACCCGGTTTTGGCATGAATGGCGAGTTGTACAGCCGCCAGGATATCTTCGAAACGGATATGGACATCTTCTTCAACAAGCACTGGATCCAGGTTGCCGTTACTGCAGATGTCGATGAGCCGGGCGATGTCTTCACCGTGGACATCGGCAAGGCCTCGGTGCTGATCCTGCGCGACGATGACGAGCAGATCCGCGCCTACCGCAACGTCTGCCGCCACCGCGGTGCGCGCCTCAAGGAACCAGGCAAGTCCACCGTCGGCATGCTGGTCTGCCCCTACCACCAGTGGACCTACGACCTGGATGGTAGCCTCAAACACGCCAGCCACATGGGCAAGGGCTTCGACCCCAAGTGCCGCAGCCTGATCCCGGTGCACTGCAAGGTGATCGGCAGCCACGTGCTGATCTGCCTGGCCGACAACCCGCCGGACGACATCAGCGACCTCGAAGAGGTCATGGGCCCACGCTTCGCCCCTTTCGACCTGACCAACACCCGCATTGCCTTTGAGCTCGACTACATCGAGAACGGCAACTGGAAGCTGGTGATGGAAAACAATCGCGAGTGCTACCACTGCGCCGGCACCCACCCGGAGCTGATCGTCTCGTACCAGTCCGAGGACCTCGGTGTCAGCCTCGAAGAAATGAGCGAGGAAGCCCGCGCCTCCTACGACGCCTACCAGATCCGCAAGGCCGGCATTGAGGCCGACTGGGCCAGCGACGGCCTGCTGTATGAAACCGTCGAGCACCTGCAGGACAGCTCGCCCACCCAGTTCCGCACCCAACGCATGATCATTGCCGGCAGCGGCGAATCGCAGACCCTCGACACCAAAGTCGCCTGCAGCAAGCTGCTGGGCAACCTGACCCGTCGCGACCTCGGCGATACCCACCTGTGGGGCAACAACGCCTGGGCCCATGTGATGAGCGACCACGCCATGATCAGCTGGATCATCCCGCTGTCGCCCGACCGCACCCTGGTGCGCACCAAGTGGCTGGTGCACCGCGACGCCGTGGAAGGCGTGGACTACGACCTGCAGCGCCTGACCGAAGTCTGGGTCGCTACAACCCAGCAGGACGCCGCACTGGTCGCCATCACCCACAGCGGCACCCAGGACCCGGCCTTCGTCCCCGGTCCCTACTCCACCTTCACCGAACCCTACGTCGACCAGTTTGCCCGCTGGTACACCTCGCGCCTCGCCGCGCACGGAGTGTGAGGCCATGAGCATGCTGCAGCACATCACCGCCAACATCGCCAGCCTGCGCGCCGACCAGCGCTTCGCCGACACCGACCACTGGGCCGCCCACGGTGCCCAGTGGGCCAGCGCCGACAGCCAGCGCATCGAGTGCCTGAACGTCGTCAACGAGACCCACGACGTCAAGACCTTCACCTTCCACAGCCCGAACCTCCACGCCCTCGCCTACGAGCCCGGGCAGTTCCTGACCGTGTCGCCGGTGATCGACGGCAACAGCGTGTCGCGCTGCTACACCTTGTCGTCGACGCCAACCCGGCCGTTCACCTTCTCCATCACGGTCAAGCGAGTGCCGGGTGGCGTGGTGTCGAACTGGCTGCACGACAACCTGCAGCCGGGCAGCGCCCTCGCCGCCTCCGGCCCGGCGGGCATCTTCACCCCGGTGGCCGGCCCGGCGCGCAAGCTGCTGTACCTGTCGGCCGGCTCTGGCATCACCCCACTGATGGCCATGACCCGCGCTGCTGCCGACCTGCACGCGGACCTCGACATCGTCTTCGTGCACAGTGCGCGCACGCCCAAGGACATCATCTTCCGCGACGAACTGGCACGCCTTGAGCGCAGCATGCCGCGCCTGCGCACGCTGTTCTTCTGCGAAAGCCTGGGTGACGAGCCGGACTGGGCCGGGCCGCTCGGGCGCCTGTCGCTGGAGGCGCTGCAGCAGCAGATCCCCGACTTCATGGAACGCGCGGTGTTCACCTGCGGGCCCAAGGGCTACATGGATGCGGCCAAGGACCTGCTGGCCGGCGCAGGCTTCGACCTGGAGCGCTATCACCAGGAAAGCTTCGACATCAGCGCCGAGGTGCAAGCGGAGCGCGAACCTGCGGCCCCCGGCCAGCCCCTGGATACCTTTACTGTGCGTCTGGCCCGTTCCGGCAAGACTTTCACCATGGGCGCCGACCAGACTGTCCTGGCCGCCGCCAAGAAGGCCGGTGCGGTGGTCCCCTCCTCCTGCAGTCAAGGCGTCTGCGGCACCTGCAAGACTGCCGTGCTCGAAGGCAGCGTCGAAATGAACCACAACGGCGGCATCCGCCAGCGCGAGATCGACAAAGGCCTGCGCCTGCTGTGCTGCAGCCGCCCCACTTCAGACCTGGTGATCGACCTCTGAATCCATAGTCCCTTGCAACACCCGCGACGCAGCCAGGCGGGCCGCTCCAGCGCCGGCCTGCAACAATAAAAAGGATAGAGCCGATGCGTGCAAAACAAGGCCTTTTCAAAGGCCTCAACCCTATCGTGACGGTAGGGTCCCTCTCCATTGTCGTGGCCTTCGTGGTGCTCTGCGCTGCCCACGGCGACCAGGCTGCGGGGGTGTTCAAAGGCGCCTCCGACGCCATCCTCGACCACCTCAAATGGTTCTACCTGGCACTGGTCAGCGGCATCCTCGGGATGCTGGTGTACATCGCCTTCAGCCGCCACGGCACACTGAAACTCGGGCGCCCCGACGAAAAGCCGGAATTCAGCTTCGCCGCCTGGATCGCCATGCTGTTCAGCGCCGGCATGGGCGTGGGGCTGATCTTCTGGTCGGTTGCCGAACCCGTCCTGCACTATGCCAGCAACCCGTTCACTCCAGGCCTGACCGACCAGGCGGCGTCGATGGCCATGCGCATCACCTTGCTGCACTGGGGCCTGCACCCGTGGGCGATCTTCACCGTGATCGGCCTGGGCCTGGCCTACTTCGCCTACCGCGAAGGCCTGCCGCTGGCGCTGCGTTCGATCCTCTACCCGATCATCGGCAACCGCATCTACGGGCCGATCGGCCATGCCGTCGATATCATCGGCGGCGCGGTGACCGCGTTTGGGGTTTCGCAGTCGCTGGGGCTGGGCGTCGAGCAGATCAACATGGGCATGCACCAGGTGTTCGGGACCCCGGTCAGCCTGTCGTTCAAGCTGAGCATCATCGCCGTGGTCACGGTGATTGCCTCGATCTCGCTGGTGGCCGGAGTGTCCAAAGGCATGAAGCGCCTGTCGACCCTGAACATGTGGATTTCCCTGGGCCTGATGCTGGTGGTGCTAGGCCTGGGCCCAACCAACTACATCATGAACCTGCTGTTCGAGTCGGCCGGTGACTACGCGCAGAACATCATCGGGATGAGCTTCTGGACCGATGCCCAGTCCGACAGCGCCTGGCAGAAGAGCTGGACCGCTTTCTACTGGCCGTGGTGGATGACCTGGGGGCCGTTCGTGGGCCTGTTCATCGCCCGTATTTCCCGTGGCCGGACCATTCGCGAACTGGTATTCGGCGCGCTGCTGGTTCCAACTGTGGTGACCATCCTGTGGATGGCGGTGTTCGGCGGCACTGCGCTGAAGGATGAACAACAGGTGCGCCACGCCTACGAAAAACTGCCGGTCGCCGAGCAGACCGCTGCCGGTGCCTTCCAGGGCGGGCCGATTCTCGAGGCCACGCGCAAGGAAACCACCACGGCGATGTTCACCCTGCTCGACCGCCTCGACGGCCCGACCCTGGGCGCGGTGCTGAGCGTGATCATCTGCCTGCTGCTGGCGGTACACTTCGTGACCGCAGCCGATGCCGGTACCCAGGTGCTGTGCATGCTCAACTCACTGGGCAGCATCGACCCGCCCAACTGGATACGCGTGCTGTGGTGCGTGCTGGAAGGGGCGATTGCGGCCAGCCTGGTGATCGCCGGGGGCTTGCTGGCAATCCAGATGGCCAGCATCGTGGTCGGCCTGCCGATTGCTATCTACATGCTGCTGACCGGGTACAGCCTGATGCGCAGCTTGCGCAGCAATGAGCAGGTGTTTGCGCCAGCCATCGCGCCTGAACCCCTGGCCAGCGAACTGACCACAGGATAAATGTCCCTCTGAGGGGGCAGGCTTACCTGCTCCCTCAAAAGCCAAAGGTATTTTTCACATTCGTCTCACTTACTGCCAACAAAGACTCTGGCATCCTTGCAATGCGCATCTTTTAATTAATGAACGCTAAAACTTTCATTAACTTTTGTTTCATATGAAACCCGCATTTCGTTAATTGCAACTTCCCTCCCAACGCCCTGACAATCCCCTCGCTCCGAGCTGAACGCCAGTCCCTGCGCGCTCCAGGCATGAGCTCAAACCTCGATCCACGCCAATAAACTTTTCAGAGGAAGTTTATGAACGCGCCTGCCCCACATATCAACTTCGATCTGCACGAACATATGCTGCTGACTGGCGCCACCGGTTTTCTCGGTGGTTCGGTAACGGCCCAACTGATTGCCAATGGCCGCAGCGCCAACCTGTGTTTCCTGGTGCGCGCCGACAGCCAGGAGCAAGGCCTCGAGCGCCTGCGCGACAACCTGCGCCAACACGGCGTTGACGAGCAGGACTGCCTGGCCTTGCGCGCCGACCAGATCCTGTGCGGCGACTTCCTCGATACCCGCTGGTTGGCCGAGGCCACGCCGCGGCTGATGCAGATCGACCGGGTGATCAACTGTGCGGCGGTGGCCTCGTTCTCGAAGAACCCGAACATCTGGCCGGTCAATGTCGACGGCACCTACGCCTTCGCCGAGGTGATGAGCCGCTCGACGCGCCTCAAGCGCTTCCTGCACGTAGGCACGGCGATGAGCTGCGGCCCGCAGCGCGAGTCACCAATCAGCGAATCGTGGGAGTTCCCGGCCGCCGAGCAGCAGCTGGTCGACTACACCGCATCCAAGGCCGAGATCGAACGGCGCATGAGCGAGCAGCTGCCGCAACTGCCGCTGGTGGTGGCGCGCCCGTCCATCGTGGTGGGCCACCGCACCCTCGGTTGCCAGGCCTCGGCCAGCATCTTCTGGGTGTTCCGCATGGGCTTCGCACTGGAGAGCTTCACCTGCGAGCTGGACGAGCAGATCGACGTGATCCCGGTCGACTACTGCGCCGAGGCGCTGATCGGCCTCACCCTCAAGCCACGCCTGGAGCACAACCTGTACCACATCTCGGCTGGCCACCAGGCCGCCTGCACCTTTGGCGAGATCGACCAGGCTTTCGCCCATGCCAACGGCGCGCAGCCGGTGGGCGAGCGTTACCGCAAGGTCGATGTCGATGACCTGAAGAGCCTGGCGCAGGACTTCGAAGCGCGCATCGGCCCGGCCAACCCGCGCCTGGTGCTGCGAGCCCTGCGCCTGTACAGCGGCTTCGCCGACCTCAACTACCTGTTCGACAACAGCCGCCTGCTTGAGGAAGGCATTGCCGTGCCGCCACGCTTTACCGACTATCTGGATGTGTGCGTGAAGTCGTCCAGCGGGGTCAGTATCGCGACCCAGATGCAGTGGGATTTCAAGTAAGCGCTTGAGGTTCACACATAACCCTGTGGGAGCCGCGCTTGCCGGCGATGGGCTGCAAAGCAGGCCCCATTCACAGTTAGGGGGGCGCTCCGCGGCCCATCGCCGGCAAGCGCGGCTTCCACAGGGTCCTAAGTTTGCTGATAGATCGGGTTGACCAGGTTCGGCGGGCGTTGGCCTGCCAGGGCACTTAGCAGATTGTCCACCGCACACCGCGCCATGGCCTCCCGCGTCTCATGGGTCGCCGAGCCGATATGCGGCGTCGCCACCACGTTATCGAGCTGCAACAGTGGCGAACCAACCGCCAATGGCTCCTGCACGAACACATCCAGCCCTGCCCCGCGAATCCGCTTCTGCTGCAACGCCTCGATCAGCGCGGCTTCATCCACCACTCGCCCACGGGCAATGTTCACCAGTATCGCCTCGGGCTTCATCAACCCCAGCTCGCGGGCGCCGATCAGGCCCTCGGTGCTGGCACTGAGCGGCACCGTCAGACACACATAATCCGCCTCGGCCAGCAACACATCCAGGCTGCAGTAACGCGCTGCATAACGCGCCTCCACTTCTGGCTTGGCTCGCGAACTGTGGTACAGCACACGCATGCCGAACCCAGCAGCGCCGCGCCGGGCCAACGCTTCACCAATGCGCCCCATGCCGACGATACCCAGGGTCTTGCCATGCACATCGGTGCCGAAATGCGCAGGCCCCAGGCTCGCCTGCCATTGCCCCTCACGCACCCAGCCGGCCAGTTCCACCACCCGCCGTGCCGAGGCCAGGATCAGGGCGAAGCCGGTATCGGCAGTGGTTTCGGTCAGCACATCGGGGGTGTTGGTGAGCATCACCCCGCGCCGTGTCAGGTCGGCGATGTCGTAGTTGTCGACTCCCACCGACACACTGGAGATCACCTCCAGCTGCGGTGCCAGGTCGAGCAGCTCGCTGCCCAGGCGCAGGCTGGCACCCAGCAAGCCATGGGCGCCTGGCAAGGCGTCGCGCAGACGCGCCAGGCCATCAGCGGCGCCGGTGTCCACCCAGGTCACCTCCACCTGCTCCTCCAGCCTGGCCAGCAAGGCGTCGGACAGGCGTTTATACAAGACAATGCGTTTCTTCATGGCTGCTTCCTATTGGCTCATGGCCAGGCGTGGGCCGCCGCGCTTGGCGCGGCCTGAGGTCTGTGAGGTTTTCAGTACGGCGGTCAGCGCCACTGCGGCCAGCAGCGCTCCCGACATGAAAAGGTATGAGGCGCCCGGACCGCCGGTAGCACCATTGAGATAGCCCACCAGCCACGACCCGCCGAACGAACCCAGCGCGCCCATGCTATTGATCAGCGCCATGGCGCCACCGGCCACGTTGCTCGGCAGGATCTCCGGGACGATGGCGAAGAACGGGCCATAAGGTGCGTACATGCACGCACCGGCAATCACCAGCAGCGTGTAGGACAGCCAGAAATGCTCGGTACCCAGTGCGTAGGAGCCATAGAACGCCACGGCGGCGATCAACAGCGGTGGCCAGACGAAGCGCTTGCGCTTCTGCAGCCGGTCCGACGCCCAGGACACCCCGATCATGCCCAGCACCGCCGCCATGTACGGCACCGATGCCAGCCAGCCGGCCTCGACGATATCGACATTCGCTGCCTGCTTGAGGATCGACGGCAGCCACAGCACGAAGCCATACACCCCGATGCTCCAGCAGAAGTACTGCAGCGACAGCACGATCACCTGTGGCGAGCGGAACGCCTCGCGGTAGTTCTTCACTGGCTTGATGCCTTGCTGCTCGGCCGCCAGGGTCTGCTGCAGGCTGGCCTTTTCCTGTTCGCTCAGCCATTTCACCTGGGCTGGCCGGTCATCCACCAGGCGCCACCAGATGAACGCCCAGAGCACCGCCGGCAGGCCCTCGATGATGAACATCCAGCGCCAGTCGAAGTGCTTGATCAGGTAGCCCGACACCACCGACATCCACAGGATGGTCACCGGGTTGCCGAGCATCAGGAAGGTGTTGGCCCGCGAGCGCTCGGCGCGGGTGAACCAGTGGCACAGGTACACCAGCATGGCCGGCATCACCGCAGCCTCCACCACGCCGAGCAGGAAGCGGATGGCGATCAGCAGGTAGACGTTGCTGATCATTCCGGTCAGGGTCGCCAGGCCGCCCCAGAGGATCAGGCTGACGAAGATCAGCTTTTTCACACTGCGCTTTTCGGCATAGATCGCGCCGGGCACCTGGAAGAAGAAGTAGCCGAGGAAGAACAGCGCTCCCAGCAGCGAGGACAGTACAGGCGTGATCTTGAGGTCGTCGGCCATGCCCGAGGCTGCGGCAAAACCGTAGTTGGCGCGGTCCAGGTAGGCCAGGCTGTATGTGATGAAGACGATCGGGATGATGTACCACCAGCGGCGTGGTGCGAGGCGAGTCGATTGCATGAAACGTTCTCCTGAGCTTGTTGTTTTTGTCGCAACAGGGCCGGCAAGCCGGCATTCAGCGGTTCAGGCACTTCTGCGCAGTTCGTGCGCGTGGAGTTGGTGACGGTATGGCAGGCCTTCCATGTCGCCACGGGATTGCACGGCGCGGCTGCCGCACCAGTTGCCGCGTGCCACCGCGTCGGCCAGCGGGCGGCCTTCGAGCAGCGCGCTGACCACGCCGACGGCAAACGCATCGCCAGCACCTACGGTGTCCACCACCTGGGCCACCGGCACCGGGGCGACCTGCCCCGCACCTTGGCCATTGCGGTAGTAGGCCCCCGCATCGCCCAGCTTGATCACCACGTGCTCCACCCCCTGGTCGAGGTAAAAAGCCGCGATGTCGGCGGGGGTGTGCTGGCCGGTGAGCAAACGGCCTTCCTCCAGGCCGGGCAGGACCCAGTGGGACTTCACGGCCAGGGCGTTGATTTCACGGACCATGGTCGCCCGGTCGGGCCACAGCGACGGGCGCAGGTTCGGGTCGAAGGAAATACTCCGCCCGGCCTCGCGCATGCCGTCGATCAAGGCATGGGACAATGCCCGGCAGCTGGCGGACAGCGCCGGCGGAATGCCCGTGGCATGCAGGTGGCGGGCCTGCAGCAGCGCCGGGTCGAGCAGCGCGGTGGAAAGGCGGCTGGCGGCGGAGTCGCCGCGGAAATACTCCACCACCGGGTCGCTGCCATCATCGCAGCGGCTTTTCAGCTGAAAGCCGGTCGGGCGGCTGCCATCGACTTCGACACGGCTGCAATCGAGGCCTTCCTGGCGCAAGCTGGCGAGCACGAAACGCCCCAGCGAGTCATCGCCGACCCGGCTCAGCCAGCGCACGCGAAAGCCCAGCCGGGCCAGGCCGATGGCCACGTTGCTGTCGGCGCCGGCGATGCGTTTGCCGAAGGTGCCGACGCTGGCCAGGTCACCGCTGTGCTCGGCGACGAACATGGCCATGGTTTCGCCGAAGCACAGCACGTCATGCTCAAGCATGGCTCACCTCCTCGCCCAGACCCAGCCGCGCCAGGTTGTGCACCTGGGCACGGGTCAGCGCCAACAGGTCATCGCTTGCCAACGGGTATTCGACCGCACGCACCAGCCCGGGGCTGAATTCGTCGAATAGCGCTTCCCACGCCAACAGGTCGGCCGCTTTCGGCGGTACGGCGTGCAAGCGGCCATCTGCACCTTCCTGCACGGCCTTGCAGTGCACGTAGCGCACCCAGCGGCCGAGCTGGCGAGCGGCCTGCAACGCCGACTCGCCCTGCCACTGCCAGTTGCCGATGTCGAAGGTCATGCCCAACGGCAGCGCCCAGCCCTGGGCATGCTGGAAGAACCGCAGCAGCGGCTCGATGCGCCCACCTTGTGGGGTCTGGTCATTCTCCACCAGCAGCACAGGATCACCCTCGCGCAGCAGAGCCTGCAAGGCGCTGACATCGAATTGCTCGTGGTAATGCCCAAGTGAAACCTTCAGCGCCACGGCGCCCAGGGCCTTGGCCAGTGCCAACTTCGCAGGCAGTTGCGGGTCTGGCTGGCCTTGCGCCGTCCATAGCTCCAACGGCGAGGAATACAGGCACTCCAGGCCTGAGGCTGCGATCGCTGCCGAAAGCGCGACAGTGTCGGGCACCTCATCAAACAACTCTTCGCGCAGTTCGATGCGACTGACGCCAGCAGCCGCCAGCAGTTCGATAAAACTCATCTGGCCACGCTGCCGCACAAGGCTGGCGCCGTAGCTGGAGAGACTGATGGAAACGGGGTTCGCGTGCATTGTTGTTGTCCTTATGAAACCGGTTTCATTTTTTGATTGCAGCCATGCAGGCAGCCCTGCTGCCTGCGGATTATTCGTGTGCTTGAGTGGACCCTCGGGTGATCAGCTGTGCCTTGAAATCGATGCGTCGCGGCGCATCATGGCTGCCGCGCAGGCGTTCGAGCAGGCACTCGAACGCGGCCACGCCGATGCGCTCGGTGGGCTGCGCCAGTGCGGTGATGCCGCTGCCCACCAGGGGGTACCAGTCCAGTTCGTCGAGGGCAATCAGGCCCACTTCGCTGAACAGTTTGCAGCCCGAATCGTGCAACACGCGGGTGACTGCCAGGGTCGCCACGCCGTTGAAGGTGAAGATCGCCTGCGGGCCATGGCCCTTGCTGGCCAAGAAGGCGCCGAGCTTGGCCGGCAAACCCGCATCGACTTCCAGCAGCTGCTGGCGCATGCCATTGCGGTTGCTGATCGACGCGGTAAAGGCCTGCACCCGCTCCAGCCGCGAGCTGGTGCCATCCAGCGCTTCGGTGACCGCGAGAATGTCGCGATAGCCTTGCGCTTGCAGGTGGTCCAGGGCCTGCTCGATGGCATCGGCATTGTCCAGGCCGACCAGGTCGACCTTGAGCTCCGGCAATTGCCGGTCGACCAGCACCATGGGGATGTCACGCTGCAGGTTGAGCAGTTCGCCGGGGTGGCGGCCGAGGGTGTTCACGACCAGCCCTTCGACATTGTAGGACTGCAGGGCCGTCAGGTGGTGGCGCTCCTGCTCGTCGTCGCGGTTGGTGTTGCACACCACCAGGCTATAGCCGTGCTGGCGGCAGGCGGTTTCCACGCCATGCATCACGGCCACTGAATAGGGGTTGAGAATGTCGGCCACGAGCATGCCGATCAGGCGGGTCTGGCCACGCTTGAGGCCGCGGGCCATCTGGTTGGGCCGGTAGCCCAGGCGCTCGATGACTTCTTCCAGGCGCTTGGCGGTGGCGTCGGCCAGCAGCTGGCGATCACCGCCGATGTAGCGCGAGACCGTGGCCTTGGACACACCGGCCTCACGTGCCACTTCGCTGATGGTCACCCGCTCGCGGGGGTTGAAGGGTGAATCGGTCATTGCGGGTCCCTTGTGATTGTTGTCGGTGACGGCGAATGAAACCGGTTTCAATACAGCAAAACCTTGCGCGTTCGTCAACCTCCCTTTTTCAGGAGTGTCACAGGGAGGGTAAGACAACGCAATAGATATACAACCTAACCTATTGATACATATACCAAATAGTACACAGATCAGTGTAGGAGCGCGTTTACCCGCGAATGCGATGTTTAATTCACCGACGCATTCGCGGGTGAACCCGCTCCCACAGGGTGACCGGGGTGCAGTTACCGGAGGGGTTTCACATCAGCGGCGCTGACTGGGCTGCCCTGGTTGCCCCAGCTGGTACGAATGAAATTGACTACATCCGCCACTTCCTGGTCACTCAGGCGCCAGCCGAACGCCGGCATGGTGAAGTTCGACGGCGCCGTGTGCGTCGCCGGCACGGTCCCGCCCGCCAGCACCACATGGATCAGCGAGGTGGCATCCGCCGTCTGCACCACCGGGTTGCCCGCCAGCGCCGGGAACACCCGGGTATAGCCGTGACCATCGGTCCGGTGGCAGGCCGCGCAGTTGTCGATGTACACCGACGCCCCCGGCTTGCTGTCGTTGCCCTGCCACAAGGCATCGGCGACCTGCTTGTCATACACGTGCGGCTGGTCGTTCGGGTCGCTCGGCGGCAAGGTCTTCAGGTAGCGGGCAATGGCGGTCAGGTCGGCGTCGCTCAGGTGCTGCATGCTGTGCTCGACCACATCGCTCATGCCGCCGAACACCGCGCTGCGTTCGCTACGGCCGGTCTTGAGGAACTGCACCAGCTGCTCTTCGCTCCAGCTGCCCAGGCCGTCCTTGTGGTCGCCGCGCAGGTTCTTGGCGATCCAGCCTTCGAGCGGTGCGCTGCCAGCCAGGAACTGCTCGCCATCTGCCGGGCTCAGGGCCTTTTCCTGCATGGTCAGGGCGCGCGGGGTGTGGCAGGCGCCACAATGGCCCAGGCCTTCGACCAGATAGGCGCCACGGCTGACCACCGGGTCTGCACCGGCGGGTGCCTGCCAGGCCTGCACCTCGGGGGCGAACAACCCGCGCCAGATCGACAGCGGCCAGCGCATGCTCAACGGCCAGGGGATATCGGTCGCCTTGTTGGGCTGCGCGACCGGCTCGACGCCTTGCATGAAGTACGCATACAGCGCCTGCATGTCGTCGTCACTGACCCGCGCGTAGGACGGGTACGGCATCGCCGGGTACAATGTGCTGCCGTCCTTGGCAACGCCCTTGCGCACCGCCTGGTCGAAGTCGGCGAAGCTGTACTGGCCGATGCCGCTGGCGTCCGGAGTGATGTTGGTGGAGTACACCGTACCGATCGGAGTTTCCATCGGCAGCCCGCCGGCAAAGGGCTTGCCGCCCTTGGCGGTATGGCAGGCCACGCAGTCACCCGCACGGGCCAGGTATTCGCCCTTCTTCACCAAGGCATCATCGGCCTGGGCCGCCGCCGTGGCGCCCAGCAGCAAGGTTGCGATCAACAGGTTCTTCATGTTCATCGCTCCTCAAGCCTGGACCAGCGGGCCGGGGTTCTTCAGGTACTGCTCGCGGATCGCCCGGGCCGACCAGTAGGTCAGCGCCGCCACCAGGCCGGTGGGGTTGTAGCCCAGGCCCTGGGGGAATGCCGAAGCACCGGGGACGAACACGTTGTGCACGTCCCAGCTCTGCAGGTAGCGGTTCAGCGCGCTGGTCTTCGGGTTACTGCCCATGATCGCGCCACCGTTGAGGTGGGTGGTCTGGTAGCTGGCGGTGTTGAAGTGTTCCTTGACCTTCTTGCCAAGCACGGCGATGGACTTGGGGTTCATCGCCTGGGCGATCTTGCTCAGCTTGTCGACCATGAACTGGTTCATCCTGATGTCGTTTTCCTGCCAGTCGAAGGTCATGCGCAGCAGCGGCTGGCCGTAGGCATCGCGGTAGGTCGGGTCGAGGTCGAGGTAGTTGCCGCGGTACGACTGGTGCGCGCCGTGGGCGTCCATCGACACCTGGTGGGTGTAATAGTCGGCGGTGGCCTTCTTCCAGGCGCTGCCCCAGGCCGGGGTGCCGGGCGGGTTGGCGACCCCGGCGATCGGCCGGCTGCCGGCCTGATTGACCCACATCGGCGAGCCGCCGACGAAGCCGTGCGGGCCATGGTCGAAGTTGTCGGCGTTGAAGTCGTCGATGGCCACGCCGTTGCCGCCGGCACCGATGAAGTTGTTGGTGTAGGTGTCCTTGTCGAAGAACGCCTTGACCGTGCCCATGTTCTGGTAGGCGAAGTTGCGCCCGACCACGCCTTCGTTCTTGACCGGGTCATAAGGCTTGCCGATGCCGGACAGCAGCATCAGGCGCACATTGTTGAACTGGAACGCGGCGAGGATGACGATGTCCGCCGGCTGCTCCACTTCGCGGCCTTGGGCGTCGATGTAGGTCACGCCGGTGGCTTTGCGCTTGCTATCGTCCAGGTTCACCCGCAGCACATGGGCGTTGGCGCGCAGCTCGAAGTTCGGCACCTGGCGCAGCGCCGGCAGGATGTTCACGTTCGGCGAGGCCTTGGAGTACATGTAGCAGACGTAGCCGCTGCAGAAGCCGCAGAAGTTGCATGGCCCCATCTGCGCGCCGTACGGGTTGGTGTACGGCCCGGAGGTGTTGGCCGACGGCAGGTTGTAGGGCTTGTAGCCGAGGCTGGCCGCCGCCTTTTCGAACAGCTTGGCCGAGACCACGTTCTTCTGCGATTCCAGCGGGAACGGGTTGGAGCGGTCAGGTGCATAGGGGTTGCCGCCCTTCCCTTCGCCAACCCGCTTGCCGTTGACCGTCCAGGCCTGGCCGGAGGTGCCGAAGACCTTTTCGGCAAAGTCGAAATGCGGCTCGAGTTCCTCGTAGCTGACGCCAAAGTCCTGAATGGTCATGTCTTCCGGGATGAAGCGCTTGCCATAGCGCTCTTCGTAGTGGCTGCGCATGCGCAGCTCCATCGGGTCTACCCGAAAGTGCACGCCCGACCAATGCAGCCCTGCGCCGCCGACGCCCTTGCCCGGCAGGAAGGCGCCGAGCTGACGGTTGGGCAGCGCGACATCGTTGATGCTGTGGCGGATGGTGACGGTCTCTTTCGACACATCGACGAACAGCTTCTTGCGCACGCTGTAGGTCAGTTCGTCGATCACCTGCGGGTAGCTGCCATCCGGGTAGGTATCCTGCATCGGCCCGCGCTCCAGCGCCACCACCTGCAGGCCGGCTTCGGTGAGCTCCTTGGCCATGATCGCGCCAGCCCAGCCGAAACCGACGATCACCACGTCCGCCTTCTTCATTGCATTGGCCATGCCTTACGCCCTCTCGCCGCGAATCGAAACTGCCGGGAACGGGTACGGCTCGTTGCGCTCGACCCAGTCCATGAAATCTGCCCGGGCACCCGGGAAGCCGATCTGTGTCCAGCCGACCATGCCTTTGTTGCCGCCGTGAATCGGGTCGCAGAAGAAGCCTTCGCGGGTGTTCTGCACCAGCAGGCTGAAGAACAGCTTGGCCGGCAGCTGCTCGAAAACGATGTCACCGGCTTCGATCTTGCCGAGAATCTTGTCGCGGGTAGCGCTATCTTGTTCGGCAAAGGTTTTACCGCTGGCGTTTTTGCTCCACGCCTCTGTGGCGGCGATGCCCAGGCGGTAGATCTGTTGCGGGCTGAGTTGCAGCTGGTAGCCGAGCTCCGGGGCGGCATCTGCCTTGAACGGACCTTGCATGTACCACTGGGCGCCGGTGGCGTAAGGGGTGTTCATCTGGCGGTCGATGAACTCGGCGGCACCCGCCTCCAATGCGCCGGGGCCGAGTTCGTCGGCGGGGATGATGCGCGACACGGCCGCTTGCACGAAGGCCCACTCTTCGGCGGTGAAGAAGGTTGGCTGATAGTTGCCCGCAGGGGGTGTGGCCGGCACCTTGGGTTCGCGCACGGGCTCGGCCAACAACTGGCTGGCACCCAGGCCGGTACTGGCCACGGTGACCACCGGAATCAAGGTCAAGGTCTTGCGCAGGAAGTCCCGGCGCGGGTTGTCGGGGGCATGCTCAGGCATTTCGGGTCCTCATCAGCATTGGAGCGGCCTTGGATTGCGCCATCTGGTGTCCGGCCGGGGCCGGCAAAGCCGCGTAATCTAGCTGGTTTGGAAACGTTTTGAAACCGGTTTCAAAGCCTGCGACATCCTGAGCCTCGACACTCGCCCCTGTGGGAGCCGCGCTTGCCGGCGATCGAGGGCGAAGCCCTCGCCTGTTGCCTACAAGTTCTTTGAGGCCTCGGCAATCCTGGGGCCGCTGTGCGGTCCATCGCCGGCAAGCGCGGCTCCCACAAAAGAGCTGCCACACCTTAGAAATCGAGGGTGTAGCCCACAATCACCCGGTTCTCGTCCGCCGCATCGGCAAAGTTCGGGCGCATGCTCGCATTGCGCCAGCGCAGCGACACGCTCCTGAATGGCCCCGACTGCACCACATAGGTGATGTCCGTAGTCCGCTCCCATTCCTCGCCCTCACCACCCCTTGCCTCAAGCGCCCTGCCCTTGCTCGTGGCAATGCGCTGTGGGTCGACCTGGTCACCCTTCACGTAGCGCACGTTGAACGTCAGTCCAGGAATGCCCAAAGCGGTAAAGTTGTAGTCATAGCGCAGCATCCAGGCACGCTCGTTGGCCAACGCGAAGGTGCTGACCTGCTGCTCGCTGAACAGGTAGGTATCCGTGCCGCCCACATAGGCGTAGGCGGTATCGCCACTGACCTTCTGGTAGCCACCACTGAAGGTATGGCCGTGCAAGCTGTAGCCAAAGTTGGTGCTCAAGGTGCGGTTGTCCACCTCCCCCAGCAACGCCCTGCCCTGTTTCCGGGCGTTGAACCAGCGCCATTCGGTGAACGCCTCACCCGGCCCCGCGCCGATGCGGTACTTGAAACCCGCGTAATCACGGCGAAACAGGTCTTCCAGCTCACTGGTGTGCAGGCTCACGGTCAAGTTCTTCAGCGGTTGGTAATCGGCCCCGGCGTAATACAGCCGGTCACTGCTCACCGTCGCTGAATAGGCGCCCTGTTGCGCCATCGCCGTCAGGTCTTCGAAATCGGTTGAATCGCGCAGTTTGGTCGCATCGACCTGCAGCACGGTGAAGGTGAAAGCGTCCAGATCCTTGCTGACCAGCTGCGCCCCGTTGAACCACTGTGGGAACAGTCGGCTGTAGTTCGACGCCAGCAGCGGCAACTGCGGGCTCAGGCCGCCGACCTGCAGCTCGGTCCGCGCCAGCTTCGCCTTGAACGTGGCAATCGCCTTGCCATACTCGTCCGCCGCACGCTTGTCGCTGCCCCGCGGCAACAGCCCGGTGCCGCTGCGGTCTGGCGAAGAGTCGAGCTTGATGCCCAGCATGCCGGCTGCATCCAGGCCAAAGCCGACAACCCCGTCGGTATAGCCTGACTGCCACTTGAGCATGAAACCCTGGGCCCACTCGCCGCGCCGCGACTGGGTGGCGGTAGCGCCATGGAAATCGCGGTCGAAGTAGAAGTTGCGCAGCTCCAGGCTGCCCTTGCCATCGTCGACAAAGCCTGCCTGGGCCACCTGGCACGCGCAGCCAAGCGCCGCGAGCATCAGCGATGCCCGCCGGGAGAGGGAAATGTTCATGGTTACGCCTTGTTGTTCTTGTTGGAAAGCGTTGCGGTTCAGGCTTTGGGGTTTTTGACGTAGCGCATCACCACCAGGCAGGCGATCAGGATCAGCGGGGCAATCGACAGCATTCCCATATAGCTGCTGCCGGTAAGGTCGTTGATCTTGCCGACCATCACCGGTGCGACGATGCCGCTCAGCTGGCCGACCGAGTTGATCGCCGCCGTGCCGGTGGCGATGGCCAGGCCCGAGAAAGTGGACTGCGGAATGGTCCAGAAGATCGGGATGGCGATGAAGGTGCCCGCCGTGGCCAGCACCAGCGCCGCCATCATCGCCCAGGACGAGTCCGCGTACAGGCAGGCCAGCAGGTAGCCCAGCGCCGACGCCAGCAGGCAATACACCAGGTAGCGCTTGCGTTCCCCGGTGCGGTCGGAGCGCCGGGTCAGCAGCACCATGCCGATGCAGGCCACCGCATAGGGCAGTGCCGACAGCATGCCAACCCAGAGCATGTCCTGCACGCCGGACGACTTGATCAGGTGCGGCATCCAGAAATTCAGGCCGTAGGAAGCGGTTTTCACCACGTAGTAGATGAACGCCATGATCGCCACTTCACGGGTCAGCAGCACCCGCCAGATCGACCCCAGCACCGGCTTCTGCACGCGCCGGTCCTGGGCCAGGTTCTCCAACAGCAGGTCTTTCTCCTGGCGGCTTAGCCAGCGGGCCGACGCGATGTCGCGGTCCAGCTTGCACAGCACCAGCACGCCCAGCAGCACGCACGGCAACCCCGACATCAGGAAAAGCCAGTGCCAACCCGCCAAGCCCAGCACACCGTCCATGGTCCCCAGCAGGAAGCCCGCTGCCGGCCCGCCCACCGCGCCAGCCAGGGGCACGGCGAGGAACCACAGGCCGTTCATCTTCGCCAGGTGCTTGCGGGGGAACCAACAGGCCAGGTAGAACAGGATCGCCGGGCCGAAACCGGCCTCCATCACCCCGATCAGAAAACGCAGGAAATACAGCGTGTACTGGGTGTAGGCAAACACCAATGCCGCCGTGGCCAGGCCCCAGGACACCATGATCCGGCAGATCCAGGCCGGCGCCCCGTAGCGCTTGAGGCCCAGACTGCTCGGCACTTCGAACAGCACGTAGCCGATGAAGAACATGCTCGCGGCCAGGCCATAGGCGGCGTCGCTCAGGCCCAGTTCAGCCTGCATCTGGGTCTTGGCAAAGCTGATGTTGATGCGGTCGAAGTAGGAAAACAGGAAGCAGATGATGGCCAGCGGCATGATGCGCCAGGCCACGCGACGGTATAGCAGCAGTTCATCGATGTGGCTGTCGGCGCGCTCGCGCGCCACTTCGCCGGTCAAGGCAACCATGGTGGATCTCCATTCTTGTAGTTATTGGAGAGCGACGGCGCCCGGTGTGGGCACCGCGTGCAACGGGTCAGCCAATGCGCACGAGCTTGTCCTTGAAGGCCTGGCCCTTGCGCACGTACTCGGCGGCATTGGCGTGCATGCCGGCGATGGTTTCAGGGCTCAGTTCACGCACCACCTTGGCGGGTGCCCCGAGGATCAGCGAGTTGTCGGGGAACACCCTGCCTTCGGTGACAACGGCGCCGGCACCGACCAGGCAGTTGCGGCCGATCACCGCGCCATTGAGCACCACGGCCTGGATCCCGACCAGCGCACCATCGCCGATGCTGCAGCCGTGCAGCATGGCCTGGTGGCCGATGGTAACGTTGCGGCCCACGGTCAGGGCAAAGCCTGGGTCGGCATGCAGCACTGCGCCTTCCTGCACATTACTGTGCTGGCCGATGCGGATCGGCTCGTTGTCACCGCGCAGCACCGCCTGCGGCCACACGCTTGCGCCCTGCTCCAGGGTGACATCGCCAATGACCGTGGCGTCCTCGGCCACGAACGTTTCCGGGTGAAGGGCCGGTGTCAGTGTTTCGTATCGCTAGATCGCCATTCAGTGCACTCCCTGGGCCTGATCGTCGGTTTTCAGCACACCAGCGGCACACAGCTCGGCGATGTGTTCGTCGCTGTAGCCCAACTCGCGCATCACCTTGTGCGTGTGTTCGCCAATCCGCGGGATTGGCCGGCGTGGCTGCAGGCGCTGGCCGTCCAGCGACAGCGGCAGCAAGGGCATCGGCGTGCTGCTGCCATCTTCCAGCTGCAGGTCCGCCATGCCACCGCTCTGGGTCAGGTGCGGGTCGTCGAACAACTCTTCCGGGCGGCGGATCGGCGCGAAAGGAATGCCGTTGGCCTCCAGTTCCACGGCCAATTGCCCGGCATCGAGGTTGGCGAACACCTCGGCCAGGTGCGCCAGCAGCCGTGGCCGCTGCACTACCCTGTCATTGTTGGTCGCCAAGGCCGGGTCATCGAGCAAGGCCGTCTGGCCCAAAAGCTGGCACAGGGCCTGCCACTGGCCTTCACCCGTGGCAGCGACGAACATCTGCTCGCCGCCGGCGAAGGTGAACACGTCGTAGATGGCCCAGGCGCTGATGCGGTTGGGCATCGGTGCCGCCGCCTGGCCGGTCACCACGTACTGCTGCATGTGCTGGGCCGCGAGCAATACGCAGTTCTCGTACAAAGCGCTCTGCACCTCGCGGCCAACGCCTGTGGAGTTGCGCTCGTTGAGCGCGGCCAGCACACCAATGGCGCCGAACATGCCGCCCATGATGTCGTTCACCGAACTGCCAGCGCGCAGTGGGCGGCCCACCGGCCCGGTCATGTAGGCCAGGCCGGCCATCATCTGCACCACTTCGTCCAGGGCCAGACGGTTGTCGTACGGGCCGCTGAGGAAACCCTTGTGCGAGGCGTAGATCATCCGGGGGTTACGCTGGCGCAGCCTGGCGTAGTCGAAGCCCAGCGTGTGCATGCGCCCGGGCTTGAAGTTTTCGATGAATACGTCGGCACTGTTGATCAGCGCCAGCACCGCCTCACGGCCCTGGGGCGTGTCGAGGTCGACAGCGATGCACTGCTTGTTGCGGTTGAAGGTGCGGAAGAACCCCGCCCCCGCCCCGAGCAAGCGGCGTGTGCCGTCACCACGGGTGGGCTCGATCTTGATCACTTCGGCACCTAGGTCGCCCAGGATCATGCCGCAGGTGGGGCCCATGACCATGTGCGAAATCTCGACGACACGAATGCCGTCCAATGGAAGTGTGGACATTACGCGTTTCCTGGGTAGTTGAGTGGCAGGCCGGCGCGGGCGATGGCGCCGTAAAGCGGCTCATCCGGCAGCGCCTCGCGCAACAGCTGACGCGAGGCGATCAACGCTGGCAGGTCGATGCCGGTGTCCAAGCCCATGCTCTGCAGCATGAACACCAGGTCCTCGGTCACCGTGTTGCCCGATGCCCCCGGTGCGAACGGGCAACCGCCAAGACCGGCAAGCGATGCATCTAGTTCGCGGATGCCCTGCTGCACCGCCACCAGGCTGTTGGCCAGGGCCAGGCCACGGGTGTCGTGGAAGTGCGCGGCGCGCAGGCGCTCGCCGGCAATGGCGCGCACGGCCTGGATCACCGTCGCCACCTGGCCGGGGTTGGCATAGCCCGTGGTGTCGCCGAGTGAGACCAGATCGCAGCCGGCCTCGATCACCTGACGGGTCAGCTCACACAGGTCGCCCAGCGGCACCTCACCCTGTCGGGTGCAGCCAAAGGCCACCGACATGCCGGCGATCATCTGCACCTCATGCCGCCCCAGTTCGCTGCGCAGCTGGCACATGCGCCCCAGCTCCTCGACCATCTGCTGTGGCGTGCGGCGCACGTTGGCCAGGCTGTGGGCCGTGCTGACCGATACCGGCGCGACAATCCGCTGGGCGCCGGACTCCAGTGCATCCTGCGCACCGCGCAGGTTGGGTGCCAGCACCGTCACCAGCAGGTCGGGATACGTGAGGGCGTGGGCCACCACCTGTTTGGCATCGGCCATCTGCGGCAGCAGCCGCGCCGGCACGAACGAGGCGACTTCCATGTGGCGCACGCCGGCTGCATAGGCGCTGTCGATCCAGCGCAGCTTGGCGGCGGTCGGCATTACCGTGTGCAGGCTTTGCAGCCCATCGCGCATGCCGACTTCATTGATGGTTATTGTTGTCATCACGGTCTCTCTGTCTGAAGCGTGGGGCCAGACTAAGAGCAGTGCGACAGGCAGAAAAGACGTGTTTCACGGGCTGATCCATCGTCAGCCGCGATGGATCAGTCCCGGGTTTGCCAGGCCGGCGCGCGCAACAGCAGATGGTCGAGCAGGCGGCGCGCAGACAGGCTCAAGGCATGGCGGTCACGCATGCAGATGACGAACTCGCCCAGTGCCCAGTCATCGGTCAGCGGGATCACCCGCAGGTCGAACAGCTGCGCATAGCGCGCCACCGCTTCCTGGGGGAACACCGCCAGGCCCAGGCCGAACTGCACCAGGCGATAAGCTGCGTCGAACGACGACACGTACGAGCGAAAGCGCAACGCCTTGCCGGCCGCCTCGGCGCTGTTGCGCATGAAGGTATTGAGCGTGGCGAAGGCCGACAGGCCCAGGTGCTCGTAATCCAGCGTCTCTTCGAAGGCGATGCTGTCACGCCCGGCCAACGGGTGATCGGCGCCGACCACAACGGCCAGGTGATCCTGCCGGTATGGCACAAACTCCAGATCGCCGACGGCCATGGACTTGCGGCAGATGCCAAGGTCCGCACTGCCCTCTGCCACTCCACGAACCACGTCCGGGCTGAAACGCTCCTCGATGTCGGCCTGGATCAGCGGGTTGTCGAGCATGAACGCCGACAATTCCTCGGGCAGGAACTCCATGATCGACGATACGTTGGCCAACACCCGCACATGCCCGCGTGCACCTTCGGCGTACTCGCTCAATTCACTGTCCAGGCGCTCCATGGCCCGAGTCAGGCCCCGCGCATGGCGCAGCAGCGCAAGGCCCGCCGGGGTCGGTTCGACGCCGCGCTTGCTGCGTTTGAGCAACGCCGTGCCAAAGCGCGCTTCGATATCCGAAATCCGCTTACTGACCGCCGACGGCGCCATGAACGCCCGCTCGCTGGCACGTGCAATGGTGCCGGCTTCGCAGACCACGATGAACAGGTGCAACGACAGGTGATCGAGGGGTTGCATGGCGGTACCTGTTGCTTGAATGGCAGCATCCTAGCACCTGCGGGGCAGGTCACGCCGCAACACGGACACTTCAATTAAGAGAGATACCGTCAATACCGATTAGACCCGCCAGCGGGGAGCTATTTTTGACAAAGAGCTGCTCCGCGGCCAAAGCCTTCTCAAAGCATGCATGGTGAACTCGGTAACCTATCTCCAGGCAATTTTATATTTTTTACATTCCGAAACATTATCAAACAGATTGAAAGTCAGCAGTCTGCCCTTCCCAAGCTAAGCCCGAGCGGACGCAATCAGAACACTCCTAATCGTGAAATAAATAATTCCTACACAACAGGTTCTCGCTTCTTACAGCCAACGAGGAACTCGGCCGTAAATTTTAAGATAACCCGATTTCTCTGAAAGAATCATCCTACAAAACTGAGGATAGCGACAAGCCGCTGACTTATACGCCTCAACCTATCAAAGCTCCGGTCCATCTTGACTTCATTCGACAGCTCTTCAATTCTGAAAGTGCTCCGGCATTTCGGAGCAACAACCAAGGAGACTTAAATGGACAATCAATACGGAATCAATCTTATGACTTTGTCACTAGAAACTACCGGCGACATGGAAGCGGAATTCTTTGGCGGTTCCGGTAGTGCTGGCGGGTGTGGTGGAAGTGGTGGATGCGGAGGCGGCGGCGGCTGTAACGGTGGCAGTGGTGGCTGCTCCGGAGGCAGCAACTCCATTGATAACAACGAACACACCCAACAATAACTAGAATGCGGGTGCCATCTTGACGAATGATGAGATGGCACTTGCTCGCAGGGCCACACGATGAAAACCTTGAGAGTCTATAACTACGAAATACTCAATTTCGAACAAGAACCCGTTATCTTTACATCAACTGGCTTCACGAAACTGGTTGACCCAAAAATCACCAACGCCCTGGTCCGTCTGGGAAGCATGAACACTCAACATCTCTCCGAGGGCGATCTGGAGTCGCTTCTTCGCTCAGAGGATCTCCAACCGGAGCCTGCAACTGTATTTCTCAAATCCTTATCAGTGCTCGGAGACGAAGTTAGCTTACCTTATTTGAAGAGAGTCGTAATTTTCACCGACATGGTCATTTCAGAGTCTTTAAAAAACTTCCTAGAGGAACAGCGGCGCCAGCGGTTGCAGATACTCCCTCTTCCCAATGATTTACCAGTGATTGCCTCAAGCCCTACATTATTTGTATTTGCATGCATGAAATTGCGACCCAACTTAATAAGAAAAATGTACACAACCGTACTCCAACAGAATCCAGGCTCAGCGGCTAGCATTGGATTCGTGAGCGGCAATTACTTCCATCTGACTGAGGCGCATCTACCGGAAATTGGAAATCCCTGTGCATTTTGTACGCTTGATCGAATTTCGCACTATGAAAGATTGAGAGCCAGCCACCATTATTGGAGCCGGATATGGGCATTCTGTAGCGCGCAAAATTTAGACTTACCTTTGACCCCTATAAACGAGTACCAATGCGCACTTATTTTTGGAGCCATCGTGGAAGTCGCCGACAAGCTTACGCAAGCTCCAAAACTCAGGTGCACTCAAGATCGAATACTTCTCTCACGAACTGTGAATTTACAGAACGGCTTCCTTACTGAAGACAGCAGTATCCATTGGCCTCTTTGCGAGTGCATAGGAGCTGAGCAATGAGCACTTCGCATGATCAATATTTAAAGTTTGTCAGCAACGAGCTTATCGATGAAGTTCTAAATTTTCATGCTAAAGGAAATTATGTCATACACCCAGCCACGCAACATTTAAGTACGCTTCATCACGTCCCTGCTGCCGATCTTGCTACGCTCTCAGGCAATGAGCTGTCACTACATCCACTGCCATCATGCAGCGACAATCCATCTCTAGCCCCTCAACCGCTACCTCATCACCATCCGCTACGGCGAAATGATTCTTGCAACGACTTTAAAGCCAGTCGAATTGACTTCGAAACAATCAAGGCAATTCTTGCTCCTCTGGTGAGAAAAGACAGTAGTAGCAAGCGAGGCTATCCAAGCGGAGGCGCTCTCTATCCAATTGAAGTATTCTGCGTAAACTTAAACAACCGAGTTGAGGGCTGGCCGAAAGCTTCCAGCGCACTGCACCTCTTAGCAAACTCCAGAACACTTGAAGCCCACAGCCAGACAATTGACGACCACAATCTTTCTAGCGCCATTATAGGCTCAAGCACACCGATCGGATCGCCTGCGCTCGCACTTGTATATTACATATATTTACCCAAGGCACTTTTTAAGTATCGGCAAAGGGGGTACAGACTTGCATTGATGGAGGCCGGATCAATGTACATGCTTACAGATCTTCGCTGTAAAGAACTAGGACTCAACAGCCGTCCTTGGGCTGCGTTCACCGACCATCAAGTCACAAAGCACCTTAATCTCAACCCCACATTATTCCTGTCTACATGCATTCAACTTATAGGCTGACCCATGAATAACTACAGCGAAATACATAGCCCAGGCATTGCGGATTTTGAATTGCTTCGACCGAGTGCGGTGACGTATATGCCGCACAGTGCAGAGTTTGGCTCACGGTGGAGCACATACGGGTCGAGCAGTGGATGGACTTCGGAGGTAGCCGCTACCGCCTTGGGGGAGCACCTTGAGCGCAAGCACTTCTACCTTGACATTCCAATTCATGACACTGGCCCAATGGGCAAAACCTTGACACCCGAAGAGTGCAAAGCATTTAGCAAGGCATTTGCTCAGACATCGAGCCAGATCTCAATTGACACTATCGAAAACCATGCCTTTGATCTAACTCGCGCATTTAGAATAACTGACCTCACCCCCTGTAAAATACCATCAGCTTGTATTTCACTTACGCATTCAAAAAACAATATAGACAATGCGATCTACCCTGCAAGAGACACCTGTGGCTGCAGCGTTCACCTCACTCTGGAAGCAGCAATTTTAGGCGCAATGAAGGAATCTTTCGAGCGGCAGTTCCTGCTTCGCTTCTGGCTAACTAAAACCTACAGAGAAAAGATAGAGTACGATCAAGCCTGCGAACTAATGAAACAAAGCCGAAGCCTGCCACTGCTCCAGCAATTGCAATTATCTGGAAATTTGTCAATTCTGGATCTCACTGACAATCGTTTTCCTGGAAGCTGTATTCTCCTTTGCTATGGCAACGCTCAGCAAGGTAACGTGCGCGTCAGGTATTGCGCAGGCATGGCTTATGGAGACACTCGCTGCACCGCGCTGGAAAAATCAATTATTGAATTGTGGCAGACATTTCGATTCATGCAATTTTATAACGAGAAAGATAAAATCACGGACCCTTACCTTCGACATTTCATGAACTGCAATAAATATGAAACCTTTCAACGCATTATCAATACTCGTCAATCACTGCCCTCTCCCTCCCCACAATCCGTCACTGAGCGCTTGACAGCCAAGAACCTAATAGATACTGCAAAAACACATAACATAAATGGCTATCTGTATTTAAATCACATAATCACCACCCACAAGACGTTGTTTTTCTGCAAGTATATTTCACCCAACTTGTTCATGCACATGAACAATGCGAGCAGAATCAACACCAACAACCACTACTCAGACGCCTTTCTCAAGGATGTAATCGAATCTCAACTAACTGATATGGTGCCATTTCCATGAACCAATCTACGCACCCAACAACTTCAAAAATCAAAGCCATACCGTGTATCATGAAACTTTTTCTGATTGAACATCTACGCGAACCCACCACACTACTGTGGACTGGTATGGCGCCCTGCTTGATGTTCATCCTGGTGACAGACCGCACCTCCAAGGACTTTGACCAATCTTATGTAAATGCTGCCGCCTGGTTTTATTCTTACTTATCATCAAGCTTCGCTTTTTTCGGATTCAGCTTTTATCTGGTCGGAAGAAGAGAAAGCGGCTTCGTACGTTCCTTCATCTATCAGCAAGGTGCTGTCCGTACATTTCTGGTATCGCATACTCTCAGCTACTCACTCCTGAGCCTGATCTATGTAACAGGATTTTATCTTGTAACCAAACCGCTATATGGGAATTATGACTTCATAGAGTACCTGCATCTGGCCGCCTGCTTCTACACAGCCTACTTGGGATTTTGTTGCATAGGCTTGGTAGTGGTGGCGCTCCCCTTGAAATTCAGCACCACAAGCACAGTATTTTCTCTCCTTTCATTCTGGATGTTGATTTCCGGCTACGCCGGCGCCTCTCAGCATGCGAAGTTCGCTTCATCGGTTGCCTATTTCAACCCACTGTCCCTTAGCGTGCAACTTTACGATAGTCGACTACCGCTTTTTATCAGCTTTGCCATTGCACTGACGACCCTGTTGATTGGACTTACCGCTTCTATAAAATATTTTAGAATACAACCTGTCTGGAGCCGGTATTAATTGAAAATCTTATCCCTGACTGACCTCACATTTTCCTACCCCGCGCGCCCATTATTCGAGTCCATCAATCTTCATGTCGCACGAGGCGAGGCGGTCGGATTGCTAGGAATGAATGGTGCAGGCAAAACAACGCTTTTCGACCTGATATGTAAACTCAAAGCACCACAGGGGGGAGACATTGTCAATCACGCACAACAGCAGGCTTATCTTACTCAAATTCTCACGCCGCCTCCTTTGCTGCGGATGCACGAGGTTGGCAAATTGATCGGGCTGTTTAATGCCAGAACATTTCCTCGCACTGATGAAGCATTTACTCGTTTAGCCAGGTGGTCCGCACCGTTGGCCAAACGATACGCTGATATCGGACAAAAACGGGCGGCGACTTGCAGCTATGGCGAAGTACGCAGTTACTTCACGTTGACGCTGCTTTTGATGGAGTGCGATCTCATCATCCTTGATGAGCCCACTGCAGGCGTAGACCCTGAATTCAGGCACTTTATCTGGCTGGGCATTCAGCATGCCTGCCGTGAAGGTGCAGCCGTATTGGTGTCCTCACATTACACCGAGGAAATTGCTCAAAATTGCCATCGTTTTTATATGTTGGCCAACAGAAATCTTACGGCCTTTGAAAGTGCCCAGCAGTTTTTATCTCATTACGATGCGCACTCGCTTGATGATGCGTTTATTAAAGCGTTTCTTTGATAAACAAATTTGCAGACAATCAACCTTGCTTCTCTTCCTCGGCACGCTGCCGAGCGCAGCGGTCGCCGCAGATACCCGGAGCCCGTATGATGGCCGTCCACACCCGAGGCCCGCCATGTTCGACTGGGAAGATCTCCGCCATTTCTCCGCTTTCATCAGCACCGGCTCATTGTCAGCTGCGGCCAGGCAGCTGGGTGTCGACCACGCCACCGTGGCCCGGCGCATCGCCGCGCTGGAGGCCGCCTTGAACCTCAAGCTGGTCGACCGCCGCCCCAGGGCCTACGCACTGACCGAGGAAGGCCGCCGGGTGGGTGATTACGCCGAACAGATGACCCAGTCGTCTTTCGCCCTGGAGCACTTTGCCAATGCCGGCCAGCAGCAGGTGGAAGGCGAAGTGGTGCTGGCCGCCCCGCCGGCGCTGCTCGGCAGCATCATTGCCCGGCGCCTGGGTGCGCTGATGCAGCGCTACCCGCAACTGCAACTGAAGCTGGTCGGCAGCAAGTCGCGGGCCTCGCTGGCCCGCCGCGAGGCCGATATCAGCATCACTCTGGCCAGGCCCACGGAGCCGACACTGGTCGCTAGCCTGTTGGGTTATCTGGATTACCGTTTGTACGCCGCGCCCGCCTACCTGCGCAGCGCTGGCACGCCGCGCTACATCGGCTACGACGAATCCCAGGCCAGGTCACCGCAGCAGCAGTGGCTACTCAGCCAGACCGGCAACCCGCCCTTGGTGTTGCAGAGCAACGACCTGCGCATTCAGGCCCAGGCGGCCGCGGGCGGGGTTGGCATCGCCTGCCTGCCGGCCTTCATGGCGCAGGAGCATGGCCTTGAGGTTGCCGGCAAGAACGAACAGACCATGAGCATCGAAATCTGGCTGGCCGTGCACGAAGATGTGCGCAACACGCCGCGCATCAAGGCTGTCACCGACTTCCTGCAGCAACAGGTCAAGCCGCTGCTGCGCTTGTGAATTTATGCGGATGGCGCCTGCACCGATTAAGAATTTTCGCAGCCAGCCATCACCGCTAAGCTTCCCTGCGTCGCACAACCGATTACTGAGGAGCAGCGGATGCAATACGTCAAACTGGGCACCACCGGCCTGGATATTTCGAAACTGTGCCTGGGCTGCATGACCTTCGGCGAGCCAGACGCCGGCACCCACCCATGGACCCTGGGCGAAGCCGACAGCCGCCCGATCATCCGCCACGCCGTCGAGCAGGGCATCAACTTCTTCGACACCGCCAACAGCTACTCGGCCGGTACCTCGGAAATCATCCTCGGCAAGTTGCTGAAGGAGTTCACCCGCCGTGACGAGACGGTGATCGCCACCAAGGTGTTCTTCCCCGCCAACATGTGGGAAGGCAGCACCCGCCCCAACGAACAGGGCCTGTCACGCAAGGCGATCATGGCCAACATCGATGCCAGCCTGGCCCGGCTGGGTACCGATTACGTCGACCTGTACCAGATCCACCGTTGGGACTACCACACGCCCATCGAAGAGACCATGGAAGCCCTGCACGATGTGGTCAAGGCCGGCAAGGCGCGGTACATCGGTGCTTCGTCGATGTACGCCTGGCAGTTCGCCAAGGCCCAGCAGGTCGCAGCCAGCAACGGCTGGAGCCGCTTTGTGTCGATGCAAAACTACCTCAACCTGATCTACCGCGAGGAAGAGCGCGAGATGATCCCGCTGTGCCTCGACCAAGGCGTCGGCCTGATGCCATGGAGCCCGATGGCCCGCGGCCGGCTGACCCGGCCCCATGGGCAGCAGACCGAGCGGACCCGCACGGACATTTCCGGGCAGTCGTTCTACGAGAAGACTGAGATGGAAGATGGCCGGGTGATCGATGTGGTCGAGCAGATTGCCGGCGAGCGCGGGGTGCCGATGGCGCAGGTGGCGCTGGCCTGGGTGCTGGGCAAGCGCGGCGTGTCGGCGCCGATTGTCGGGGCCTCGAAAGTGGCGCAGCTGGACGATGCGATTGCGGCGTTGGCGTTCCAGCTGAGTGATGAAGAAAAGGCTCGACTGGAAGCGCCGTACGTACCGCATGCAGTGACAGGCTTCAAGTAAGCCTGCACCGGCCTCTGCGCGGGGCAGGTCTAGACCGATGGGAGTACATCTGTACTCCTTTCGATATTGGCGTGCCAACCTTGCAGCAGCACCGCCAATGCCGCCAACCCCGCCGGCACCAGCAACGAGGCGAACACCTGGGCGAAACTCCAGCCCAGCGCCAGCATCTGGGCACCGGCAAAGGCGCTGAGGATGGCACCGAAACGGCCGATGCCACTCATCCAGCTGGCCCCTGTGGCGCGCGCCTCGGTCGGGTAGAACGCCGCCGCCAGCGCATTCATGCCCACGCTCGCGCCGTTCAGGCCAAAGCCCACGGCCCAGGCGATGGCGCACAGCCAGGCGAAATCACCGGCCACCTGGCCAATGGCGAAAATTACCGCACCACTGAACAGGAAGGTCAGCATCAGCACCCGCTGCGGGTGACAGCGGTCCATCGCCCAGCCCACCGAAACTGCTCCAACCGGCCCGCCGATCTGGAAGCAGGCGGTGACGATGGCGGCTTGCGACACCGAGAAGCCCCCGCCCTCCTTCACCAGGGTCGGCAGCCAGCCGCTGAACAGATAGACCAGGAACAGCGCCAGCACATAGCCCGCCCATAGCATCAGCGTGCCGAAGCGGTAGCGTGGCGAGAGGATGGTGCCGATGGCGCCGCCCTTGTGCGCGCTGGCGGCGGGCACCACGAAGGTGCTGTCGGGCCCGCAGTGTGCCGGTGCCAGGCGCTGGACGATGCGCCGGATGCGCCGCGGGTCGGCACCCTGGCTGACCAGGAAGGTCACCGACTCGGGCAGGTGCCAGCACAGCAACGGCAAGACTAGCAGCGGCAACACCCCGCCCACCGCCAGCACACTGCGCCAACCCAGGTTGGGGATCATCCAGGCGCTGACGAAGCCGCCCAGCGCCGCACCCAGCGAGAAGCCGCAAAACGCCAGAGTGATCAGCAGCGAGCGGCTACGCGCCGGTGCGTATTCACTGACCAGGGTGCTGGCGTTGGGCATTGCCGCGCCCAGGCCCAGGCCGGTGAGAAAGCGCAGCGCGACCAGGGTTTCCAGATTGTGGGAAAAGGCCGAGGCCAGGGTCCACAGGCCGAAGAGCAGCACGCTGCCGAGCAGTACCGCCTTGCGCCCGTAACGATCGGCCAAGGGGCCTGCGACCAGGGCGCCGAGGGCCAGGCCGATCAGTGCGGCGCTGAGCACCGGCCCGAGGGCCTGGGCACCGAGTTGCCAGTCGCTTTTCAGTTGTGGGGCGATGAAGCCGATGATCGCGACGTCCAGGCCGTCCAGGGCGATGATCAGGAAGCCGAGGAAGACTACCCATTTCTGGTAGGCACCAATGGGTTGCTGGTCGATCAGTTGGCGTATGTCGATTGGATTGTTCATTTGCCTAACCTCTTGTTGTTCTTATTGAGGCCATTCACGGCAGTGCGGCGACCCGACACGCCCACTCCCACAGCTACTCCACAATCCTGAGGATCACTCATACCTGTGGGAGCGGGCGTGCCCGCGAATTGGCCGGAACAGGCAACATCAATTGCGCAGGTACACCGGCTTGATGATCCGCGTCTCCTGTGCCACCACCAGGTCGCGGGTAGCCTGCAGGTACGCAGCAAAATCCGGGTCGGCATCACGCGCCGCACTGCGCCGCTCGAAATCCTCCAGGCTGTCATAGCCCCACAGGTGCACCACTTGATTCAGCGGCCCGATGCTGCTCACGTAGAACCCCAGCGGCGTGCCTAGGTGCCGGCGCAGAATAGGCATCGCCAACTGCTCGAAGGCTTCGAGAAACGCGGCCATGCCGCGCGGTCGGATGGTGTAGATGCGGTGGTCGACAATCGCCTTGTCCATCACGCCACCTCCCGTGCCGGGTCGGCACTGGCCAGCCCCTGCTCGAACCCGGCCAGGTGCCGCCCGGTGATGTAGCCGAAGGTCATGATCGGCCCCAGGGTGATGCCCGCGCCAGGGTAGTTGCCGCCCATGATGCTGGCCCGGTCGTTGCCCACCGCATACAACCCGCTGATGGCGCGTCGCTCACCATCGAGCACCTCGCCGACCACGCTGGTTCGGATGCCATCGAAGGTGCCCAGGTCGCCCATGACCACCTTCACCGCGAAATACGGCCCTTCGCCCAGTGGCGCCACGCAAGGGTTGGGCTGTTGTTGCGGGTCGGCCAGGTAGCGGTTGAAGGTGGTGCTGCCGCGGCCGAATTGCTGGTCCTCGCCATGCACAGCGCCGAGGTTGTATTCGCGAACCGTGCGCTCCAGGCCTTGGCCATCGATGCCCGCCTTGGCTGCCAGCTCGGCGAGGGTGTTGCCCTTGAGCAGGTAGCCATTGCGCAACAGCGGCCCCAGCGGCATCGGTGCTGGCTTGGCATAGCCCAGGCCGTACTTGGCCAAGGTGCGCCGGTCGCAGACCAGCCACATGGCGGTCTCTGGCTGGTCGGCACAGGCTTCGATCAGTGCCGCGCCGACATCGTGATACGAGTTGGATTCATTGGTGAAGCGCTGGCCTGAACGCAACACACCGATCACCCCAGGCTTGTAGCGATCGAGCAAGTGCGGGAACGCCACAAGCTTGCCACCCGCCATCGGCACCTTGGATACCGGCATCCAGGCCGCCGCTGCCTGCAGGCGGATATCCACCTTGCCACCCAGCGCCTCGGCCATGCGCGCACCATCGCCAGTGTTGCCGGCCGGCACCGGCGAGAAGTGCTCACCGCCACGGCGCACATGCGGGTAGGCCTGTTGCAGGCGCTGCAGGTCATGGGAGAAGCCACCGCACGCCAGCACCACGCCGCGGCGCGCCTCGATGCGCAACTCGCCCCCCTCCTGCTGGGCCAGTGCACCGCTCACCCGCCCGCCTTCGCGCAGCAGTTGCCGCGCCGGGGTGCCGGTGAGGATCGGGATGCCCAGGTCCAGCGCCGACTTGACCAACCGTGCCGCCAGGGCATTGCCACTGGTTACCTGGGTGCCGCGGCGGTACAGCAGCAGTTCCTTGAAATGGGTCAGCAGCCGTTTGGCCACATAGGTGAACGAGGCCAGCGAACGGGTGACGTTGAAGAAGTGCTTGAGGTCGGCATTCGACGAATTGAACATCATGCCGATGAAGGTGATGGTCTTCAGCGGTGGGCGCAACCGTGCCATGTCCGCACCGAGGCCGCGGATATCGTAGGGCGCGGCCAGGATCGAGCGGCCGATATCGACACCGCCCGCGACCTGCGGGTGGTAGTCCGGATACAGCGTGGGGACGAACCTGACCGTGGTCTCGCGCTCGAAAAACTCGACCATCTGCGGCCCATACTGCAAGAACGCTTCGACGCCAGCGGCATCGAAACAGGCACCGCTTTCGTTGCGCAGGTAGGTCAGCGCCTGGTCATGGCTGTGGTTCGGGTCATGCCGGTTGCCCGGCACCCACAGCACGCCGCCGGAAAACGCCGTGGTGCCGCCGAAGCAGTCGTCCTTCTCGATCACCACCACATCGAGCCCATGCTTCTTCGCGGTGATCGCCGTCGCCATGCCACCGGCCCCGGCGCCGATTACCAGCACATCGCAGCTGCGCGTGTTCATGCCTTCACCCCCTCGAAGCCAGGGCGCGGGATCAGGGCCATGGGCATGCTCTCCAGGCCACCATCCACAGTCAGCTCGGCACCGTTGATGTAGTCGGCGCGCGGGCTGGCGAGGAACAGCACGGCGTCGGCGATATCCTGCGGCTCGCCGATGCGCTGGTTGGCGGTCATCGCGCTGCGCTGGCGCTCCACCTGCGGGTCGGCATAGAACGCCGCCGACAGCGGCGTGCGGATCAGCCCCGGGCACACGGCATTGCTGCGCACGCCTCGCGGCCCCCACTCCACGGCGATCTGCCGCGACAGCATGCTGACCCCGGCCTTGGCCGCGCTGTAGGCGCCGCTGTTGGGCTGCGGGTAATGCGCGGCAATCGAGGCCACATGCACGATGCGCCCCTGGCCACGGGCAAGCATCGCGCGACCGAAGCCTTGCGCACACAGCAGGTAGCCGCTGAGGTTGACCGCCAGCACCTGGTTCCACTGCTCCAGGCTCAGCGCCTCCAGTGCCCCCGGGCGCAGCACGCTGGCATTGTTCACCAGCACATCGCAGCGCCCATGCAGCGCCTGCACCTGGGCGGCGGCCTGTTCGACGCTGGCCGGGTCGGCGATGTCGCAGGCCAGCGCGCTGACTTCACCGACACTGTGCTCACCCAGGCTGGCTGCGAGCTCGCGGCACTTGTCGAAGTCACGGTCCAGCAGCACCACGTGCGCCTGTTGCTCGACCAGTGCGGCGGCCAGCGCCGCACCGATGCCACCGGCCGCACCGGTGACCACGCAAACGGCTGAATCCAGGCCCAGCCAGTTGGAGGAAATCTTGTTGTTATGCATGCTGCTCTCCAGAGTGTCGCTTGATCTGGTGAACAGCCTAGGGCCGAGGGGCCGGCCGGCAGAATGGACAAAACCTGCAAGCGTCGCCACATTCCGGTCAATTTCGTGCCTGCCACCTGAAGCCTGCGCCTGGCTGTGGCACAGTGGCCGGGTAGCGATCAGAACAATTACAACAACATGAACAAGATCCCCAACTACGCCCTGTACGGCGAAACCGCGCAGCCGGTGTGGCACGAGTACCTGCATGTGGAGCAGATCTCCCAGCGCTCCGGCGCGCACAACTGGGAAATCGCCGCGCACCGCCACGACGGCCTGCTGCAGCTGCTGTACCTGCAGAGCGGCAGCGGCGATGTGCTGTTCGACAGCGAGCGCGTGCAGGTCTGTGCACCTTGCGTGGTGTATGTGCCGGCGCAGGTGGTGCACGGCTTCCATTGGTCCGGTGCGGTCGAAGGCCAGGTGATTACCGCTGCCCAACCACCGCTGGAAAGCATCGCCCAGGTGCTCGCCCCAAACCTGCTGGCACCGATCCGCAAGCCACAGGTCATTGCTCTGCCCGATTGGTCCGCCGAAGCAGACCCGCTGCTGCCGCTTTGCCTTGCCCTGCGCGAGGAGTACCACAACCGCGCCCGCGAGCATGTCGCCAGCAGCATGGCACTGCTGCTGACCCTGCTGATCCAGGCGCTGCGCCATGCGCAGGAGGCACCTGACCTGGCGCAGCGCCCGGCGTCACGGCGCAGCCAGCAGCTCACGGGTTTTCGCGAACTGGTGGACAGGCATTACCGCGAACACCAGCCGTTGGGCTTCTATGCCAGTGAACTGGGCATGACCCTGGCGACGCTGGGGCGCTTGTGCCAGGAGCATCTGGGGATGACCCCGATGAATGTGATCAACGCCCGGCTGGTTCTGGAGGCCAAGCGGATGCTGGGGCATTCGGATGCGAGTGTGAAGGCGATCGCTCATGAACTGGGCTTTGCCGATGTGGGGTACTTCAGCCGGTTCTTTCGCAAGCAGTGTGGGGTGAGCCCGAGTGCGTTTCGCGGTGACAAACCTGGTTGATGTATTGCCCGTGGCGGCCTCTTCGCGGCTAAAGCCGCTCCTACAGGTATTGCACGGGTTTCAAAGACTGTGCAGTCCCTGTAGGAGCGGCTTTAGCCGCGAAGAGGCCCTTGGCACCCGTACATGACTGGGCTAATACCCCGTCATCTCCAGATACCCCCGCCCTTGCGTACTGCCACTCACCCGCACCGGCCCTTCCCAGTAGGGAAAGCGCGTGCCCATCCAGGCCTTGGTCTGCACCGCCTCGACTTGTACATCCAGTTGCACGGCGGCCACTTGAACGCGCCAGCGGGTCGGCACGCGCTTGCCGTTGGCCTGGTCGGTCCAGGCCAGCGGCGTCAGCTGGACCTCAGCACCCTGCAACACACGCAACTGCCCGTCAGGGCCAACCCAGGTGCCAGCGCGGTACGGCTGCCCCTGGTCCTCCCTCACCTGAAACAACATCAGCTTGGCGCCACTGCCCAAGTGCAGCGAAAACCAGTCCCAGCCGCTTTGCCCGGCCGCCAGCGGCTGGCTGCTCCACTCCCGGTCAAGCCAGGCCTGACCGGTCACCGCGATGCGCTGCCCGTCCCGCTCGACCTCGCCGCTGACCTGGTAGAACGGCTGGCTGTAATAGTACGAAGCCTGGCCCTTGCCCGACTTCTCGCTGTAACCCCGGTCGCCGTGCAGCACCAGCGGGTGGTCGCTGGCCAGGGTCAGGTCATAGCTAAAACCCTGGCCGCTGGCACGCATCTGCAAACGGTGGATGTTGTCATCGCCTTGCAGCGACCAGTCGTTGATCCACGCCCGGAACGGCCCGGTTTCGACGCCGGCCTGGCCAATGCCGCCACGCGCCAGCGTTTCACTGATCTGGTGGGCACTCGGGTCGGTCAGGGCCGCGTGGCCCATCCACAGGTTGGGGCTGTTCCAGCCTTGGGTTTCGGGGCCGGGGCGCAGGGCCGAGCGAAACAGCGTCCATTGCACGCCCCAGTCACGGCCTTGGGCATCGCGCAGGTTGGCGGTGACGTACCACCATTCGATGCGGTAGCCGTCGTGGGCGCCGTGGTCGCGAGGGAACACCAGCGCGGAATTGCGTGTGACCTGCCTGAACGCAGCCGCCTCGGCACCAAGGCCGGCATAGCTCCTGGCCGGCGGCGCAGGTGCATCACACCCGGCCAGCAGCAGGCAGGCCAGCAACAGCCAGGTTTCAACCTTCATCAGTGAATCGCCGCAATAATTCGCCTGGCTGGCGCCGTGCCAATTGCCACAGCGGCCAGGCGCTGGCCAGCAGGCTGGTCAGTACGCCGAGTGCGGCCAGTTGCGCGAGTTGGCTGGCAAACACATGCCAGGGCAGCCGCCAGCCGAATGCCTGCACGTTTACCACCGCCACCAGGCACCAGGCCAGCAGCAGCCCGAGGGGGATCGCCAGCAGCACGGTGAAACCGCTGAGCATCAGCGTCTGGCCCAGACTCAGCCAGGCCAGCCAGCGGCGTGGCACACCCAGCGCCCACAACGGTGCGAGCTGCCCAAGGCGCTGCTGGCCCAGGGTCAGCTGACTGATGAATAGCGCCACGCCAGCGACGCCGAGGGTGAGGCTGTTCAGGGCTGCGGTGACGGCGAAGGTACGGCTGAATATCTGTGTCGACCAGGCTTTCAGGCTGGCCTGCTCGACCACTTGCGATTCGTCCAGGCCGAAGCGCTGCTGCAAGGTGTCCTTGACCGATGCAAGGTGCCCAGGCTGGATCAGCAGACTCAGACTGCTCAGGCTGGCCGTCGTCGCATGCCGGCGCAGCCAGTCGGCATTGACCAGCACATGCCCTTTCGGGTTGCCATAGTCGGCGTGAATGCCCACCACCCGCATGCCTTGTGGCGGATCGCCCGGCAACTGAACTTCATCCCCAATGCCCACGCCCAGGCGCCGCGCCAGTTGTTCGCTTAGCAGGGCGCCCTCGCCATTGGCCACCTGCTGCCACGCTTTCGGCGCCTGTTCAAGCAATGGCCAGTGGCCGCGGTAGAACGGATGGTCGATCACCCCTTGCACCTGCACCGGCCACTGTTGCAGGCGCCATTCTACTCGCCAGCTCGGCAACACGGCATTGACGTCAGGGTCATGCTGCAGCTGCTGATAGACCTGCAGCGCCTGAGTGCTGTCGCGGGGTGTGACATACAGGTCCGCAGCCAGGCGCTGGTCGAGCCAGCCGACGAAGGTGCGGCGGAACCCTTCGGTCATGCCGCCCACGCCGACGCTGGCGGCCAATGCCAACAGCAATGCCATCAGCGCCAGGCTCAGCGCCGGCAACTGCTGGCGGCTGTCGGCGACGAACCACTGCACCAGCGGCCGTCGGGTATGCCGCGCCAGGCCAGCGAGCAACAGGGCCAGGGCACCCGGCAACAACAATGCTGCCGCCAGCAACAGCCCGGCAAGCAGGGTGAACGCACTGGGCAGGCTGTTGCCAAAAGCGCCGCAGCCAAGGGCAATCATCGCCAACCCTGCCGCGGCCAGTGCCTGGCGCTTCAGCCAGGGCACCTGGGCCAGGCGCCAGGCCTGAGGTTGAGCCAATGCCAGCAAGGGCAACCGCGCTGCGCGCAACAAGCTGTCGATGCCCGCCAGCAAGGCGCCGAGCAGGCTCACGGCAATGCCCACCAGCCACCAGTACAACGGCAGATGCAGGTGCCCGGAGACCTGGGCGCCATACAGGCCACGCAGGCTGGAGGCAAAATCGGGCAGCAACAGTGCTGCCAGCAGATAGCCCGCTGCCACACCTGCCAGGCCACCCATCACGGCGAACAACCCAAGCTCCAGGGCCAGGGCCGCCAGCAACACCCTCAGGCTGACACCACAGGCGCGCAAAGTGCGCATCAGGCCCCGTCGTTGTTCCAGCGCCAGGCCAATCGCCGCATGGGCGATGAATAACCCGACCACGAAGGCCAGCAGGCCGAGGGCCGTCAGATTCAGATGAAAACTCGCGGTCAGGCGTTGCAGGTCGGTGTCATCGTCCGCTGGCTGTACCTGCAAACGTCCGGTGAAGGCCGGCGGCAGAGGCTGGTCGGTGTCGCTGATCAGCCGTGTCAGCTGACCCGGCGCACCCAGCAAGGCCTGGGCCACGCCGATATCGACCAGCATCACGCCGGGCGCCAGCTGTTCATCGAGGATCAGCGGCGGCAACGCCTGGCCATCGACCGTGCGCAGCTTGCCCGCCAGTTGGCGCAAGGTATCCGGCCCGACCCAGGCTTGCCCGGTTGTGCCGATGAAGGCCTGCAGATCGAAGCGCGCCGGGTCAGTACCGGCGACGGCCATGCCCGGCAGCAGGCTCAGCGGCTCGATGCCGATCAGCCTGACGGAGACGGCTGGCTCACCGGCCAAGCGCAAACGCCCCTCCAGCACTGGCATCACCTGCCAGCCTTGCCTGCGCAGTTGCACGTAAAGCGCCTGGTCGAAACGCTGACCATCGAGAGCAACGATCTGCCGGTGCGCTGCCCCGCTCAGCACAGCACTGGCCTGGGCATAGTCGCTGCGCGCCTGGGCGTTGAGGGCCTGAACTCCGGTCCACAGGGCTGTGGCTAGCCACAGGCCGGTGAAGATGCTGAGGCACTGTAAGCGATGGCGCCACCAATGGCTGCCCAGCGCCTGCAGGGCGATCAGCAGGTGGCTCATGACCCTTGCACCCGGCCCTGGTGCAGCACACAGCGGTGCTGCAGGCAGGCGGCCAGGCGCGGGCTGTGGGTTACCATCAGCACGCTGCTGCCGGCCTCGCCGACCAGTTGCAGCAGCAAGGCCAGCACCTCGTCGCTGCTGGCTTCGTCGAGGCTGCCGGTGGGTTCGTCGGCAAGCAACAGCGCTGGCCGGCTGGCCAGTGCCCGGCCGATGGCGACCCGTTGCTGCTGGCCGCCCGACAACTGCTCTGGATAGCGGTCCAGCAAAGCCGCCAAGCCCAGGCGCTCGGCCAGGTAGGCCAGCCACTGCCGGTCGTGGCGCTTGGCCAGGCGCGCCTGGAAGGCCAGGTTGGCGGCCACATCGAGGCTGCTGATCAGGTTGTACTGTTGGAACACCAGGCCTATGCCCTCCCGACGCCAGCGGGCCAGGACGGACTCGCCATGGCCGTGCAGGGGCTCGCCGCCGATGAGGATGCGCCCGCTGTCGGCACGGTCGAGGCCGGCGACCAGGTGCAGCAAGGTGCTTTTGCCGCTGCCGGATTCGCCCATCAGTGCCAGGCTGCTGCCGCGTGCGAGAGACAGGTCGACGCCGCGCAAGACCCGGAGTGGGCCCTGGGCGGTGGGGAAGGATTTTTGCAATTGCTCGATGACCAACATTGGGGCTTGGCCTTTAGACTCGGTTCAGACTTAGGCATAGCTGCTTGCAGCGCTTGTTGGCAAATGCTTGTGTTGTCTTTGAGGGCCTATTCGCGGGCAAGTCCGCTCCCACAGGATCACCACAGTCTTCAAGTTCGTGCGGTACCTGTCGGAGCGGGCTTGTGCGCGAATAGGCCAGAACAGGTGACCTAGTTCACCAACGCATGCTGCACTTCCCCCACTGTCGCCGCCAGGCTGTTCAGGTGCAAACTCAACACCCGCTCCACCGGCGCCTGATCCAACGGCCAGTGCAAGGCAATGCTCCCGGCCAGCTGCCCCTGCACCCGCACCGGCAAGGCGATCGCCCGAATCAGGAACGGCAAGCGCACTGGATACTCCCAATACCCCTCGGTGCGCTGCCCGAAGCCCTTGTGCGCATCCCCTTCCAGGTCACGCAGCAGCTCTTCACCGCCCACCCGCTCATGCCCAGCCAGGCGCCGCACCTCGTCCACCGCCAACTCCTTCAGGCAGGCCCGGCCCATCGCCGAATGGAACAGGCTGGCATGCTGCCCGACGATCTGGCAGTTGTTCGGATAACGCTTGCGCAACACCTGCGGAATCGCGCTTTCCATCACCTCCAGCCGCTCACCGTCGAAGCACGACAGGTCGACCACCAACCCGGTGCGCTCGCTCAGTTCCAGCAGCAGTGGCGCGGCGCTTTCCACCAGCTGGCGCTTGAAACGCTGCTGGCGATCGCCGAACAGACGGCGGGCGCACAAGCGGTAACGCCGGTCGCTCAGGCCGCGGTAGACCCAGCCCTGTTCCTGCAAGGTCGCCAGCATGCGCGAGGCCGTGGCCTTGGGCAGGCCGGTGAGGTAATGCAACTCTTCCAGGCCCAGGGCCTGGTGCTCGCCAAGCAGTTCGACGATGGCCAGTGCGCGCTCCACCGAGCGCACGCCACCGCTGTCTGTCGCTGTGCCCATGTCTCCGACCTCCCTGTCTGTGCGTGGATGGTCATCATGCCCAGCAAGATACGGGCCGGGCCAGCCCTTTCAGCGTGCCAACAGGCTCGGCGGCGGGCGCCGCTCCACCCAGCGGGTCAGCTGTTCATGGGCGTAGGCCAGCTGCAGCACGGCTTGGTCGGCCTGGGCCGGGCCTATGATCTGCAGGCCCGTCGGCAACCCGGCGGCATTGAAGCCGACCGGCACGCTCATGCTCGGCAAACCGGCCAGGGTCGGCCCGATCACCACCTCCATCCAGCGGTGGTAGGTGTCCATGGTCCGCCCCCCAACTTGCTTCGGCCATGCCTCGGCTGCGTCGAAAGGGAACACCTGGGCCGAGGGCAACAGCAGGAAATCGTAACGTTCGAACAGCTTGTTCAACGCCTGGTACCACGCGCTGCGGTCCACTGATGCCTGATAGACAGTTGCGGCACTGAGCTGCAAGCCGCCCTCCACTTCCCATTGCGCCTCGGGCTTGAGCAGCGCCCGCGTGCCCGGGTCGGCATAGGCCGCTGCCAGGTTGCCGTGCACCAGAAAGTGGCGGTGGGTGAGCCAGCACTGCCACAACCGGGCCTGATCGAACGCGGGCTGGCACGCCTCGACTTCACAGCCGAGCTCGGCGAAATCGGCAAGAGCCGCTTCGCACAGGGCCAGCACGCCGTCTTCCATCGGCAGATAGCCGTCGTAATCACCCAGCCAGCCGATCCGCGCGCCCTTGAAATCACGCTGCAGCCCGGCCGCGAAATCCCGCCCGCCGTCATTGAGCGACAACGGCACCCGCGAATCATGCCCCGCCTGCACCGTCAGCAAGCGGGCGACATCGGTAACGCTGCGCCCCATCGGCCCCTCGGTGGCCAGTTGCTGCAAGAACAGCTCCGGCGTCGGCCCATAAGGCACCCGCCCCAGCGATGGGCGCAAGCCGAACACGTTGTTGAACGCCGCCGGGTTGCGCAGCGAGCCCATCATGTCACTGCCATCGGCCACCGGCAGCAGGCGCATGGCCAGCGCCGCCGCCGCGCCACCGCTGCTGCCACCGGCCACACGGGTGGGGTCGTAGGCATTGATGGTGGTACCGAACAGCGTGTTGTAACTCTGCGAGCCCAGGCCGAACTCCGGTACATTGCTCTTGCCGACGATGATCGCCCCGCTCGCCCGGACCCGCGTCACACTGATGGCGTCGTGTGCCGGGACCTGTTCAGCGAACAGCGGCGAGCCCAGGGTGGTGCGCAGGCCGGCAGTGGCAGCCAGGTCCTTGATCGCCTGGGGCATGCCGTGCATCCAGCCTCGGGACTGGCCCCGCGCCAGATCGCGGTCGCAGGCATCGGCCTCGGCCAGCAATTCATCGGCGCCGCGCAGCGACACCAGCGCGTTGACCTTTGGGTTGCAGCGCTCGATATGGCCCAGGTAAGCCTGCATCACCTCGCGACACGCCACCTGGCGGGCATGAATGGCCTTGGACAAGGCCTCGGCGTCGAGGGCGACGATCGGGTCGATAGCTAACGCGTTCACGGTTTCACTCCAAGGTTGTAGGCGACGGCCTTGCCGGCGCGCGGTGCTTCTTTCAGGCAGTAGGTGCCGAGCAGGGTCAGCAGGCAGGCGAACAGCACGTAGAACGACGGCGCCACCGGGGTGCCGAGCACCTTGCTCAGCCAGGTGACGATCAATGGCGCGAAGCCGCCGAACACCATCACCGCCACGTTGTAGGCCACCGACACCCCGGTGGAACGCACCTCGACCGGGAACTGCTCGGCCAGGGCGGTCGGCGCCGGGCCGAAGAAGCCGCCGATGGCGCTGCACAGCAGCAGCTGCATCACCAGCAGGCGCTCAATCGACGGCGCCGCCGCCACCCACACATACAGCGGGTAGACCATGACGAAGAACGCCAGGGTGAAGGCCATCAGCACCGGCCGCCGGCCAAGCCGGTCCGACAGCGCGCCGGCAAGGGGGATGACTACGGTCATCAGACCCACCGCGAGCATCTGCACCAGCAACACCTGGTCCAGTGGCAGGCCAAGGTTCTTGTGGGCGAAGGTCGGCATGTTCACCAACACCACGTAGAACGACACCGTCGCGCCACAGGCCAGGCCCATCGACACCAACAGGGCGCGGCGGTGCTCACGCAGAACCTGGCCCAGGCTCGGTGCCTGGCCCTTGGCCTGCTTGCGTGCTTGCAGAAACTCCTCGGGTTCTTCCATGTGCTTGCGAATCCACAGCCCCACCGGGCCGATCAGCAAGCCGAGCACGAACGGGATCCGCCAACCCCAGGTGTCCAGCGCCTCAGGTGTGCACAGGTGAGTGACCAGCGCGACCATCGCCGCCCCGGAGAACACCGCCAGGCACTGCCCCACCAACTGCCACGAGCCATACAGGCCCTTGCGGTTGGCCGGCGCGCTCTCCACCAAGAACGCCGTGGCACTGGCGTACTCACCGCCGGTGGCGAAGCCCTGCAGCATGCGCGCGACCACGATCAGCAGCGGCGCGCCCATGCCGATGGCCAGGTAATTGGGGGCGAAGGCGATCATGGCGATCGACACCGTCATCAGGCGGATGATCAGCTGCATCGCTGCCTTGCGCCCCTTGCGGTCGGAATACACACCCAACAGCACCCCGCCCACCGGGCGCATGAAAAAGCCCACACCAAAGGTGGCCAGGGCCATCAGCAGCGAGGCGTATTCGTCGTCCGAGGGGAAGAACTGGCGGGCGATGATGCTCGCCAGAAAGCCGTACACGATAAAGTCATACCACTCCAGCGCATTGCCGATGACCGCCGCCACCACTTGCCGGGTACGCGACGCGCCTGTATTGGAAATCTGCATGCGGAACACTCCATCTTCTGTTCAAGTGATCACCCAGGCGCAGCTGCGCCCGGGTTCCAGCGGCAGTCGTCAATACAGGGGTAGTCAGGCCGGCTTGAGCCAGCTCTCGGCCATGGCGCCCCAGTAGGCGGCGCCGGTCAGCAGGATGTCGTCGTTGAAGTCATAGGCCGGGTTGTGCACCATCGGCCGCTGCATCCCGTTGCCGATGAACAGGTAGGCGCCCGGGCAGCGCTGCAGCATCCAGGCGAAGTCCTCGCTACCCATCAGCTTGCGGGTGTTGCCATCGACCTTGTCGGCGCCCAGCAGCGCTTCGCCGACCTGCTGGGCGAAGGCATTCTCCGCGGCATGATTGACCAGCACCGGGTAGGCCGGGCGGTGCTCGATGCTGGCCGTGCAGCCAAAGCTCTCGGCCTGGCTGACGATGATCGCCCGCACCCGCTCCAGGGTCTGCGCCCGCACCTGGGCATCCAGCGCCCGCAGGCTCAGGCGCAGCAGCGCCTGCTGCGGAATCACGTTGGCCGCCTCGCCCGCCTGCAGCGCGCCGACCGTGACCACCGCCGCCTCCTGGGCATCGATATTGCGCGCCACCACGGTCTGCAACGCCATCACCACACTGGCCGCCGCCACCAGCGGGTCGACCGTCAGATGCGGCATCGAACCATGCCCACCGACGCCCTCGATGGTGACCGTCAGCAGGTCCTGCGAAGCCATCATCGGCCCCTCGCGGAAGCCCAGGTGCCCGGCCGGCAGCCCCGGCATGTTGTGCATGCCGAACAGCGCATCACAAGGGAAGCGCTCCAGCAGCCCATCGGCGAGCATCGCCTCGGCCCCGCCCTGTCCCTCCTCGGCCGGCTGGAAGATCAGCGTCAGCGTGCCATCGAACTGCCGCGTCGCCGCCAGGTAGCGCGCCGCCCCCAGCAGCATGGTGGTATGGCCGTCGTGGCCGCAGGCGTGCATGCAGCCCTGGTGGCGGCTGCTGTAGGCGGCGCCGGTGGCCTCGTGGATCGGCAACGCGTCCATGTCGGCGCGCAGGCCCAGCTTGCGCGGGCTGCTGCCATTGCGCAGCACCCCGACCACACCGGTCTTGCCGATGCCGGTGTGCACCTCATAGCCCCACTGGTGCAGCAGCGTGGCGACCAGGGCCGAGGTGCGACTTTCTTCGAAACCGAGTTCAGGGTGAGCGTGGATGTCGTGGCGAATGGCGTGCAGGTCGCTGGCCACGTCGTTGAGCCAGGCCAGGATGTGCTGGTGTTGCTGCATGGGGAATCTCCTCGCGCGGGTGGGTCCCGTTCTTGTTGTTCGCTTTGAGATCACGACGGGGAAGGCAGGTCGTGCTTGGCGACAGATAAGCGCGAGTGGCGAGGGAGTACAAACGAATGTGGTTCCACGCAGTGGAACAGGTTGGGCGGCAGCTGCGAGGGAGAGCACCCGTACTACTTCAATTTCCAAGGGCTGCAGCGCGCCTTGAAGGTGCAACTGTCTTGCTCGACATCTATGGGCTGGCGCGATCCCTGTGGAAGCGGGCTTGACCCGCGAACACGGGCGAAGCCCGTGCCAACCAATCACCTATTCAACGGCTTGCCGCGCATCGTGGTTCACCTTGGCCAGTAACTGGCCGATGGAGTCACGCGCGAACAGGGAACTGCGCTCGGGGCGCTCACCGCCTGCGCCGTAGCCGATTTCGTCCAGGCGGTCCGATGTGTCGTAGGCGAGACGGTACGTCGACAGTAAACTCATTTATAAACAGAGAACAGAAAAGGCCGCCTCGATTTCGACGGCCTTTATTTGAAACACACTGTTGAGGACTATTGCCGCCCCAGAATCTTAACCTCCTTTCTGGAGAATCCAGTCAGCTAGTAAAAGCAAATGCTTCCAAAGCCTCAAGCAACTGCGGACGACTTAAAACCACTTCATCCTTCCGATTGCGGATGAATGTAAACTCCCCAGCCCTGGGGGAAAGAATTTCGACCACGTCCCCCTTGTAATTTGTAACCTCAATGAAACCATTAATAACACCACTCAGATTATCCACTTCCGCGAGTAATGTTGGATATTTCATCAGGACACCGGCCTCATGGGTACCAGCTTCAGTGCCAGGATTATCAAAGTAAACGTTAATCTTTGGGCAAACGCTTCTATCCCAGCGAAACACTGGAATCAAACGCTGAATCATCTCTTTAAATTCGCGTTCGGACTCGCCCCCTGAAAACTCACACCGGTGAATCGGGATACACAAATACAAGTTTTCACGCTTACCTTCCAGCCGTCCTTTCAGACTACCATGATAGGTATTAGGCACTGCCAGCGCGTGCGTAAATCCATACTCATTAGGTTGAATTGCAAAAATTTCTGGCTTGACTTGAGTCAATGTGCTCGGCGCTTGCGCAGTCACTTTTGCAGCAAAATCTCTATTAGTCATGTTTTCGGATATAACCAGCACATCCTTGTCAGGCGTGCTATTCAGGCAATATTCATAAGTGACCTTAGGAAGATTGTGCTGAAAAAAATAACAACCCGAATATTCTTCCACGCTAGCAAAGGACTGCAGCAGATCATCTTTAGAGAACATATCAACCTCACTACTCATAATCGGGACCAACGTCCTGCCTGTACCTCACGCCTTCTGCCGCCATTTTTGCGCCATCAGAGCTATTAGCAGAGCGTAATCGAATACTCATATTATCTGTTTCATTGTAGAAATCATTTCGAGCAGCGCGCGTGGAATTATAACCCTGTTCATTCCAATGTTCAACGACTGCCTTGTTGTGCTCGATCGTAATTCTAGGATCGTTCCTGCTCACAACTTCCATATCAGCTGTAAGAACTTTGCCGGCATCCGGCCCGTCTTTGATAGTATTAGCATCCAGAACTTTATCCTTGACACCGGCACGATAACCACTTGGATACTGAGATTTTCGATTATACTGAACAGGCTCTGCTCTGCTCTTAATGAACCTACCATCCGCCCCTCGCACAGGCGGCGTAGGCTCTATAACTTCAGGCGGTATTTTTTTAGGAACTATTTTTACGTTCCCTAGATTCGAGCCTAAGCCCTGCACCTTAATTTCATATCGTGCGTCGAATGCTTTCCCACCTTTGGCACCAATACCGCCGCCCAACAGCGCGCCGCCAAACGCCATAAGCTTCTGGCCGTCGGAGCCTTCACCAAAGAGCTCACCACCCGCCCAATGTCCAGCCATTCCACCCGCAATACCGCCAACTAACCCCGCTATCACTATTACAGGACTGGCGAGCACGAAGGCGCTAGCGAGCCCTAAAGCCATAACAGCCCGCTCAAGCAACACCGGGACCTCAGGGTCAATTGTGTCTGTTGTCTCTGTCCCTCCCCCAATATTTACATTGGGGGATCCAGCGCTTATTTTCGCATCACAAACCGTCCGATCACCAACACGAGCTGCGGGCTGGCCATTGATGTAGACCGAATCGCTTCCTTGAGCTATCGCCTTCGGAGCACCCGAATGGTCAGAACATTCGACGCTATCTTGATGAGCTCTGGCAGCCGGTTTTCCATTTATATAGACGTTACTTGAACCAGATCGAATTTTGCCCGTTTCACTACAGGCGAACGACAAACTCCCAATGAGTTGTCCAATCCCCGCGCCAGTAGCAGCTCCCGCACCGACCATTGCAGCCAGCGCTACAGCTCCGAGCCCCCCAGTCCCAATAACGGCAATACCAATCAGGACCGCACCAGCCCCAATCGCCAAACCGGCAAGCAGTCCACCTAAGGCGCTTGAATGCTCGATTGGATCGTCAAATCTCGCAGCGGCGCCACTCATACAAGCCCTGCCTGTTCTGCGCCCCCCTCAGCCGTAAGCGGATAACGCAGCTGGATACTTTCAACTACGCTATCAAACGCACTACGTTCATCAACCGTCATGCCTTTCGGATTATTACTTGTACCGGTAATCTGCATAAGCAAAGGTTGATTTTTTTCATCTTGGTGGAGAAAAATCAGCTGTACCTGATGAACGGGTTTCCCCTGTTGTCGCCAACGAAACTCTACACGGCGCGCTTCCAGGCCAGCGACAACGGCAGGAGAAACCGGCTCTATCCACTGAACATGTGATAGGGACTTACCGAGCTCTCCAAGTAACTGCTGTGCAACTATCTCAAGATCAGCATCGGGCTCGACTGGCGAGCGCCCAACTACCAGGGAGAACGGACTCGGGCCTATGTCTGTCAGCGTGAAAACATGAAAGGTTTTATCCTTCAAATTTTCAGGCCTGATAAAGCTTAACTCATTAGTAAGGAAGCACTCGGGAACAGGCGGCTCCGCATTGAGTAATTCCTTTTCCAATTGTTCACGCTCAAGTCGTTCCTCACGCTCACGCCGCTCGGAAATCCGGTCGTAGATGTTAGTACGCATGAACTTTCCCTGTCTGATATCAAGACTTGTTTAAATTGATAACCGTGCTTCCCGCAACATCCACTATGATGCCGGAAATTGTAATTGTCCCATTAGAATTCATTACCAGCTTGCTACTACCTACTTCCAGAGTGATTGAAGTCGCAGCCTTTATTTTAACCGCTCCCTGATCAACCGTTACAAAATACGACCCCTCCTCGACCGCAATGCTGGTTTCCAGCCTTATGGTTTCGGAATGTTTTCCCTCAACTTTGATTGTTCTGTTGCCGCCCACCTGAAGACTATCGTCCGCCTCAACCTCCGTATCCATGTTGCGTTCGGCGTGCATGATGATCTGTTCGGCGCCGGCCTTGTCCTCGAAGCGGAAGAAGTTGGCGGTACCGCCGTCACCTTTCATCGATCGGGTCAGGAAACCACTCTGGGTCTTGTTCGCCGGCAGCGACCATGGCGGGGTGTTGCTGCTGTTGTACAGGCTGCCCATGATCAGCGGGCGGTCCGGGTTGCCGTCGAGGAACACCACCACCACTTCGTCGCCGACGCGGGGGATCTGGATGCTGCCGAAGCCGCCGCTGGCGCCGGACTGGGCAACGCGTACCCAGCAGGAACTGTGGTCGTTGTGCTGGCCCTTGCGGTCCCAGTGGAACTGGATCTTCACGCGGCCCAGTTCGTCGGTGAAAATCTCTTCGCCTGGCGGGCCGACGATGATCGCGGTCTGCGGGCCGGCGATGGTCGGCTTTGGCGTGCTCAGTTGCGGGCGGAACGGGATCTTCTTGCGCACGCAGGTGAAGGTGTTGTAGTAGCTGGCCTGCTGGCCGCTGAGGTAGTTGTTGTGGCCTTCGCTTTCCACGCTCATCAGCAGGAACTGGCGGTCTTCGACGGCGCCCTGGTCGTGGCTGTAGTGCTGCAGCAGCTCGAAGGTGTAGCCGGGCTTCATGGCGCGGCAGTTACTGGCGCCTTCGAACTTCTTGCCACGCAGCTCCAGCGCCTCGATGCGCAGGCGCAGCAGGGTTTCGCCTTCGTCGTAGGTACCGTGGGTGTACTGGCCGGGGAAGTCGTAGATCTCGAAGTTTTCCACGTCGCCCTGCTTGTTCACGCTGTTCATCGCCACCGGCAAGCGGTTGTTTGGCTGGCGGTAGTCGAAGGTCTGCGTGGCCATCTTGCCGGACTGCAGCTGGCGGTTGCCGCTCCACTGGGTGATGGAGTCGGCGGTCTCGGTGACTGAAGCGCTGTGGAAGCGGATCTGCGGTTGCTCGGGGATGTCCACCAGCGTGCTGGAGTCATCGCAGATGATCATCGTGTGGCCTTCGGCGGTGTGCTCGAAGTAGTAGAACATCCCCTCTTCCTCCAGCAGGCGCTGGACGAAATTGAAGTCGGTTTCGCGGTACTGGGTGATGTAGGTGTAGCGCTTCTGCGGGCGGGTCAGGCGGAACTCGTGGCGGGAGAACGCCGGGCACAGGGCGAACACTTCGGTGACCACTTCCTCGACCGTGTTGCCCTGGAAGATCCGCGTGTCGAAGCGGTTCTTGAGCATCGAGAACCATGGATTGAGGGTGGCGGTGTAACGCGCCATGCCACCGTCGCTGCCGATGCTGGCAAAGCGCGTAAGGTAACCGGTGATGTAGCGCGGGCCGCCTTCTGCCAGTTCGATTTCGATGCTGACATGCTGGCCCATCATGGACTTGAGCGGCACGCCCGAGTCTTCGCATACCAGCAGCAGTTCGTAGTTGAACGCCCGCGACAGGGCCTCGACGCCCTTGAAGGTTTCCAGCAGCAGTTCCTGCTCGGGGTTAGCCAGGTTGTGGAACTTGAACAGGCGGCGGTTCTGCGGCGACAGCAGCGCGGAGGCCAGGTCCATGATCATGCGAAATCTCCTTGAAAACACGGCCAGCACGCTAATGCGATGCTCAGCTACAACTCTGTTCTTGCGGGCGTATTCGGCATGCGCGCATCACGCGCGTGCCCCGCGGAATCATGCGACTGCCAGCATGATGGAAAGTGCCATCATGCGTTGAATTTAATGCGACCTGGTTCACATTACCGAATGCCAGGCAGGCAGAAGCGCCCAAAAGGAGACACCGGCAAATGATGCCCTGTCAACACATCGCAAGCCTTGTAACGCTGAGCTTAGAGCCGCGCAAAGCGATATCACATCGCCACTTTTCGCAACCATCACTGCTGCGCCGAAGCGCTACGGACCACCGCCGAATGGCCCGTAGCAGAAGGTTTTTCAAGTGGTGATCGGAGCCCATACCTGACCACGCCAATTCGAGCTGTCCGCTACCTATTACGTCCACGCCGCTCGCGGAGAAAAATGTTTCATAACGTGGACTGGTTCAAACTCTTCGGCATTCATCCATTCTGGCAAATGGCTAGCGTGAGCACTGGCCGTACTGGCACTTGCGGCAAGCGAACAGCCATGATTCGGGCGACGATACTCAATTGCCATCTTTGCCGCACACCCCTGTCATGAGAACAATGAACGCTCCGCCGGATCCTCACCCAAATCTTGAGGTCTGACGCGACATGCTGCGCTCGCCGCCGAAGCGCCGCCCACCTCCATGGACAGTGAAGCGAAAATGGATCTTTTGACCAGTATCCCCAGCTGGGGAGACATCGAGCGCAATCTCGAGCAGAAATTCAGCGAGCCCAACCGGAGCGTCGACAGCGGCCTGAACAGCACCCACGAAGCCTGGGACGGGTTCAGTTGCCGAGTGAGCAATGGTGCCAATCTGGCCTATGACTACCTGGGGGGGTCAGCGCGTCGACAACATACGCCAAGCCATCACCCCGATGGAGTGGCACGACATCCCCGGGCGCTACTTTTTCACCGAAGAAGGGCTGCAGCAGTATGCCAACCTCGAGCAGGCCTTCGCCGAGTTCCGCATCGAGCTGACAGGAGGCGAGTCCCCTACCCTGCGCAAGCTCAAGTCGCGTATGGGGAAAAGCCTTCACAGGGTGATGGACGGGCAGCCTTGTCCTCCCTTTCAAGGCGGACCCAATGACCTCGGCTGGCAGCGATACTGGATCAATAGCATTCAGACTTCGAGCTGTTCTGACCTTACTCATCTGCGTAAGCGTGGGTCTGTTCGCCGTCTATTGGCTAATAACACAGGTGCTTCCCATTTACGGCCAGATGTGGCGTCTCGCCTCTGTTATCGAAGTCCCATATATGGCTTTTGGCTTGCTGATGGCTCCACCGGTCATGCTCGCTTGTGTCATTGCCAGTGCTTTTGCGATATGTACAGGCGAACGATTCGCACCACCCGCCATGTCTGTGTTCGGAAAGTTCCAGATCGCGATGCTGAAAGCCTCTGTCTACTCATTAATTGTGGTAGCGCCCCTCACAGCCATTCTCACCACGGTAGCGCTCAACAAACTAGACTATACGAGTTGCCCCCAACTCAGAAAATCTGGATCGGCCTGGCAGACCTATTGGGTAAGTCACCCTGGCTTTTGCTTTGTCCCTGACAGCTATACAGAAAACAGGTGGCCTTGCAAAAATATAGAAGGCAAAAGTTATGCATCACCATGGATGAATAAGCAGGGACTGTTCAATCCACCAGCGCAGCGCTAATACTCTTCACTCGCCGTTCGCCCTGACAGCAAAAAGCCTGCCCAGCCACGAAGCGGCGCGCAGGGCTCTAATGGCATCTACATCCCTGAAGGTGTGTTGACAGTTCTTTTTTGCCTCACGTGCCTTCAGGGACCTCAAAGCCCATATTTTGTCCCGACTGTAAAACACCATGAACAAGGCCATGAACACGAAGAAGTAGATCAACCCGCTCATCGGCACATCATGAGCTTTAATCAGTGGGTAGGCCAAACTGCTCAGCCCCGCACCCAGCCCGGCTTGCCACCACCTAACCGGCTCCGGAGGCTCGATGGACTCTACGCGTAGCCCCTCAAACTGAAGCACGCTGCTTTTCCCAGGCCATACGCAAACCAGGCCATATGCCAACAGTGTAAGAACCACAGGAGCAAGACACAGCGCAGTTGAGGCAAAACCGCCTAGCTTCATTATTTTGTGACTGATGGCCATCGCCACTTGAGCAGCGAATAACGGAGCGACAGAAAGATTGAAGAAGAGCCGTAGGTTAGCATAGACAACAAAGCGTTCAGTTCGATAGGCACATTGAATGCACCACACGGTCATCACGACCACCGCAATGGCTGACAGGATAATAAAAAATGGCGGGGCTACACCAGTCATCATCACGGCCATGATCACTACCAGCAGCCATGCCGACCAAATCTTTGCAAAGAAGCGATCAACGGTAAACATGATCTCAATCCATTTAATCAACCAGACGCAGAGCGCCAAACGTACCTAATCCGGACGTCCCGACCAGAGGGCACGCAACCGTCATATAGAAACTTTCACTGCCGATCATACGCAAGCATCTAACTCATCACCCGGCGGCGCAAGTTCAAATATTCGGCTCGCCAAATCACGAATGTGTTGCGACCAGGCAACTCCACAGCGCCATGCTGGTATCGTCAGTCCACTCACCCGGCGCCAGGCGGAAAGGACCGCCGCCGACCATATCGTTGACATGCGCCGCTGAAACTCCAGGGTCGTGCCTACCGCATCACCAATCGCCAGCCCCAGCTGTGCACCTTGCGTGCGGTCCAGCGCTTGTTCCGGAAACAACGTGCACGACCTGTCGCTCAACCAGGCGGGCTTGATACGCGGCAGCTTGGGGACATCGGGCCCCAATGTAAGGTCCATGCGCTGCTGCAACTGCGGCGACCACTCGGGCAGCAGGGCAACGTATCGCTGGGCGTACTCACTCAGGGTTGCATCCGGACTTCTCAGATCGATCATGCTCATTCCTTGCTGCGGGTCGCGCTCATCCATGCGAACATTCTGCTGAACCTGCTGCTCATTGGCGACGGCCTTTGCAGGCAGCAACAGAGACCACTCCGATGCAGCAAGGAACGCTGAGGCTACCGTGAAGAGACATGCCGAGCTCCATGTAAGATCCCCGATCCTTTTCAGACTGACGGGCATTGGCCTTGCCCTTGGCATGCTGGCCGTGGGGGCGCTTGGCATCTACGTGCTCTGGACTGAAATCGTCCCGCTTTACGGTCGCATCTACAGGCATGCACCGGTTGTGGAAACGCCCCTGATGTCGTTCTTCGTGATCTCGGCGTTGCCGTTCACGCCGATGATGACCGTGGGGTGCTTGATCGCCGCCTGGACCGGCCAGAAATTCGACCCACCGAAAAAGTCCTGGCTCTACGCGTGGCAACTGCGCTCGATTCAACTGACGGTCGCACTCATGGTGCTGGCACCTGTCATGATCGCGCTGACCACTGCCACACTCTCCGCCAAGGGCTACTGGTCGTGCCCCAAGCTGCGCATCTCGGGTTCAGGATGGCAAATGTTCTGGGTGAACGATGAGCGCATGTGCTTCACACCAGACAGCTACATCAATGATAACTGGCCATGCAAGATCGTGGGCAAGAAGACCATCTGCATCCAGGTAGATGGCCGCTAGCTGCTTACCTCGAAGGCGCTTCCCAGCATGAAATTCAATGACACCTACACCAGCCGGGAGCACCACTTTTCGCTAGGGATAGAACTGACTTCGCGGCAGTTCTACCTGTCAATCCCGGTCAGTAATGCCATGGTCGATTACGAAGAGTATTACCGTATCGACAAGGCCCGATACACGGCCTGGCTACAGGATCCATCGGCAGCGCTGCCCATGGTCGCTCGATGCCGCCGCCGCGAACTGGACCATGCCCTGATGATGCAACCTGGCACCCAGCGCGGCACGGCTGACCCGTGCAGTTGGGACCTGACGGAAATCTCCGCGGTGCTGACGCGAGTAGCCACCTTGCTGCTGCGCGATGGCGGCTACTCGAGCTGGGCCAACACGCTCATGGGCTACTGCTCGCGGCTGCACAGCGATCCCGAACAAGTGCGCCTAAGCTTGTTTGCAATGCCTCGCGGCATGGGCACGCTCAGCGATGCCGTGCTGTATGAAAACGGCGCGCTGTCGGTCGAAGTCACCGACGAATTGCAGGCCTTGCTCGGGTGGTTGCAGGAGTGGGCAATCGAGGGTCGCATGGTGGGCGCAAAGCCGCTCCAATAACCCTCACGAAACCGCTTCGGCACGCCATATTCCGTCGCATTGCCATCATTGAAACGCGCCGCGATGGAAGTCTTATGCCAACGGCATGACGCAAAAAAATGAGACCCGCTTCACTTTTTGAAAAAAACTTTTTACGCCAATTTTTACCCTTCTCTTAGCACTTCAGCCCCCTGACTTTAGGGGCCAAAGCCCCGTTTCCCGCGCTCGAAACCGCTAGCCAATATCATGGCGCCATCATTGCACCGCATCACAAAACAGGGAAAAAATCGCGCCCCTCGCCGGAACTTCTTCCGCAGCGGGGTGCCCTACTCGGCATTGCTGGCAACACGATATTCATGTGCCAGCACTCAAATTGCCGCAGCCGAGAGGCGCGATTTTCAGGTCCACGCCATTGGCGTTTCAGGACGATCAAGCAGGCTCATGGACGATGTACCGATGACACAGACTTTTGATGTCGAAGCACTGATCAAGCTGCGTAGCCAGACGCGGGCGATCTCCGATGCGCTGAAGGCGCAGGCGGCGGATTACCTTGCCACCGTGGCACCGCTGATCCGTCCGCAAACCCTGTTTGGCGAATACCTGCAAGGCGCCCAGCGCAGCAGCGGGCGCGAAACCCAGGGCCATTTCCAGTCATTGATCGAACTCTACGAGCGCATCGGCTCGGCCGCGCCGTTCCAGCTGGTCAGCGAGCTGGAAGTGCCGCTGAACCTGATCAGCACCACCCCCGAACTGTTCCCGCTGGAATACGACAAGGTCCTCGAGCAGAGCGGCCAGGTCATCCGCATCACCAGCCCGACGCGCTGGGTGGTGGGCTTCCACGCCTTCGATCTGGCGCAGTTCCGCAACGTCATCAAAGACCCCAACCGCAGCAGCGCCGAGCTGTACCGCTTCGTGGTGCACTACCTGGTGCTGTTCTACTGCCTGAGCAAGTCGCCGGGCCTGGGCCGGCTGTTCGAAGGCCTGCGCTACGGGCTGAGCTTCGAGCGCCTGAAGGGCTTTGGCGACCTGCCGTTCTGCGTCATCAGCTCACCGGTACGCTCGGAACTTCCCGACGATTCGGTTATCCGTAGCAGCACGCAAATTGCCGGCAACACCAGCTTCGAAGAGCTGGTGGGGCGCGACAACATCCTGGAAATGAACGACGACATCCGTCAGCGCCTGCTGCTGACGATCGAAGGACTGTAACGCGCAGGGCCCGCTGGCGGGCCGCGCAATGATTCGCAGCGAATTGCTCGCACTGGAGAACACGATGGCGAAGAAGGAAAGCACCCAGCACAAACTCGACCGCGTTCGCGCGCCTCGGGTCCATATCACCTACGACGTGGACATCGGTGATGCCATCGAGAAAAAGGAGCTGCCCTTTGTCGTTGGCGTGCTGGGCGATTTCTCCGGCAACCCGCTGGAGCCGCTGCCCAAGCTCAAGGACCGCAAGTTCGTGTTCATCGACCGCGACAACTTCAACGGCGTGCTCAAGGGCATCAAGCCACGCCTGACCTACCGCGTCGACAACACCCTGGCCAAGAACGGTACCCAACTCGGTGTCGAGCTGAACTTCAACAGCCTCGAAGACTTCGAGCCACAGAACGTGGTCAAGCAGGTCGAGCCGCTGCGCAAGCTGCTGGAAGTGCGCAACAAGCTGGCCGACCTGCGCAACAAGATGGGCGGCAACGACAAGCTAGAAGAGCTGCTGATGGACGTGCTGCAGAACACCGAAAAGCTCAAGACCCTGGGCAAGGAATTCGGCCGTGAAGCCGAAGTGAAAGACCCGTCCAGCGACGATCGCGCCTGAGCAGGAGCCCGAACATGACCGACAAGCAAACCGCACCGCAACAGGCCGGCGACCTGGTCGAAGTGGAAAACTTCGCCCCCCAGCCATCGTTGCTCGACAGCATCATCTCGCAAAGCCGCGTGGCCCGCTCCGACACCGAGCGCAACCGCACCCGCGACCTGATCGGCGAACTGGTGAATCAGGTGCTCGAGGGCGAGATGACCCCGAGCAAGGACCTGATCGCCGTGCTCGACGCACGCATCGCCGAAATCGATTCGATGCTCTCCGAGCAGATGAACGAGATCATGCACGCCCGTGAGTTCCAGCAGCTGGAAGCCTCCTGGCGCGGCCTGAAGTACCAGGTCGACCAGACCGAGACCAGCACCACACTGAAGATCCACCTGCTCAACGCCTCGAAGAAAGACCTGGTGCGCGACCTCAAGGCCGCCAGCGAATTCGACCAGAGCGCGCTGTTCAAGAAGGTCTACGAAGAAGAGTACGGCACCTTCGGTGGCGCCCCGTTCGGCATGCTGATCGGCGACTACGAGTTCAAGCGCAGCCCCGAAGACATGTACCTGCTCGAAGAAATCTCGCACGTCGCCGCCGCGGCCCACGCACCGTTCATTTCGGCGGCCTCGCCCGAGCTGTTCGGCTGGGATTCTTTCACCGAGATGTCCGGCCCGCGTGACCTGGCGAAGATCTTCGACACCGTCGAATACGCCAAGTGGAAGTCGTTCCGCGCCTCGGAAGATTCGCGCTACGTCGGCCTCACCCTGCCCCACGTGCTCGGCCGCCTGCCATACGGCCCGGATACCACGCCAGTGGAGGAATTCAACTTCATCGAGAGCGTCGACGGCCGCGACCACAACAAGTACCTGTGGATGAACGCCGCCTACGCTCTTGGCACCCGCGTCACCGATGCCTTCTCGCGCTACGGCTGGTGCGTGGCGATTCGGGGCGTTGAAGGTGGCGGCCTGGTCGAAGGCCTGCCGACCCACACCTTCAAGACCGATGACGGAGAAATCGCCCTCAAGTGCCCGACCGAAATCGCCATCACCGACCGCCGCGAAAAGGAGCTGTCGGACCTCGGTTTCATACCCCTGGTGCACTGCAAGGGCACCGATTACGCGGCGTTCTTCGGCACCCAGTCGGCGCAGAAGCAAAAGCAGTACAACACCGACATCGCCAACGCCAACGCACGCCTGTCGGCGCAGCTGCAGTACATCTTCGCCACCTCGCGCATTGCCCACTACATGAAGGCGATCATGCGCGACAAGATCGGCAGCTTCGCTTCGCGCATGGATGTGGAGCGCTTCCTCAACCAGTGGCTGGCCAGCTACGTGCTGCTCGACGACACCGCCAGCCAGGAGGCCAAGGCCAAGTTCCCGCTGCGCGAAGCCCGTGCCGAGGTGTTCGAAGTGCCCGGCAAGCCAGGCGTGTACAAGGCCGTGACCTACCTGCGCCCGCACTACCAGCTCGACGAACTGACCGCCTCGCTGCGCCTGGTCGCCGAACTGCCGCAAGGCGCCCGCGGCTGACCGGCCGCTGTGTACAGGGATGACACATGAGTAACCAGGCCCGCCTGCTGCCCTCGCTGCTCGACCGACTGCTGGACGACCGTCCTTACCAGTCGGCCGAAGCGGCCGCGCAGCGCACCTGCTCGCTGGCCGAGTACAAGGCGAGCATCGTTCGCGACCTCGAGGTGCTGGTGAACACTCGCCAGTCCCTGGTCGCGGAGGAACTCGGCGGTTTCAGCCAGCTCGGTGGTTCCATCCTTGAATACGGCATGCCCGACTTCATCAGCCGCAGCGTGCTCGATCCGCATGATCGCCGGCTCATCCAGCAACAGCTGGAGCGGGCGATCAGCACCGGCGACCGGCGTTTTCGCCGGGTGCGGGTGCAACTGCTGGCCCAGGAAAACGGCCACCGCATGTTGACCTTCCGAGTGGACGCCGTGCTGCGTCTGCAGGACATCAGCCGCCAGGTGTCGTTCGACGCCGTGCTGCAGGTCAACACCCAGGAATACAAAGTGCAGAACCTCAACTGATGCTCGACGAACTGCTGCCCTACTACGAAAAGGAACTGTCGCACCTGCGCTTCCTCGGCCAGGAGTTTGCCGCGCAGTACCCGAAGATTGCTTCGCGGCTGCTGATCGAGGGCGACAACTGCGAAGACCCGCACACCGAGCGCCTGATCGAGGCGTTCTCGTTCCTGTCTGCGCGGGTGCACAAGAAGCTCGATGACGAGTTTCCTGAAATCGTCGAATCCTTCCTTGAGGTGCTGTACCCGCATTACCTGCGCCCTACCCCGTCGATGTCGATCGCCGAGCTGAGCCTGGGCAAGCATGAGAAGGTCACCGAAGCCTACCGCGTGGCACGCCACACCGAGATGCATGCCAATGCCGTGGACGGCGTGGTGTGCAAATTCCGCACCTGCTACCCGGTGGAGCTGTGGCCGATCAGCGTGCAACAGGCATCGTTCGCGGAAATGGAACGTTCGGCGTTCAACGGTCACAGCGCCGACCTGGTGGCGCACTTGCGCATCCGCCTGCAAGCCACCCGTGATGCACTGTTCGGCCAGATGGAAATCGACCGCCTGCGGTTCTTCCTCGACGGCGAAGCGACGCTGATGCTGCAGCTGTACGAGCTGCTGTTCAACAACCTGGCCAAAGTCACCCTGAGTTTCCAGGACGAGGGCCGCAGCCGCGAGGTCGCCCTGCCGGTCGATGCCCTGAAAGCCGTGGGCTATGCCCGCGAGGAAGGCCTGGTGGACTACTCCGAGCGCTCGTTCCTGGGCTATCGCCTGCTGCACGAGTACTTCACCTTCCCCGATAAATTCCTGTTCTTCGACCTCAGTGGCTTTGCCCGCATCCTGCAGGGCAAGGCGATCGAGCAGGTCGAGATCAACTTCTACTTTTCCGACTACGACCTCAGCGAGCGCCTGGCGCGGCTGACCCAAAACATCGGGCGCAACAACTTCAAGCTAAACTGCACGCCGATCATCAACCTGTTCCGCCAACAGGCCGAGCCGATCAAGCTGACCCACACCCAGCACGAATACCCGGTCACCCCCGACACCCGGCTGCACAATGCCGCCGAAGTGGTGTCGATCGACCGCGTGCGCCGGGTGCGCAAGCTCGGCGGCATCGACCAGGTCGCCACCTGCCAGCCGTTTTTCGAGCCGCGTGGCGAGCAAGACCCGCATACCAGCTTCTGGATCGCCCGCCGGCGCAACCAGGGCGATGCCACGGCCATGAGCATCCGCGTGGTCGACCGCGACCTGGAACTGATTGACGGCAGCAGCGACACCCTCAGCATCGGCCTGACCTGCAGCAACCGCGACGTGCCGCTGATGCTGTCATTCGGTGGCGACCGCGGCGAGTTCAACATTCCGGCCAACTCGGTGATCAAGGACATCCGCTGCCTGCGCAAGCCCACCGCCACCGTGCGCGTGCCGCTGGGCAAGGGCTTGATCTGGCGGCTGATCGCTCACCTGTCGCTGAACCACCTGTCACTGGTCAGCCAAGGCCGCGAAGTGCTGCTCGAACTGCTGTCGCTGTACAACTACCGCAACGTCTCGGCCATTCGCAAACAGATCAACGGCATCAAGGCGATCAGCAGCGAGCCAGTGGTGGCACGCATCGGCCACCCGCGGCCGAATTTCGTCCGTGGCGTGGGCATCACCCTGACCCTCGACGAAAGCCAGTTCACCGGCAGCGGCGTGTTCCTGTTCGGCATGGTGCTGGACCACTTCTTCGGCCAGTACTGCTCGATGAACAGCTTCACCCGACTGAGCCTGCGCTCCCAACAACGAGAAAAGAGAATCGTCCAATGGCCAGCACGCACTGGCGATCAGCCCCTGGTCTGATCGATCAGGCCCGAGCCGAGCCGCACCGATTCGAATTCTTTCAATTGGTGCGCCTGCTCCGCCTGCACTACAGCCGTACCGGGCGCATGGACCTGGCAACCAGGCCACACGAAGACCCGCTGCGTTTTCGCACCCAGCTGTCGCTGGCGTTCCCGGCCAGCGAGGTCAGCGACCTGCACTTCGAACGCGAAGGCAAGGTCTCCACGGCCGGCCTGCCGCTGTCGGAGGTGCAAGTCACCTTCATGGGCCTGGTCGGGCCGTCGGGCGTGCTGCCGCGCCCGTACACCGAGCTGCTGCTCGAACGCCACGTGCAGTACCGCGACGATGCCGCCCATGCGTTTCTCGACATCTTCTCGCACCGCATGACCACGCTGTTCTACGAGGCGTGGCAGAAGTACAAATTCCATATCGAGCACGAGCGCAATGGCACCTCGGGCTTCGATGGCTACCTGCTCAACCTGGTCGGCCTGGGCCCGCGTGCGCAAAAGCTCAGGTTCGAAGAGCACCCGTCGGCGCTGCGCCGCGAGCTGTTCAGCTACTTCGCCGGGCTGCTCAGCCAGAAGCCGCGCAACGCACTCAACCTTGAAGTCATGCTCGGCTTCTATTTCTCGCTGCCGATCAAGGTGAAGCAGTTTGCCGGGCGCTGGCTCAACCTGCAGCCCGAGCAATGCACCCAGCTGGGGCGCAAGAACGCGCAACTGGGCCACAGCGCCGTCGCCGGTAACCGGGTCTGGGACTATCAGTCGTGCATCCGCATCGAGCTGGGCCCGCTGAGCCTGGCCGATTACCAGCGCTTCCAGCCGGGCACCTCCTGCTACCGCAAGCTGGTCGAACTGGTGCGCTTCTATATAGGTGCCGAGCTGGATTTCGAAATTGCCCCGCGCCTCAAGCGCGAGGCGGTACCACGGGCCCAGCTGGGCCGTAGTGGCAATGTCGCCCTGGGCTGGCTGGGCTGGCTCAAACGCCCTGGCCGTGACGCGGAGCCTTCGCGTTGCGCCGTTTTCCACATTCCTTACGATGGGGTCGCCTTGTGAACCTGAAGTCTCTGTTCGCCAAGCTCAACGAAACCAGCCGCACGGCCACTGAAAGCGCGGCGGCCCTGTGCCTGTCGGAGCACCACTACGACGTCGAGGTGGAGCACCTGCTGTTGCAGCTGCTCGACAACAGCGACAGCGACCTGGCGCCGATCCTGCGCCACTACGACGTGGTTGCCGAGCGCCTGCAGGCGCAGCTGGTCACCGCCCTGGGCACCTTCAAGAAAGGCAACACCCGCACCCCGGCACTGTCGCCGCACATCACCCGCATGATCGAACAGGCCTGGCTGCTGGCCTCGATCGAGTACGGCGTTGGCCAGGTACGCAGCGGCCACCTGCTGCAAGCCCTGCTCGACGATGCCGAACTGCGCCGCGTGGTGGTCGCTTCGGCACCGGAGCTGGAAAAGATCAATGCCGACGACCTGCGCCTGAACCTCGCTGCCCTGGTCGAAGGCAGCGCCGAATCGAAACAGGCCAGCGCCCTGGCCAGCCCGGCAGCGCCGGTGGCCGGCAATGCCAAGGCCGCTGGCAAGACCCCGGCGCTGGACCAGTACACCGTCAACCTCACCCAGAGCGCCCGCGAAGGCCGCATTGACCCGGTGCTGGGCCGCGAGTTCGAGGTGCGGCAGATGGTCGACATCCTCACCCGCCGCCGGCAGAACAACCCGATTCTCACCGGTGAAGCCGGCGTCGGCAAGACCGCCGTGGTCGAAGGCCTGGCACTGCGCATCGCCCAGGGCGATGTGCCCGCAGTGCTCAAGGACGTTGCCCTGCACACCCTCGACCTGGGCCTGCTGCAGGCCGGTGCCGGGGTAAAAGGCGAATTCGAGAACCGCCTCAAGGCCGTGATCGAAGAGGTCAAGCGCAGCCTGCACCCGATCATCCTGTTCATCGACGAAGCCCACACCCTGATCGGCTCCGGCGGCCAGGCCGGGCAGAACGATGCCGCCAACCTGCTCAAACCGGCCCTGGCCCGTGGCGAGTTGCGTACCATCGCTGCCACCACCTGGGCCGAGTACAAGAAGTACTTCGAGAAGGACGCCGCCCTCGCCCGCCGCTTCCAGGTGGTCAAGGTCGAAGAGCCTGACGAAGACAAGGCCATCCACATGCTGCGTGGCCTGCTCGGCAAGATGCGCGAGCACCACAAGGTGGCGGTGATGGACGAAGCGCTGGTGCAGGCGGTGCGCCTGTCCAACCGCTACATCACCGGCCGCCAGCTGCCCGACAAGGCCGTCAGCGTACTCGACACCGCCTGCGCGCGAATCGCTCTGGCGCAATCGTCGCAGCCGGGTGCCTTGGAAGACTGCCGCCGGCAGATCGACAACCTGCAGGCCGAAATCGCCGTGCTTGGCCACGAAGCCGGCAAGGGCCACGACCACGCCCGCCGCCTCGGCGAGCTGCAGGCGGCCCTGCAGGCCGAGCAACAACAGGAGCAGCAACTGAACGAGCAGTGGCAGCAAGAGCTGGCGCTGGTCGAACAGCTCAAGGCGCTGGACGCCGCCAACGACGCCGATGCCGCCCAGCTCAACGCCCTGCGCGCCGAGCTGGCTCGCGTGCAAGGCGACCAGCCACTGGTCCATGCGCTGGTCGACAGCGGCGCCATCGCCCAGGTCATCAGCGGCTGGACCGGCATCCCGCTGGGCAAGATGCTGCGTGACGAGATCGACACCGTGCAGCGCCTGCCGGCCCTGCTAGGCGAGCGCGTGCTGGGCCAGGACCACGCCCTGCACGAGATTGGCAAGCGCATCAAGATTTCCCGCGCGCGCATGGAAGACCCGAACAAGCCTATCGGCGTGTTCCTGCTGCTCGGCCCCAGCGGCGTCGGCAAGACCGAAACCGCGCTGGCCTTGGCCGACACCCTGTATGGCGGCGAGCGCAACCTGATCACCATCAACATGTCCGAGTACCAGGAGGCGCACACCGTATCGAGCCTCAAGGGCTCGCCACCCGGCTACGTCGGGTACGGCGAAGGCGGCGTGCTGACCGAAGCCGTGCGCCGCAAGCCGTACAGCGTGGTGCTGCTCGACGAGGTGGAAAAGGCCCACCCCGATGTACTCGAACTGTTCTTCCAGGTGTTCGACAAGGGCGTGCTGGACGACGGCGAAGGCCGTGAGATCAACTTCCGCAACACGGTGATCATCCTCACCTCCAACACCGGCACCGAACGCATCATGCAGACCTGCCTGAACGCCAGCGAACTGCCGACGCCGGAGGCCATCGTCGAAGGCCTGCGCGACGAGCTCAACCAGGTGTTCAAGCCGGCCTTCCTCGGCCGCCTGAGCATCGTGCCGTTCTACCCGGTGCAGGACCAGATCCTCGAGCGCATCGTCGCCCTCAAGCTGGAGCGCATCGCCAAGCGCTTCGCCCGCAACCACCAGGCCGAACTGAGCTACGACGAGGCACTGGTCAAGGCCATTGCCGCTCGTTGCACCGAGGTCGACAGCGGTGCGCGCAACATCGACAACATCCTGTCCCAGACCCTGATGCCCGAGCTCGCCCAACGCGTGCTCGAGCGCATGGCCCAGGATGCGCCGATCGAGCGCCTGGCGATCGACCTGGGCAGCGATGGCGATTTCGCCTACCGCCTGGCCTGACCCGTACAAGGAGGTTTAGCCGTCATGCAACTCAAACACACCGCCCTCAAGCGCCTGACCACCGCCGCCCTGCTGCTGACGCTGGCTGGCTGTGGGGTCACCGACCGCATCGGCAAGCGCATGAATGACAGCTGGGCGGCCGACATGCTGGCCGACAACGAGAAGGTCATCCTGACGTCCGACGGCGGCAACCAGCTCAATCCCGATGTCGAGGGCAAACCGCTGTCGGTGGTGATGCGCGTGTACCAGCTGACCGACCTCGAACGCTTCGCCGCGACCGATGCCGAGGCCCTCTGGGACACCCCGGAAAAGGCCCTAGGCAACACCCTGGTCGAGGCTCGCGAGATCACCCTGCTGCCGGGCATTGGCCAGATCGACCAATGGCCTCTGGCCAAGAGCGCGCGCTACGTCGGTGTGGCGGCGTTCTTCCGCGATGAAAAGGACGCGCGCTGGAAGGTTGCCTTCGACGCCGAGTCGCTGCGCAAGGATGGCATCTGGTTCTCCTCCGACGGCTTGCGGGTGCTGGTGGACAAGACCGAAATCAGCGCCATGCGCGGCGTCGACGTACTGAACAAACCGCCAACCGCCGACCAACTGGCGGCCGCGAAGAAGGCCGAACAGGCCACGCCGTCCCTGGCCGACAAGGTGCAGGACGCCGTGCTCGACAAGGCCACCGATGTGGCCGGCCAGTCGGCACAGAACGCCGCGGACAAAACCCTCAACTCTTTAGTGGATAGCGTCAAATGAGCAAGCAGAGCCGGGTGATGTGGTCGGAAGGCATGTTCCTGCTGCCCCAGCACTTCCAGTACCAGGATGAGTTCCACCAGCACCAGCTGGCCGAAGCAACCCTGCGCGGTACCCCGTTCCATTGGGGCGTGCAGGCGCTGCAGGTGGACGAGGATGCCTTGGCCAACGGTTCGCTGCAGCTCAAGCGCCTGAAGCTGGTGTTTCCCGACGGCAGCCTGTACGACGCACCGCAGCACGACCCGCTGCCGGCCGCACGCGACCTCAAGGACCTACTCAAGGCCAACGAGCTGAAGGTCCATGCCGCGCTCAAGCTGCCCGAGCCGTTCGGCCTCAACTACGTCGAGGACGGCGAGGAGCACAAGGCCGCCCGGCGCTTCCGCAAGCAGTTCGACACCCTGCCCGACCTCAACGAAGGCGAGCTGGAGAACGAAATCACCAGCCTGCGCCTGAACGTGGTGCTGCTGGTCGACGGCGACAGCCTCGACGGCTACAGCCACTGCCCGCTGGCCAAGCTCACGCGCAACAGCATGGGCGGCTTCAACCTCGACCCGCATTTCGTCCACCCTACCCTGCACCTGGGCAACCACGAGACCCTGGCCGGTATCGGCAAGCGCTTGCTCGGCGCCCTGCAGGCCAAGAGCAAGGCGCTGTCCGGCAGACGCCGCGAGCGTGCCGACCAGATCGCCGAGTTCGGCTCCAGCGACGTCACCCTGTTCTGGCTGCTGAACACGGTTAACCGTGCCCACCCGCAGCTTGCCCACCTGCTGGCCCACCCGCGCTTGCACCCGGAGCGCCTGTACCTGTTCCTCGCCGACCTGGCCGGCGGCCTGCTGACTTTCACCCTCGACAGCCAGCTCAGCGACGTCCCGGAGTACGACCACCGCGACCCGGCGGCATCGCTGGTCAAGCTCGACGAAATGATCCGGGTGATGCTCGACAACGTGGTGCCCAACCAGTGCATCGTCATCAACCTCACCCAGACCAAGCCGTCGTACTGGCAGGGCCAGCTGCGCGACCCGCGCCTGGCCGAGGCTGACTTCTACGTCTCGGTGCAGGCCGACATGCCCGGTGCCAGCCTCCTGGAACTGGTGCCGCGGGCATTCAAGGTCGGCTCGCCGGAAGACATCGAAGTGGTGGTCAACAGCGCCATGCCCGGCGTCACCCTCAACCACGCCGCGCGGCTGCCCAACGCGATCCCGGTGCGCCTGGACAACCAGTACTTCGCCATCGAGCCCCACGGCCATGTGTATGAGCGAATGATGAATGCCCAGACCGTGTGCTTCTACGCGCCCAGCGCCTTTACCAACCTAAAGCTTGAACTGATGGCGGTGCTCAAATGACCGAAGCCGTACTGCAACAGGGCGCCGTCGCGGCCGCCAGCGACAAACCGACACTCAAGGACCTGGTCCAGGACTTCATCAGCATGGCGCTGATCGTGCGCCGTGGCCGCCAGGTCACCTCGGTTCAGGCCTTCGAAGGCAGCGTCGAGCGCTTCTTCGCCAACCTCGAACGCGATGCCCGCGCCGCCAACTACAGCGTCGAGCAGGTCAAGGACACCCAGTACGCGCTGTGCGCGTTCCTCGACGAAAGCGTGCTGCGCTCGGGGGACAACGAGCTGCGCCGGCACTTCGAGCTGCAGCCGCTGCAGTTCCGCTACTTCGGGGTGCACCTGGCCGGTGAAGGCTTCTACGAGAAGGTCGACGCGCTGCGTGCCGACGTCAAGCAGAACATCGACGTGCTCGAGGTGTATCACCTGTGCCTGGCCTTGGGCTTCGAAGGCAAGTTCGGCCTGGGCCAGAAAGACCAGCTGCGCTACCTGGCCAACACCCTCGGCCAGGACATCGCCCGCTACCGCAAGGCGCCCAAGGCCCTGTCGCCGGACTGGGCGCTGCCCGACCAGGTGTCGCAGATGCTGCGCCACGAAGTGCCGCTGTGGGTGTACCTGGCGCTGATCGCGCTGGTCTGCGTCGCCGTGTACCTGACGCTCGACTGGTTGCTGGACAAGGACGTCGCCGCCCTTTCCGAACAAATCCGCCAGCTGTTCAGTGCCTGAGCACACCCCAGGTAGCCGAGTCAGGAAGACATGAAAACATTACTGCGTCTGTTGAAAAGTTTCTGGATTCTCCTGCCACTGTTGTGGCTGGTGAGCCTGTTGATCTGCTGGCTGGTTGCGCCGCTGGTGCCGTGGCTGCGTCATCACGTGCCTGAAGCGCTGGCGATCATCAGCGCCTGCTTCCTGCTGGTGATCGTGCTGCGCCAGTATCAGCGCATCCGCGCCGAGCACAACCTGGAGAACCTGCTGCAGATCGAGGTCGACCGCTCGTGGAACGCCACTGGCGAGTTCCGTGACCAGCAGGTACTTCGCGAGCGCCTCAAGCACGCCATCGCCATGCTGCGCACCGACCGCTCTGCTGGCGGCGGCGGCAAGGCGGCGTTGTCCGACCTGCCCTGGTACCTGGTGATCGGCATGTCGGCCGCCGGCAAGACTTCGCTGCTGACCCATTCCGGCCTGTCGGCCAGCATCGCCACGGCCAACGACAGTGAAAGCGGCACCCAGCACTGCGACTGGTACTTCAGCCCTGACGCGGTAATGATCGACACCGCCGGCCGCTACCTGCGCGACGACCAGTCGGCCAGCGAGTTCTCGGCCTTCCTGCGCATGCTGCGCAAGCAGCGTGGCAAGGCGGCGATCAACGGCCTGGTGCTGGTGGTCAGCCTGCCCGAGCTGCTGGCCGCCAACAGCGAAGAACGCAACGCCCTGGCCGCCCAGCTGGTGGCGCGAGTGGAAGAGTACGCGGATTGCCTGGACGCCAACCCGCCGATCTATCTGATGCTGAGCAAGACTGACCAGTTGCCGGGCTTCACCCAGGCTTTCGGCGGCCTCGACCTGAACGAACGCCAGCAACCGCTGGGCATGACTTTCGGCCTTTCGGAAATCCACAGCAATGGCCTGCATGCAGTGCTGCAGACGCGCCTGAAGAACCTTCAGGGCCATGTGCGCCAGCACGTCGACGCGCAGATGATCGCCCTCGGCTCAGAGGCCGACAGCATCCTGCTGAACTTCCCGCAGTACTTCGCCGCCCTCAGCGGTGTGCTCGAGCAGTTCCTCGAACACTTCACCCGTGGCCACCGCGGCGGCGCGCCGTTGCTGTTGCGCGGCCTGTACTTCACCAGTGCATTGCATACCGACCAGCACCTGGGACAGGTCTACGAAGACGCCATCGCCGACGAGTTCGCCCTGAAGGCCGCCCACGATGACGGCACTGCAAACGCCAGCAAGGCTGCGGGCAACCGCAGCTACTTCATCACCGACACCTTCCGCCGGGTGATCTTCCCCGACCGTGACCTGACCCTGTTCCAGTCGCGCATGGGCCGCCAGGCCGGCTTCAGCCCGCTGTTGCTGACCCTGGCTGCTGCCACTGGCGTGCTGTTCATTGGCTGGCAAGCGCTGTCGTTCAGCAACAACCGCCAATGGCTGGAAAGCCTGCGCGGGCAACTGGCGCAGATCGAGCAGGCAGAGGGCCGCGAGCAGCTACTGGCCGCCGGCAAGGGCCTGGAAGTGCTGCGCGAACAGATGGCCACCGTCGAGGCCCATCGCCTGCAGGGCGTACCGCTGCAACTGAGTGCCGGCCTGTACCATGGCGAGGCAATCCACCAGGTGACCCGCACCGCCTACCTGGCGCAACTGCGTAGCCAGGCGCTGGAGCCGATCGCCCGCAGCCTGCAACTGCAGATGCGCGCGTTCAACACCTTCGCCAGCGGTATCAATCAGGAACTGGAATTCACCCCGGCCCCGCAGAAGAAGCGCAATGGCAAGCCATTGGCTCCGGCTGTTGCCGCCAAGGCCCAGGCTGCGTTGAGTAATACCCGCATGGGTGGCTATGCCGCCAAGGTCAACCTGGCCACCGCCAGCGATGCCGCCGACCTGTCGGCCACCACCGGCGGCCTGTCGTTGTCCGAGGAAATGCTCGGGCGCCTCGACGAGCAACAAGTGGCGTCGATCATCGATGCCTACAACACCCTCAAACTGTACCTGCTGCTGACCGAGCCGCAGGCCCACCCGGACGCTGCCTTCGTCGCCGCCAGCCTACCCCAGGCCTGGGCCAGCGCCGCAGGTGAAGGCACCATGGCCGATGCCGGCGTGATCGACGAGAACGCCCCGCTCTACGTGCAGCTGCTGGAACAGGGCCAGGCACCGTCGCTGCCACGCAACGAGCAACTGATCACCGAAACCCGCGAGAACCTCAAGTCGTTCATGATCTCCAGCTCGCTGGTCGATCGCGAATACCTGCGCCTGCAGCTCGAATCGAGCCGCCAGTTCCCGGCGCTGAGCCTCAACGACCTGGTGCCGCAACCGGGCCGCGCGTTGCTGTATGGCTCTGCTGGCGTACCGGCGATATACACCCGCCAAGGCTGGGACACCTTCGTCAAGCCCGAGCTGATCAAGCTGGTGTCGGGCAACCCGCGCAACGAGTCGGACTGGGTACTGGACGGCGAAGGCGGCGATGCCATCGTGCAGAAGGCCAACTTCGTCCGCGAGTTCATGACCCGCTACAAGCGCGACTACACCCAGGCCTGGTACAAGATGGTCAGCAGCGTCGGCGTGCGCCACTTCGCCGACCTGGCCTCGGCCACCCAGCAACTGGGCCTGCTCAGCGACGTGCAGAACTCGCCGGTGAAGAACCTGCTGGCGGCGGTCAACGACAACACCCAGTGGGACCTGCCGGTCAAGCATGCCATCCCGGCCCCGGGTACCGCCCATGAGGACGGCTTCTGGAGCAAGGTGACCGGCCTGCTCGACAGCAAAGACGCCCGCCCCGTTGACGTCGCCCCGGTCCTGCCGGCGGTCGATGACGGCAGCCTGGCCAAGCGCTTCGAACCCGTGGCGCGAGTGTTCGCCGAGAACAACGCCGAAGGCGCCGACAGCACCATCATGGACCGCTACCTGGCCGCGTTGCGCAAGCTCAAGGTGCGCATGAACAACATCCAGCGTTCGCAGGATGTGGGCAAGAGCAGCAAGCAGCTGATCAGCGAAACCCTGGAAGGCCAGCCGAGCGAAGTCACCACCGTACGCAACTACGTGGAAAGCAGCGTCGACACCAGCCAGGACGGCCTGTCGCGCTCGCTGCAGGGGCTGTTCAGCCTGCCGATCCAGTACGCCTGGGCGACCCTGCGCGACCCGGCCGGGCAACAGATCGCCAAGGCCTGGGCGCAGCAGATCGCCAAGCCGTGGGAGCAGGTCATGGCGCACCGCTACCCGATTGCCGGCGGCAGCCGCAACGAGGCCTCGGTGAAAGATCTGCAGCGTTTCGTCGACCCTGACAGCGGCCTGCTCCCGGCTTTCAAACGCAATGAAATCGGCAATCTGGCCGGCGGTGAAGGCCTGGGGGCTGGCGATGGCAAGGGGCCCGCGCTGGTCAACCCGGGCATGCTCAACAGCATCGACAAGGCCAGCTCCGTGGGCCAGGTGATCGCCAGCCTGTCGGATCGTGACAACGGCTTCGAGATCATGCTGGAACCCTCGGCCAGCTTCACCGACATCGTGTTCACCCTCGACGGCCAGGAGCAGCACTACCGCAACGGCCGCAGCAGCTGGAACCGCTTTGCCTGGCCAGGCACCAGCAACGCCCCGGGCGCCCGCCTGGACGTGGTCACCCTGAGCGGCGCGCGGGTCACCGTGTTCGACTTCCCGGGGCGCTGGGGCCTGCTGCGCATGAACGAAAGCGCCCGGGTCGAAGACCTCGACGGCATCCAGCAGCGCTTCAGCTGGAACACCGCCAATGGCCGGGTGAGCCTGGTGGTGCGCAACTTCGGTGGGGTCAAGCTGACCGACCTGGGTGACGTCAAGGCCCTCAGCGCCCTCAACGACAGGGGCGCGCAATGATCGGTTGCTTCGGCAAGTTGCCGTCGAGCGCGGACTTCGTCAGCCTGCATGGCGCGGCGGAGGAAGTCTGCGAGTTCGACGCCTGGCTGCAGTCCTCGCTGGCGGCCATGCGCCACCGCGAAGACTGGCAGGCGTTGTTTGACGCACTGCCGATGTGCTTCTTCAACTACCGTGCGCGCAATGGCAACTGGCTGCTCGGTGGTCTGCTCAGCTCGCATGACGCCAGCCAGCGGCGCTACCCGTTCTTCATCTTCCAGCTGCTCAAGGGCGAGGAAGGCGCAGCGCTGCTCAACCCGTTCACCCTCGGTGAACTGTTCAGCACGCAGATCAAACCGTTGCTGCACCAGGCGGTACAAGGCGCCGACCGCGCCAGCCTGTTCGAGCGGATCAAGGCCCTGCGCCCGCTAAAGCCCCAGGACCTGGACCTGTTCCGCCGGGTACACGCCAAGTTCCTCCACGACTTCAGCTTTACCGATATCGCCCGCGCCCTGCACGGCTCCTGGCCGAGTTTCGACAGTGCCACAGCGCTGGCGCGGCTGCAGGCCAGCCGGGCCGCCTTGCACGGCGACTTCGACGGCGGCATCGAACTGCCGCTGCCGGCCGAACGCGGCCTGAAAAACCCTACGGCCGACCTCTGGCTGACCTGGCTGACACGCCTGAGCGGGCAACCGAGCGTGCCGGCGGTGAGCCTGCTGGCCGACGACTTCATGCACCCGCGACTGTACTGCTTCCCGTCGCGCCACGCCAGCAGCGCCTATCGCCTGCTCAGCAGCTGCGCCGAAGCGCATCAGCACCTGGCGCTGCTCGGCCCGCTGGCAGCGGCACCACGCCAACACGACTACGACCGACCTCTTGAACACGTCATCGACCAGTTCGTCGATGCGCTGGATGCGACGCCTGTATGAACAAGATCAAGTACTACTGCCTGCGTTACCAACCCTACCTGCTGGGGGTGGCGTTCTTCCTGGCGATCTTCCTGGTCTGGGCGATCGGCCGTGCCCTGGGCTTCGCTTCGCTGCACAGCCTGCTGGCGGGCATCGGCGTGTTCCTGCTGCTGTCGGCGGGCTATGTCCTGTTGCTGTACCGGGGTGCCGGCCAGCATCACAACCTTGAAGGCCTGTTGCGTGACGACGCCGACCAGGCCGTGCTCAACGCCACCCCGGCCGACCGCGAGGAAATCAGCCTGCTGCGCGAGCGCCTGCTGCAGAGCATCGAACGCCTGCACAGCAACAAGCCGCGCGGCACCGCCGCCAAGGATGCACTGTACGCCTTGCCCTGGTACCTGGTGATCGGCCAGCCGGCTGCAGGTAAAAGCACCATGATCCTGCAATCGGGCCTGAACTTCCCCTACGCAGAACGCGAGGGCGCACGGGTATCCGGGCTGGGCGGCACACGCAACTGCGACTGGTTCTTCAGCTCCGAAGCGGTATTGCTGGACACCGCCGGGCGCTATATGAACAGCCCCGAAGAAGCCGGCAAGTGGCGAGGTTTCCTGCAACTGCTGCGTCAGCATCGCCAGCGCCGCCCGCTCAATGGCCTGATCGTCAGCGTCAGCATCGCCGACATCCTGCATGGCACGGCCGAAGACCAGGAGCGCGTGGCCAAGCGCCTGCGCGAGCGCATCCAGGAAAGCTGTGCGCTGCTGGAAGTACGCCTGCCGATCTACCTGGTGTTCACCAAATGCGACCTGATCCCGGGCTTCACCCCGTTCTACCGCCAGCTGGACGATGCCGCACGCGGCGAGGTGATGGGCAAGACCTTCTCGCATAAGGGCTATGAGCAGGCCGACTGGGGCCAGCGTTTCGGCAAGGCGATGGACGAGCTGACCGGTTACTGGCAGCACGTGGCGAGCCAGCAACTGGTGCAGCAGGACATCCAGGTGACCCGGCAGAACGACGCGGCCTACCGCTTCCCGCTGGAGCTGGCGGCGCTCAAGCCGCGCTTGCAGCAGTTCGTCGACAGCCTGCTGCGTGCCAACCCCTACCAGAATGCCGAAATGCTCCGTGGCTTCTATTTCACCGCTGCGCTGGAGGCTGACGAAGCCCAGTGGGGCAGCCACGGCCAGCATGTGGCCGAGCGCTTCGCCCTGGAACATGATGCAGACGCGGCCGGTGCTGGCAGCCACCCCGCGCCCCTGTTCATCAACAGCCTGTTCCGCAAGGTGATCATCCCCGACCAGCACCTGGTGGCGCTGTACACCAGCAACCGTCGCGAACGCCGGCGCAAGGGCGCCTGGGTGGCCGCCGCCAGCCTGGCCGGCCTGGTGCTGTGCAGCCTGTGGGGCTGGTCGTACCTGAACAACCGCGCCACCCTGGCCAGCATTGCCGGCGAGCTGGCCCAGGCCAAGGCCGAAGACAAGGCCGCCAGCGGCCAGTACGCCGCCTGGCGCAGCCTCGACCGCCTGCGCTTCTGGACTGCGCACTATTATCAGCAGCACCACGAACAGGGCGTGCCGCTGGGCATGCGCCTGGGCCTGTACCAGGGCCATGAGGTGGAGCCGATCGTGCGCACGCGCTACTTCGCCACCCTGCAGAACGTGATGCTCAAGCCCACGGCTGACAACCTGACCCGCACCCTGTACCTGCTGACCACGCTCAAGGTCTACCAGCGCAACGCCCGCGAGCTGCAGCCAGTCAGCGGCGTCGACAGCGTGCAGGCCGAAGCCTTGCCCCATGACAACCGTGCCCAGTCGATCGCCGACTTCGGCAAGGCGACCCTGGACACCTACGTGATGCTGTCGCCGGCCCAGCGTGAAAAGGCCGACCCGGCCTTCCTCAAGGCGCGCCTGCCGGACTACTGGTACCCGGCCATCGCCCGCCAGACCGGCAAGAGCATGGCTGCAGCCGGCAGCGAGGGCGGCAACCAGGACTACCTGTACGCCAGCCGCCAGATCACATTCTACAGCGACCAGATCCGTGAACCGGACGTGCCACGCATCCTCGACAACGCCTTCCTGATGTCTAGCTCGCGCAACTACATCGACAGCCTGCGGGCCCAGTCGCTGCGCTCGATCGAGACCATCACGCTGGAGTCCGACACGCTGTTCGCCTTCGGCCGCGCCGACTTCCAGAGCCTGAAGAACGAAGGCCAGCATCAGCTGAGCGCGATCGCCAGCAAACTGCTGAACACGCCCAACATCGGCAAGATCGTCATCTCCGGCCACGCCGACCAGCTCGGCGACAGCCAGGGCAACCTGCAGGTGTCGAAACAACGGGCGCAGACCATCCGCACCTACCTGGTCGGCAAGGGCGTGCCCGCCGAACTGGTGGTCGCCCAGGGCGAGGGCAGCCGCAAGCCGCTGGTCAACTGCGACATGCAGCAGCCACGGGCGCAGCTGATCAAGTGCCTGGAACCCAACCGAAGGGTGGAAATCGAAGTGCGCGGGCTCAACTGAGGCCGCGCCGCAAGAACCGGCCACCCGGGCCTCACAGGAGGAGGCCAGGGGGGCGGCAAGCTACCTCTGCCGACGTGTTCGGCGAGGTCAAAACCAAGGGGTGCATGAGCAACCCTTCAAATGATGTTAATGGAGAGTTTCACAATGGCTTTTGACGCGTATATCCAAATCGACGGCATCCCAGGCGAAGTACTGGACGACAAGCACAAGGACTGGATCGAAGTGCTGGGCTACGAGTACGGCGCCACCCAGGCCACCTCGGCTACCGCCAGCTCCTCGGGCGGTGCGTCCTCCGAGCGCGTTGCCCTGAGCGACTTCAAGATCCGCAAGGCAGTCGACAAGGCTTCGGCCAAGCTGTTCGAACACTGCTGCACTGGCAAGCACATCTCCAAGCTGAAACTGAACGTCAACCGTGCCGGTGGCGACAAGGTCACCTACCTGACCATCGACATGGAAGAAGTCGTGGTGTCGTCGGTCCGCTTCGTCGCCGGTGGCAACCAGGGCGGTGAAGACAAGGCCGTGAGCGACCTGCCGATCGAAGAGATCAGCTTCAACTTCGCTCGCATCAAGACCACCTACACCCAGCAGAACCGCACCGACGGCCAGGCTGGCGGCAACATCGTCGGTGGCTGGGACCGCACCGCGAACAAAGTGTTCGCCTAAGCACTGGCTTGCCCATGGGCCGCGCAGGCGGCCCATGTTCCGCTGCGTGCCGGCTTGCCCGGCGCGCCGCTCCCCTCCCCTGATCAGAGTGTTATATGCCTGAAATCCTCAACGAACTTTCGCTGGCCGAGCTGGCCGCACCGATCGATGGTGGCAGTGGCGAAGACTTGAGCTTCTCTGCCTTGTTCGACCAGATCAAGGAGGCGCGCCGGGCAGACCCAGACTACCTGACCCAGGGCGACTGGCAGACCGACCTGAAAACCGCCGACTGGGAACAGGTCATCGATCTTTCGGCCCAGGGGCTGGCGCAGCAGAGCAAGGACCTGATGCTGGTCGCCTGGCTCAGCGAAGGCCTGGCACAACGCGAGCATTTTGAAGGTATCAGCTTCGGCCTGACGTTGACCGAACGTATCCTCGACACGTTCTGGGACAGCGCCTACCCGTCGCTCGAAGACGGCCTGGACGAGCGCGCCGCGCGCCTTGCCTGGCTCAAGACCACGCTCACCGACATTGCCGGTGGCTTGCCCATCACCCAAGGGCAGAATTTTGGCGTGCTGCGCTATGACGAATCACGCCACGTAGAAAACCTCGCCTTGCAGAACCCCAAGGCGATGCAGACCGCGCTGAACGAAGGCAAGATCAACGCCGAGATCTTCCAGCGTTCGGTCGCCCTCAGCGACACCGAGCACCTGCGCACCAAGGCCATGCAGATTGCCGCCAGCCTGCAGGCCTGCAACCGCCTGCAGGCCAGTGCCGACCGACTGTTCGGCTCTGAGGCCCCGAGCTTCGCCAGCCTCGCCGACATGCTGTCGCGCGCCAGCCAACTGGCCGAGAAACTGCTCAAGGACCGCGGCGTCGAACTGCACCCGGTCGTCGTGCCGGTGGCAGAGTCCGTGGCCACCGTTGCCCCCACCAGCGAAGCAGGTGAACCGATGAACACGCCAGTCCAGGCCCCCGCGCCTGCGCCCATGCGCACCACGCCACTGACCCGCGACGAGGCCTTCACCATGCTCGCGGGCATCGCCCAGTTCTTCAAGCAGAGCGAGCCGCAAAGCCCGGTGCCCTACCTGATCGAACGCGCCATCAAGTGGGGCAACATGCCGCTGGAAGGCTGGCTGAGCGACGTGATCAAAGACAGCAATGTGGTGGACAACATCCGCGATGTGCTGGGCACCCGCGAACCAAGGTCCTGATCCTGTGCAAGGCTTATGGGCCTATTTGTTTGTTTTTCCCCTACAAGGCCCACCCCCCCCCCCC
>NZ_JBKGGW010000020.1:0-99434 GCF_052041945.1 Pseudomonas sp. SMN11 | reverse complement strand
CCTCCTTTTCCGCCCCCCCCCCCCAAGGGCCGCAACGCGGCCCCAATCAGCGGTATTACAGGCATAGCCGGGTCTCCACATCGGTCGCCACAGTCCCGGCTTTGGTCGGCTCCATGAACACCGACAACAGGTTGGCCCCGGCAAACTCCGGTGCCTTGTTCAGTTCCAGGTAGTACTGGCCACCGGTCACCACCGCGTCACGGCGGAACCACACCTTGTCCCGCGCGCCGTTGTCGTAATAGACGATGATGTAGAAGTCCTTGACGTTCTTGTCGCTCAGGCGAATGTCGAGGAACCCTTTTGACAGCGCCTGGCGACCACTGCCGGCATTGCTCAGCAGCTCGATGCGCTCACCCACTTTCAAGGCCGGGCGCTGCAATTTCGCGCCGAGCACTTCCTTGCTTGCCGAACAACCACCCTGAACCGCCGGCACCAGCTGGCGATACATCAGCGGCGAATCGAGCCGGTAGTTGGCCGGCAGCTCCCAGACGATCAGCTTGGGCGGTGCCTTGGGCTTGTAGTCGCTGGACAACAGGTACTCCAGCAGCGAGCCATCTTCACCCACCCCAGGCAGGGCGTAGTTGAGGATATCGACATCCAGATACTGTTTCAGGTAGCCATCGAAGTTGAACTGCTTGCTCTCGTCCTCACGGGCCGCGGCGTTACTGTCGCCGACCAGGATCACTTGCGGGTCCGGAGCCTCGTCGAACAGCGCGTCGGCGCCTGCGGCCACGGGGATGGTCTGGTAGCCACGCACGTACTGGAAACCGTAGTTGTTGCCGCAGATGCTGCTCATCGCCAGGTTCATGGTGCCGTCCTTGGGCACCATCACGCCCGGCTCGGTGCGGTATGCCTTCTTGGTCAGCCCGGCATAGAACGGCTGGCGGCGGATCTCTTCGGCCATCAGTTTCGCGGTGGCCTCGGCGCCGGTGGGCGTCCAGTGGTGGTCGCGGCGGAAGAAGTACTCGCCTTTCGGCGGCTGCTGCACCAGCTGCATCATCGGCGCCACCACCGCGCCCCCCTGGCGCAACTGGCCGAGGTAGGCACTGAGGCTGTTGCTGGCGCGGGCGTAGTCGAAACCATGCAGTTGGTCGGCGAACAGCTTGTCGCGGTGCATCAGCCCGCGGGTCGGCTGGATCGCCATGGCCACATGGATGCCCTGGCGCTCGAAGGCTTGCATCAGGCGGGCGAACTCCGGGCGCATTGGCGCTGGGATGCCGAAGTCATTGGTCAGGTCGACGGCCGAGCGGAACAGCCAGCGGTCCTTGCCAGGCACGATCTCGCGCATCAGTTTCATGCGCCCTTCAGCATAGTGTTGCGGGTCGCTCAAGGCCGGGCAGACCATGCACTGCAGGTTCTCGCAGCCAGGCTTGGCCACCTGGGCAGCCGGGGCCGGCTGCGCGGCCTGGCCGGGCAGGCTGAGCAACGCCAGGGCAGCGCTCAGGCCAAAAGGTACAAGGGTCTTCATGTGCCATTCATCCTTGCAGGGCAATCATCACTCGGTCGGGTCGATGCTGTTGGCCAGGGTCATGCTGCGGTTGCCGGGCAGCAGCACGTAGCTGTAGGAGCGGCCCTTCTTGAGGAACTGCTCGTCGAAGCTGGCGACCTTGGTGTCCTGCTGGTAGGCGGCGAAGTCGATCTTGATCTCGTTGACCATGCGCGTGCCGGTCTCGCCATTGCCAAGCGCTTCGACCACGTCGTGCTTGCCATCGGAGGTTTTCAACGCGGCCTGGTTGGCCGTCAGGTTGTAGAAGGCGATCTGTGCCTTCTTCGGCTCGTTGACGTACTTGTCGCTGATCAGCTTCAGCTGTTTGCCGTCGTAGACCACGGTGCTGGCGGCATTGGCCTTGAGCTGCGGCTCGATCGACTTGCCGCCGACGGCGATCTTGTGCGGGCCGGCAGGGGTGAAGCGGTAGCCGCTGAGCTGGCCGGCGGCGACCCGCTGCGGGTTGACCTTGCCGCTGAGGGTGACGTCGATGTTGCTGTCGGACAGGTTCAGCACGCGGACGAACGCCGAGTCGGCCGGGGCCACGGCATCGTACAGGTCGGCGTTGCCTTCGGCGGCCAGGGCGGCATGGCTGGCAGCGGCCAGGGCGATGGTGGTGAACAGTTGGGTAAGTTTCATCAGGCTCTCCTTGAATCGTCAGAAATGCTGGGGCGCAGCGCTGCGGCTGAGCGAGCCGGGGCGGTGGGCGAGCAGGGTGCGCAGGGGGAATTCCCAGACCACGGTGTCGATCTGCGTGTTGGCCAGCTGGTCGCTGGCGAGGAACTGGTTCATTGCCTCGAACGGGCCACGGGCCTCTACGGCGACGCTCAGCAGGTCGCGGTTGAGCGCCTCCTTGAGGAAGCCGACGAAGTTCCAGTCGTCGATCTTGCTGTAGCTGGTGCCGACCAGCAGCAGGCTCTGGTTTTCCTCGGCGAACAGGTCGTCGGCGCCTTGCGAGGCCTTCAGGGTTTCGTACAGGGCGATCGGGTTGGGGCCGAACTGTGGCGCCAGGCGCGCATGGTCGAACTGGATGTAGTTCATCAGGTCGCCCTTGACGCTCTTCTCGCCGGCCTTGCGCGACACGTACACCTGGTCACCCAGCAGTTGCGGGCGCTGGCGCGCCAGCTCGTAGGCCGACAGCCGTGCGCCTTCCGGGCTCCAGTGGGTGTCGGACTTGAGGAACAGCTGCGGGCCGTCGAGGTTGGCGAGGAAGGCCCCGCGCAGCGGCACCACGTCCAGATGGCGGTTTTGCAGCTCGCCGACGAAGTGGTCGTAGAGGCTGGTCACCCGTGGGTCGAAGGCATGCTGGGCATGGGCCGCATACACGTCCAGCTTCATCGGCAGCGGCAGGATCACCAGCTGCTTGCCATGCTCTGCCAGCTGCGTGCGGACCTTGGCGATCTGCTCCAGCTGGCTCGCCACGTTGGCCTCGAGGTCGTTGGGCACGCGGTATTCCTGGTTGGTGTAGAGCCAGCCGTCCTTGCCCAGCACCACGCCCTTGGTACCTTCGCCGAACAGGTGGAACTGGGCATCGGCCCACAGCTCCACCGACGGGTCACGCAGGAAGAAACGCTTGTCGTAGGCCTGTTCGAACTTGCGCAGCAGCTTGCCGTCGACGAACAGGTTCCAGGTGTCGGTCGAGGTGCGGGCAAAGCTGAATACCGGTGGCAGCGAATAGACGAACATTGCCGCCAACACCACCACGAACAGAATGCCATTGGCCTTGCTGGCCGAATTCATCACCGGGTACATGGCCGTCTCCTAGAACTGGAAATACAGGAAGGGCGAAAACGAGTTGGCCGCCAGGCTGCTCAGCGCCAGCAGGAAACCGCCCCACAGCAACACGCTGTGTAGCGCGCCGACATGGCGCATGAAGTAGCCGTCCTTGTTGCCGGCGTAGAAACGCACGTTGTTGATCCCCGCCAGTACCAGCCAGGCCAGCGCCACCAGGGCGAAGGCCATGGCCATCTTCGAGGCGCCGAGCACGTACAGTTCCAGCGAGCCGAAGCCGTTGAGGCCGAACAGCGCCTGGTAGATGTCGATGCTGTGGCGCAGGTCCATGGTGAAGAACAGCGGCATGCTCAGCAGGATCAGCCCCCCGGTGCGCAGGTTGCGGCCCAGGTGGTAGGGGGTGCTGACCTTGGTCGCCAGGTTGAACTTGCGTTCGATCACCATGCCCACGCCAAAGAACAGGCCCCAGCAGATGAAGGCGAAGCTCGCGCCGTGCCACAGGCCCGACAGCAGCATGGTCCAGATCAGCGCCGGCAGGGCACCGGCCACGCGCTTGCGAACCAGTGGCATGTACACGTAGTCGCGCAGGAAGTGCGCCAGGGTCATGTGCCAGCGTGCCCAGAACTCGGTGATGCTCTGGGAGACATAGGGCTGGTTGAAGTTTTCCGGGAAACGGAAGCCCATCATCAGTGCCAGGCCCAGGGCCATGTGGCTGTAGCCGGCAAAGTCGAAGTACAGCTGCAGGGTCGAGATCACCAGGCCGAACCAGGCATCGGCGAACTGCAGCGTGCCTTCGCTGACGAACAGCACGTTGATCGGCGCCAGGCGGTCGGCGATCAGCACCTTCATGATGAAGCCGAGCATGAAGCGGCATACACCCAGCGAGAACAGCTCCAGCGAATGGGTGCGTTCGCGCAGCTGCGGCGCCAGCTGGCTATAGCGCAGGATAGGCCCGGCCACCAGGTGCGGGAACAGCGCGACGAAGGCGGCGAAGTCGATGAAGTTGCGCGTTGGCGTGGCGTCCTTGCGGTAGATGTCGACGATGTAGCTCAGGGCATGGAACACATAGAACGAAATGCCCAGCGGCAGGAAGATGTTCTCCAGCGTCCAGGTGTTGATGCCCAGCGGCGCCAGCAGCATGGCCAGCACCTCGGCGCCGAAGTTGGCGTACTTGAAGTAGCCCAGGGTCGACAGGTTGCCGGCGATGCCGATCCACAGCAGGCGCAGGGCCATGGTTTTGTTACCGGCGTCCAGGCGTGCCTTGATGCGCAGGCCGAACCAGTAGTTCCAGTAGGTGATGCCAACGAACAGCATCAGGAAGTCCGGCCGCCACCAGGCATAGAAGATATAGCTGGCGGCCACGATCACAGTGGAGCGCCACTGCGCCTTTGCCAGGAAGTACACGGCCAGGAACAGCGGCAAGTAGAGGAACAGGAACACGTTGGAGGCGAAGATCATGGCACGGCCCTTCCTTAGTAACTGATCACCACGCCGACGCTCAGCTGGTAGTCATCGCCGGTTTCCAATGCACTGCCGGCATTTAGGTAACTGGCGCTGACCAGCGCGTTGACGTCCAGGTGCTTGCCATCGATAGCCACCGGAAACATCTTCCAGTAGTAGTTGAGGTCGATCATCTGCCCGACATTGCGCCCGTTGCCGTTGCTGCCTTGGGTAATGGCGCGGTTGCGCTCGGCGCGTTGATCGCCGTTCATGCGGATCGGCAGGGTGCCGTCGGCATCGCGCAGGTCGAGCTGGGTTACCCGCAGGTCCAGCGCGCTGCGCGGGGTGGGGCGGGTCTCCACGGCGAAGCCGTAGTAGCTCAGGTTGCGCAGGTCGAGGGCGACGAACGAGCTGGTCAGGCGCGTGCTGTAGGAGCCGGTGCGGGTGATGCGGTCGGACTGGATGGCGTTCAGACGGAAGCCGTCGTTCTCGTCGCTGGGCTTGTCGGTCAGGCCGCCTCGCAGCGCCACGCGCGGGGTCCACGCCAGGCTGTCGAAGCGCTTGCCGACTTCGCCCAGCACCGCCCAGCCCTTACTGCTGTGGCCGGTGGTGGTGACTCCGTTGCCGTCGGTGTTGTCCATCTTGCCGTCCAGCGCCGCCAGTTCCAGGTGGTAGTCGCTGAGCACCGGGTAGGCGAGGTTGTCGCCCTTGAAGAACAGCCCGTAGCGCATGCCCTTGAAGTCATAGCGGTCGTCGGCCTCGTGGCCGCTGTGGTCGTTCTCGTGCATCAGGCGCAGACCGACCTGGTTGTTCTGGCTCCAGCGGTAGGCGTACTGGCCCATCAGGTAAGTGGTGCGCTCTTCGCTGTCAGCCAGGCGGTTGACGTCGGTGTTGTAGTTGTGGAACTTCTGGCCGACGGCAAAGAACGCCTCGCTGAAGGTGTCCTGGTAATTGAAACGCAGCGATTCGAGGCTGTCGTCCCACCAGATGCCGTAGTCGTCATAGAAGCGCTGACGGCCGAACGAGGCAGAGAAGCGCGGGTCGTCGCCGATCAGATTGCGCTTGACGTATAGCTCGCGAAGTTCGGCGTACCAGCCCTCGGGTTGCTCGCGTTCGTTGGCGTTGGACGCTTCGTTGGTCAGGTTGCTCGACTGGCTGGAGTCGTAGTTCAGCCACAGGCGGCCATAGACCATCCATTTGGCCCAGCGCTTTTCCGGCGAGTACCAGGCGAACGATGGCTCGTAACGCAGGCTGTAGAACATCTCGCGGTCGCTGCCGACCTGGGAGTCTTCGGGGCCGTAGCCGGTCTGCACGGTGAGCTTGTTGAACACTTCCGAGGTGATCACCGGCTCGCTGCCATCCAGCGCGGCGACGCGCACCGGTTCGTTGCTGTCGGCTTCGGGGCCGGTGATTTCTTCTGCGGCGAAGGCCGCTGGCAGCGGTGCCAGGGCCAGCAGGGCGCCGAACAGGGGGTGATGCACTTTCACAGGGTGGCCTCCTTGAACAGCCCGTTGCGAGCGGCCAGGGCACGCTCGATGTCATCCTTTGGCAGGGTCTTTTCCAGGCGCTTGATCAGGCTGCGCGCGCTGCGCTCACCCAGGTCGAGAGCGACGCGGGCGTAGGTGTAGGCCTTGACCGGGTCGTGGCACAGGGCACGGCCGTAGGCGTGCAGGGTGGCCATGCGGTACCAGGCGGCGGTGTTGCCCTTGTCGGCTTCGGCCTGGAACAGCGCCAGGGCTTTTTCCTGGTCGGGCTGGTCCGCCACGCCCTTGCTGTAGTACTCGCCCAGCAGCAGGCCGGCACCGGGGTAGCCGCTGGCGCGCAGCTCTTCGATCAGTGCGCGGGCCTTGTCCGGATCCAGGGTCAGCCAGTTGTTGACCATGTAGAACTGCGCCTGCAGGGCCTTGGCCCGGGTCGGCTCGCGCTCGCGCACCTGGTCGATCAGCGCCTGGGTTTCCTCGGCGTTGTGCTCGGTCGGGTTGGAGATCATGTAGTTGGCCTTGGACACCATGGCCGGCACGAAGCCGCGGGCCACGGCCACATCGCGCCAGCGCTGGACACGGGCGGTGGCCAGGTTCAGCGCATCGCTCTGGGCTTTTTCGCGGGCCAGTTGTTCCGGGGTGGGTGGCAGCTTCTCGGCACCGGGTGCGCTGGCCTGGTTCTCGTAGCGGTCGGCTTCCTGTTCGGCGCGCTGCACGCTGGTGATGCTGTCGAGCAGCGCGGCGACGCGGTGGATGATCTCCACCGGCAACTGCTCGCGCTCAGCTTCGAGCTGGTCGGCGAAGGGCGGGAACAGGCGGTCCTGCTGCTCGCCGAGGAAAGCGTAGTAGCGGTCCAGGGCGCGCACGTCCACGCGTACCGCCTGGCGATACCAGCGCTCGGCACTGGCGCGGTCGCCCTGGCGCTCGGCGAGCACGGCGTGGTACAGCTCGGGGCGGCAGTTGAGCAGGCAGGCCTGCTCGTACAGCGCCAGCAGTTGGGCGGCCTGGGCGGTGTCGACCAGCTCCGGGTAGGTCAGGAACACTTCCAGCGTGGTGCTGGTGTTGCGTGGGTCGAGATTGGCCGGGTAGCGCGTCAGTGCCTGCGCCATCCACGGGCGCTGCGCCTCGCGCAGGCTCGGGGTGCGGTCGATCAGGCGGGCCAGCGAAGCCAGTGCAGGGACCATGCCATGGCCGTCGGCAAAGGCCTTCTGGTACAGCGCCAGCACTTCTGCGCGGCTGGCGTCTTCGCGGCCGGCCAGCACATCGCCAAGCAGCAGGGTGCTGGCCAGGTCGCCACGGGCAGCCAGTTCGCGCAGGTCGGTGGTGACCTCGGCCGACGGGTCCTTGTACAGCGCGTAGCGGATCTGTTCCAGGCTCTGCCCGGCGCTGGCTGTGGTGGCGCAGGCCAGGGCCAGGCCGGCCAGCAGCAGGCGGGGAGGCATATTGGCGGTCATGGCGTCTTCGTCCTCGGCCGTTTAGCGCGCTGTGCCGAACGGCAGGCCCATGAACAGGTCGACCGCCACTGCTTTCTGGTAGGCCGCGGCCGGCAGCGGGCTGTCAGGCTGGATGGTCAGTGCCAGGTTGCGATTGACCTCGTCGACGCGTGCGTCGACCACTTTGCCGCTGTAGTGCTGGTCGAGGCCGAACACCTGCATGTCCACCGACTTCACCCGGTCGACATCGGCGAGCTTGTCGAACGGCACGTTGGCGCGCACGAACAGGCCCTGGTCCTTGGGCAGCAGGTGCATCAGCGGGGCTTCCTTGTAGCCGTAGCCGTCCAGGCGCTGGTTCGGGTAGTAAACCGTGCAGTCGCAAGGGCTGTTGATCACCGTCTCGATGGTGGCGCGGCCGAGCAGGGTCTGCAGGTCGCCAGGCGACAGGTCGGCAACCGCCTTCATGTCGGCCGGGCTGGTGAAGCTGGTGGCCAGCTGCGTGGAGATGCTGGCCAGCGGCTGGCCGGCCTGCACGTCGGTGGCGCCGGCGGGCAGCAGGTACTTCACATAGCCGTTGTCGGGCATGGTGATGACCTGGGCGTTGGTCGCCACCTGGGCCTGCAGCGCCGGGATGCGGAAGAACAGCAGGTAGCCCTTGTAGCCGACGAATGCCAGCGCGGCGACGCCGGCGGCGGTGTACAGCAAGGTGCCGGTCAAGGCCTTGAGGCGGGCGCCCGGGGTGCGTGCGCTGGCGTACTTGTGCTTGCGTTCCTTGATGTAGTTCTCGCGCTGCATGACATTGAACAGGCCATTGATGTCAGCGATTTCGCCGGACATGTAGGCGCTGATCAGGTAGCGCAGGATGTCGCGCTTCTGCGCATCGAGCTCGACGAACTGCGCGCCCACTTCGCTGCCACGCTGGGAGACGATGCGGATCTTGCTGTCGATGTTCAGGTCCACCTGGTTCAGGCGCAGGCGGATCGAGGCGTCGTACAGCGTGCCGACTTTCAGCGGCGCGTCGTGGGTCAGGCCCAGGCCACCCAGCGAAATGTCCTGCAGGGCCACTTCGAACGGGGCCTGCCCGGCACTGGCCAGCCGCACCCGCGCGTTCATGCGGGTGCGCACGTACTGGCGCTCGTCGACCGCTTCGTGGACGATGTTGGCCGCTGTCTTGCCCGGGGCCGCGGGAATGTTCGTGGTACTCATGTGCAGGCGCCTTTCCTTAACGTTGCGAGAGTTCTAAGAGAACGGTGATGACCCCGAAGAAGATGGCGATCGACGAGCACAGCATCGCCTTCGAGGACCAGCGGTTGAGGCGGGCGTCGAAGTCGACGCTGCCAGTGGCCAGGGTGGTCTTCTGCCGCGTCCAGCTTTGCTGGTCCATGTGGAACATCGCGTAGACCTTCATCAGCGAACCGACGATCTGGTTGTAATAAAGAACGAAGGGGTACATCGGGCTGACCGGGTGGCCGGCGAAGACGAACAGTACCGTCACCAGGCTGCGCGAGATCAGCACCCAGAACAGGTACACCAGCAGGTACTGGATGCCGAACACCAGGCCGGCCACCACCGAGGCGGTCAGGCCCATCAGGCAGGTCCACATCGACACGCGCTGGTCGAGCAGCACGTAAAGGGTGAACAGCCCCAGGCGGGCGCGGCCGAGCAGGGCGGTGGCGCGGAAGTTCTGCCGCAGCGAGTTGCCGTACCAGCGGAACATCAGCTGGCGGGTGGCAATCCAGAAGCTGTCGCTGGGCGGGTGCTCGACGGTCAAGGTGTGGCTGTCGGGCACGTAGTAGGTGTTCCAGCCGGCGCGCATCAGGCTCAGCCAACTCGACTTGTCGTCACCGGTGAGGAACTGGAAGCGACCCAGGCGCCAGTGTTCGAGGAAGTCGGCTTCGACGTCGCGGATGAACTCGGGGTCGGTCATCACTTCGGCGCGGAAGAACGACAGCCGCCCGGTCAGGGTCAGTACCCGGTGCGACAGCGCCATCGAGCACATGTTGATGTGGCGCTGGACGAAGCGCATCGAGTGCCACTGGCGCATCCAGCGGCTGCCCTCGACTTCGCAGAATTCGTTGGTGGTCAGGCCGCCCACGTCCGGCAGTACGGCGAACAGCTTGACCGCACGCTCGACACAGCCGGGCAGCATCATGGTGTCGCCGTCCACCACCCCGACCACCGCGTCATTCAGCGGCATCTGCCGCGACAGCGCACGGAAGGCATGGGCCAGGCCGTCACGCTTGCCGGTGCCACGGGCGCGAACGATCACAAGCTTGATGTCGTCGCGGTCCTTGACCTCATTGCGCATGATCTCCTTGATGAAAGTCTCGTCGCCTTTTTCGACGATCGAGGCGATCACCGTGCACGGCACGTTCAGCCGTTGCACTTCCTGAAACACCGACTGGTAGACCTTGAAGGTGGTCGTGGTCGGGATGCGGAAGCTGGTCACCACCATGAACATGTGCGAGGGCAGTGCGGCATCGCCCAGGCGCTCGACCTGCCGGCGCAGGCGCGGGAACTTCCAGTGCAGGAAATACATGCCGCGCAGGTAGTGGACGATGGCGTTGCCGTAGCGCCACATGCCCAGCGTGCCGATGATGAAGATGAACAGGTGATGGTTCGGGTCCAGGTACTGCGGCGCGACCATCTCCGAGGCCAGCGCGATCAGCCCGGCGAGGCACGCCCAGCCGAAGAAGCTGGCGGCTGCGCGCAGGTAGCCGGGTGCCACGAAGGGTGGTTGCTGTCGATCCATGTCGCCTTGACTCCTGTTTTTGCGGTGCCCGCGCGCCACCCCGCCCAGGCGTGAGCCTGCGGCAGGTGGAGCGCGGTGGGTGCCGGCGCGGTTACCAGCAGATGCCTTGGGTGCGGCTGTCGCTCAGGCCGGGCATGAAGCCGACCAGGTCGATCACCTGCTTGCCGTGGCCGGCTTGCAGGGCGCTGGCAAAGCGCGGGTCGTTGTTGCCCAGGACGATCACCTCGGCGTCGTCGATCACCTGCTCCAGGTTGCTGTGCAGCAGCGAAGAAACATGCGGGATCTTCGCTTCGATGAACTCCTTGTTAGCTCCGTGCACGCGGGCGTATTCGACGTTCTCGTCGAAGATGTGCAGCTGGTAGCCCTTGCCGATAAGGCGCTCGGCCAGTTCCACCAGGGGGCTTTCGCGCAGGTCGTCAGTGCCCGCCTTGAAGGCAAGGCCGAGCAGGGCGATCTTGCGTTTGTCCTGGCGCTCGATGAGGTCGAAGGCGTTCTGCACCTGCGATACGTTGCTGGCCATCAGCGAGTCGAGCAACGGTGCCTTCACGTCCAGGCTGGCGGCGCGGTAGGTGAGGGCGCGCACGTCCTTGGGCAGGCACGAGCCACCGAAGGCAAAGCCTGGGCGCAGGTAGTAGCGCGACAGGTTGAGCTTGTGGTCCTGGCAGACCACATCCATTACCTCGCGGCCATCGACGCCGGCGGCCTTGGCGATGTTGCCGATCTCGTTGGCGAAGGTGACCTTGGCCGCGTGCCACACGTTGCAGGTGTACTTGATCATCTCGGCCACTTCGATCGGCTTGCGGATGACCGGCGCGTCGAGTTCGCTGTACAGCGACTCAAGCAGGTCGCCCGACTGGCTGTCCCATTCGCCGATCACGGTCATGGCCGGGAAGTCATAGTCCTGGATCGCGGTGCTTTCGCGCAGGAATTCCGGGTTGACCGCCACGCCGAAGTCGACGCCGGCCTGTTTGCCCGAGTATTGCTCGAGGATCGGCACAACCACGTTCTTCACCGTGCCTGGTAGCACGGTACTGCGCACCACCACGGTGTGGCGGCTGCCCTTGTCGCGCATGGCCGTGCCGATTTCCCGGCAGACCGCTTCCATGTACACCAGGTCCAGGTCGCCGTTCTTCTTGCTCGGGGTGCCGACGCACAGCAGCGACAGGTCAGTGGCGAGGATTGCCGCCTGCACATCGGTGGTGCCGCGCAGGCGGCCCTTGCTGACGCCATCCAGCAGCAGCTGCTCCAGGCCTGGCTCGACGATGGGCGACTTGCCCTGGTTGATCAGTTCGATTTTCGCCGGGGAAATGTCCACCCCCAGCACATTGTGGCCGCGGGCCGACAGGCACCCTGCGCAGACAGCGCCAACATAGCCAAGTCCAAAGATGCTGATGTTCATAGATCCCTCTCCCTGGGGCACGGCAAAGCCGGCCGAGATACATCGTTCATGAAGTTGTCGAAATGGCAGACGCGCAGAAGTAAGCCGCGCTCAGAAGTGGCGTTGCAGGCTGTTTCTTAGTTGTCTTTTTACAGCCTAAAGGCGTTTTTATTTTTATTGCAAGCCTTGATGTATGTTTGTTTGAAATTAACTTACAAGTTCTATGTGAAAGTTTAAAAACCGTTAAAAATCAATAAGTTAAAGTTGTTGTTAGTTGGGCGTCAAAAAAATGCTAGCGCTACATGCGGCAATAAAGTGACGCCAAAGGCGTGGCGTCTTTGCGGTTTATTCCTCGCGATGTACGGCCTGACGTGTACCGCCAGACCTATCAAACCCTCTAAATTAGGGCCTCGCAGGGCTGACTGGTGGCGCAATACTGGCTTGCGACGCTGGCCGGCGATGGGCATAGTGACTGCACAGTCTGCAACTGCTTACAGGATTGTGAGCGGCACCCATGACGGCAAAGGAACCAGGAGAAACGTCATATGAAAGGACTCGGTACACGTCTGCGGGAAGAGCGTGAACGGCTGGGCATGACCCAGCGGGTATTCGGTGATATCGGTGGCGTCGAGCCCAACGCCCAGGGTAAGTACGAAAGTGGTGAGCGTACGCCGCGGGCGGACTACCTGGCGGCACTGGCGATCCGGGGTGTGGATGCGCTGTATGTGCTCAGCGGTGAGCGCACGCCGGCACCGCTGGAAAGCCTGACGGCGGATGAAAGCGGTCTGTTGGGCGCGTTTCGGCGTTTGCCGGCGGCCGACAAGGCGGCTTTGTGGCACTTGCTGGGGCGTCTGGTGGGTGAAAGCAGCAGCAGTGAACTGGCACGGCAACCACGTCATGAGCGTCGGACGTTTCTGAAGGAAGTTTTACGCTAGGTCCGCCATGAAAAATTTTGTTAAGGTGGCGGGATCCAATCGCCCTGTTGACGAGGTGTCTGCTTGATTAGGGTCCTAGTGGTCGACGATCACGATCTGGTTCGAACCGGTATTACCCGCATGCTGGCTGATATCGACGGCTTGCAGGTGGTAGGTGAGGCGGATTCGGGCGAGTCGGCGCTGAAACTCGCCCGGGAACTGAAGCCTGACGTCGTGCTGATGGACGTCAAGATGCCTGGGATCGGCGGCCTGGAAGCCACCCGCAAGCTGCTGCGCAGCCACCCCGACATCAAGGTGGTAGCGGTTACCGTGTGTGAAGAAGACCCGTTCCCCACCCGCCTGATGCAGGCCGGCGCCGCCGGTTACCTGACAAAGGGCGCAGGGCTGGACGAAATGGTCCAGGCCATTCGCCTGGCGTTTGCCGGCCAGCGCTATATCAGCCCGCAAATCGCCCAGCAGCTGGCGCTCAAGTCGTTCCAGCCGCAGGCGTCGCCGTTCGATGCGCTGTCGGAACGGGAAATCCAGATCGCCCTGATGATCGTCGGCTGCCAGAAAGTGCAGATCATCTCCGACAAGTTGTGCCTGTCGCCCAAGACCGTCAATACTTACCGTTATCGGATCTTCGAAAAACTCTCGGTCACCAGCGACGTCGAACTGACCTTGCTGGCCGTTCGCCACGGTATGGTTGACGCAAGCCTGTAAACCTTCATGTCACAAATCTTTGATGCCAGCGCATTCCTGGCGACCTGCAGTGGTCGCCCAGGCGTTTACCGGATGTTCGACGCCGAGGCGCGGCTGCTCTATGTGGGCAAGGCCAAGAACCTCAAGAAGCGCCTGGCCAGCTATTTCCGCAAGACCGGCCTGGCGCCGAAAACCGCCGCGCTGGTGGGGCGCATCGCTCAGGTCGAAACCACCATCACCGCCAACGAGACCGAGGCGCTGCTGCTCGAGCAGAACCTGATCAAGCAGTGGCGCCCGCCGTACAACATTCTGTTGCGCGACGATAAGTCCTATCCGTACGTGTTCCTGTCGGACGGCGAATTCCCGCGCCTTGGCATTCATCGTGGGGCGAAGAAAGCCAAAGGGCGTTATTTCGGGCCATACCCCAGTGCGGGCGCCATTCGCGAGAGCCTCAGCCTGCTGCAGAAAGCCTTTTCCGTGCGCCAGTGCGAAGACAGCTACTTCGCCAACCGCACCCGACCGTGCCTGCAATACCAGATCAAGCGCTGCAAAGGCCCGTGCACCAACCTGGTCACGCCTGAGGACTATGCCGAGGACGTGCGTCACTCGGTGATGTTCCTCGAAGGCCGCAGCCAGCAGCTGGGCAACGAGCTCAACGAGGAAATGGAAAAGGCGGCCATGGCCCTCAACTTCGAGAAGGCCGCCGAACTGCGCGACCAGATTGCCTTGTTGCGCCGGGTCCAGGACCAGCAGTACATCGAAGGCGGCTCCGGTGATGTCGATGTGGTCGCCGCCTTCGTCAACCCGGGCGGCGCCTGTGTGCACCTGATCAGCGTGCGCGGCGGCCGGGTGCTGGGCAGCAAGAACTTCTTTCCGCAGGTGGGCATCGAGGAGGAGGTGGCCGAAGTCATGGCCGCGTTCCTGTCGCAGTACTACCTGGGCAATGCCGAGCGCGAGCTGCCTGGCGAACTGATCGTCAACGTGGTGCACGAAGACTTCGAGGCCATCATCGAAGCCGTACAGAGCCTGCGCGGTCGCGAGTTGACCATCAGCCACCGCGTGCGCGGCACCCGTGCGCGCTGGCAGCAACTGGCGGTGACCAACGCCGAGCAGGCGCTCAATGCCCGCCTGGCCAACCGTCAGCACATGGCCGCGCGCTTCGAGGCCCTGGCCGAAGTACTCGGCCTGGATGAAGTGCCGCAGCGCCTGGAATGCTATGACATCAGCCATTCCAGCGGCGAAGCCACCGTGGCCAGCTGCGTGGTATTCGGCCCCGAGGGCCCGATCAAGTCGGATTACCGCCGCTTCAACATCGAAGGCGTTACCGGTGGCGACGACTATGCCGCCATGCACCAGGCCCTGACCCGCCGTTATGGGCGGATCAAGGACGGCGAGGGCAAGTTGCCCGACGTGCTGCTGGTGGACGGCGGCAAGGGCCAGCTGAACATGGCCCGCGAAGTGATGCAGGAGCTGGCCTTCACCGACCTGACCCTGCTCGGCGTGGCCAAGGGCGTGACCCGCAAGGCCGGCTTCGAGACCCTGTACCTCAACGACGTGGCCCACGAGTTCACCCTCAAGGGCGACAACCCGGCGCTGCACCTGATCCAGCAGATCCGCGACGAAGCGCACCGCTTCGCAATCACCGGCCACCGCGCGCGGCGCGGCAAGGCCCGCCGCACATCGAGCCTTGAAGACGTCGCCGGGGTAGGGCCCAAGCGCCGCCGCGACCTGCTGAAACATTTCGGCGGCCTGCAGGAGCTCAACCGCGCCAGTATCGATGAGATCGCCAAAGCCCCCGGCATCAGTAAAAAGCTTGCCGAGTCGATTTATGCCAGCCTGCATAGCGAGTAGAATGCCGGGCTCAACCCGCAGCCAGTCGTACCGATGAATATTCCAAACCTGCTCACCGTTCTACGCGTCCTGCTCATCCCGATCTTCATCCTGCTGTTCTATGTGCCCTATCACTGGAGCTACATGGCTGCCAGCACGGTGTTCGCCATCGCCGCCGCCACCGACTGGCTGGACGGCTACCTGGCGCGTCGCCTGCAGCAGAGCACCCCGTTCGGCGCCTTCCTCGACCCGGTGGCCGACAAGCTGATGGTGGCCGTGGCCCTGGTGTTGCTGGTGCAGGTGCACGCCAACTTCTGGCTGACCCTGCCGGCGGCGGTGATCATCGGCCGCGAAATCGTCGTTTCGGCGCTGCGCGAGTGGATGGCCGAACTGGGGGCGAGGGCGCATGTGGCGGTGTCCAACCTCGGCAAGTGGAAGACTGCGGCGCAGATGCTGGCGCTGGTGATCTTGCTGGCCAACCCGCCGGTGGTGAGCTTCTGGGTGGTACTGGGCTATGGCCTGCTGCTGGTGGCGGCTGCACTGACCCTGTGGTCGATGGTGCACTACCTGGTGGCCGCCTGGCCGCACCTGCGCGAAGGCTCCGAGCAAAAATAAAAGTTTTTTGAATCAAGGGGTTGACGCCGTTTCAGATATCGCTAGAATGGCACCCATCACGACGCGGGAATAGCTCAGTTGGTAGAGCACGACCTTGCCAAGGTCGGGGTCGCGAGTTCGAGTCTCGTTTCCCGCTCCAAATTGGCCTTAACGAAGTATTTCGGTAAGGCAAGAAAGAAGGCCCTTCGGGGTCTTTTTTCGTTTCTGGTTACTACAAAAATTCAGATTTTTTCCCTTCCTTGTAGTCCATTTCCCAAAGATACTGTTGCCCTCTGTTATCCATTGCGGCTGCGCTCGCAGCGCTCTAGTCTCGGCCTGTCGTTGCATTCAACGACACGGCTTTGACAGGCCGTTTTCGACAGTAAAAGTACGGCTTACCTCTATGGTGGCTGTGCGTGGGGCACCTTCGTGTGCGCCGGGTTAGGTATCTCTGTCGACCGGTCTGTCAACCCATGCACAGCTGCCACCCAATTGTTTGACAGCGATAGGTGTCGGCCTCATCGACAGAGGTACGCACATGCTCAAGATCGTCCCCGATCCACCCCACGATATTCATTCCCTCGAAGACACGCTTATTCAGGCTGCGGACTACGCGCTATGCGCGGCGACCGTGGTGCAACAGGCGTTGTTGCTACATCCCAAATCACCGTCGTCGATCCTGATGATGACCTCGATGCATGAGATGGAGGCGCTGCGGGCCTTGCTCGAATCGGCGTTGATTCAGGTGCAGATGCCTACCGAGCCTCGAACCTTGCACTGAAGCTCAGGTGATGTGCTGCTTGGTCTGGCCTCTTCGCGGGGCAAGCCCGCTCCTACAGGAAATCGCGAACCCTTGTAGGAGCGGGCTTGTCCCGCGAAGAGGCCAGCCCAGGCAAAGCAAATTTTCAGGGAGATTGAACCATGACCACAGACGACACCCAATGCACTGTCGGCAAGACCACCTTCTTCCAAGGTGAAAACCAGACCCACCCGCTGTTCCGCATCGAACCCGGCATCCCCTGCCGCGATGCCCGCGAACAAGCCTCGGAACTCATGGGCTATGTGCGCGAGCTGACCATTCTCGGCCTGATGGACGAAAAACCGATGATGATCTGGGCCTCGCATTACCTGAGCGCGATGGCCAAGGCGCTGATGGATGATGCCGAGTTGGGCATGAGGCATTGATGGGCCGGGGTTGAGGGCGCGTCAGGACCGCCAGGTGCATGCCACCACACCTTCAGCGCTTATGAGATCGAGCGCCGTGCGGGCGGCGCTCGATTTATGCCTCACCACTGAATCAAGGCAGGCATCCCACCGGTAATTGCACTGTTGATTGGGGTAGTGGGTGGCGAGCCCACAGCCGTCACTGCCTGGGCTGCAATGCTTGGGAAGGGACCGTCGTGATGCCCCCTTTGTACAAATGTACAAAGGCACCTGCCCAACTCCGTAATCCGTCGATTTTCATCAACCAGCCACCTGCTTAATCTCCTTCTCAGGCCGTGTTGACCATTAATAATTAGAAGGAGACAACCAGTGCCTATTCAGTCAGAGCATGACCCCCGCCTCAAACGTGCACTCAAGACCCGCCATATCAGTATGCTCGCCCTCGGCGGCGTTATCGGTGCCGGGTTGTTCGTGGGTTCAAGTGCGGTAATCGCCTCCACCGGGCCGGGCGCCTTCATCACCTACGCCATCACTGGCCTCATCGTCGCCCTGGTCATGCGCATGCTGGGCGAAATGGCCGCAGCGCACCCAGCCAAAGGTTCCTTCGTCGATTACGCCCGGATGGCATTCGGGCGCCCGGCCGGCTACATGACCGGCTGGCTGTACTGGTACTTCTGGGTCATTGTCGTCGGCTTCGAGGCGGTCGTCGGCGGGCAGATCATCAATGCCTGGTTGCCAGCGATTCCGGTGTGGGGCATTGCCCTGGGGCTGATGGTCACGATGACCTTGCTCAACCTGATGTCGGTGCATTCGTTCGGTGAAGCCGAGTACTGGTTCGCAGGCGTGAAAGTGGCCGCCATCGTAGTGTTCCTGGTAGTGGCGGGTGCATTCGTGTTGCACCTGTGGCCAGGTTCGGATGCCAGCTTCGGCAACCTCGTCGAGCACGGCGGGTTCCTTCCCCATGGCGTGGGCTCGTTGTTCACCGGCGTGGTGGTGGTGATCTTCTCGATGACCGGCGTTGAAGTGGCGACCCTGGCGGCTGCCGAGTCCGAGGACCCCTCGCGCAATATCCGCAAGGCGGTCAATACCGTGATGGTGCGCATCCTGGTGTTCTTCGTGCTGGCAACCTTCTTCATCGTCGTCGCGCAACCCTGGACGGTGCTCATGCCCGGCAAGTCGCCTTTCGTGAGCACCCTGGAGCACATCGGCATTCCGGGTGCGGGCGACATGCTGACGGTGGTCATTCTGGTGGCCGTGCTCTCGGTGCTCAATGCCGGGCTGTACACCGCTTCGCGGCTGCTCTACGTGCTCGCTGCCAATAATGAAGCCCCACGCTGGATCGCGGGCGTGAACCGCAAGGGCGTGCCGGTGCGGGGTGTCATCGCCTCCACCTTGGTGGGCTATGGCTGCGTGGTGATTGCGGCGCTGTGGCCGGAAACGGTGTTCCAGTTCCTGATCAATTCGTCCGGCACGGTGTTCTTGTTCGTCTACCTGATGATCTGCCTGTCCCAGCTAAGGCTGCGCCGCCGCTGGGTGGCCGAGGGCTCGCTGAAATTCGCCATGTGGGGCCACCCGTGGCTGCCTCTGCTGGTCACCGCCTCGATCGTCGCCGTGCTGGCAAGCATGGCATTAGACCCGTCCATGCAGGTGAGCCTGTTGCAGTGCATCGTCGCCATCTTCGCCATCGCCGTGTCCTACGGCTGCCTGCAGTTGTCGCGCAGGCGCCGGCAACGCGCGCCGGGCGCTATCCAGCCGGCAATCGACTGAACCGCCCTCGCGCCATTACCCCTGTTCCAGGCATCAACGGGAAGCCAAACGCATGTCAGCTAAAACAGATCTATCCCAGTTACCCAACCGGCCCCTGTGGTTCGAGCCTGGCCAGCCGCGTGCGCGCCTGGAGGGTGACACCCAGGCCGATGTGGTGATCGTCGGTGCCGGCTACACCGGGTTGTGGACGGCGTACTACTTGCTCAAGAGCGACCCGGGCCTGCGCGTGGTGTTGCTGGAAAAGCGTGAAGTCGGCTTCGGCGCTTCCGGGCGCAACGGCGGTTGGGCGTCGGCGATCTTCCCCATCTCGCTGCACCGGGTCGAGCAGCTGTATTCGCACCAGGCGGCCTTGCAGTTGCAGGCGGCGATGAACGACACGGTCGACGAGATTGGCCGGGTACTTGCGCTGGAAGGCGTTGACGCCGATTACGCCAAGCAGGGCTTTCTGTCGTTGGCCCGCAGCGCACCGCAGATGGCGCGGGCGAGGGCTGCGGTGGAAAGTTCCGCACGCTTTGGCCTGCCCCGGCAATGGCAGCTGCTCGACGCAAGCCAGGCACGCGACCGCATCGGCGCCGAGGGTGTATTGGGCGGCCTGTATACCGAGCACTGCGCACTGATTCACCCCGGCAAGCTGGTGCGTGGCCTGGCCCGTCTGGTGGAAAGCCTGGGTGCGAAGATCTACGAGCAATCGGCAGTGACGCAGATGGCGCCGGGCGTGGTGCGCACTGAGCACGGCGCGGTGCGTGGTCAAATGACCGTGCGCGCCACCGAGGCCTTTACGTCGCAACAGCCGGGCAAGTCCCGCTTCGTGATTCCGTTGTACTCGCTGGTGCTGGCCACCGAGCCATTACCGAGCGCGTTGCTGGCCAAACTCAACCTCGACCACCGCATGGCGTTCAACGACATGCGCCACCTGCGTGTATACGGGCAGGTCACAGCTGAGGGGCGGCTGGTGTTTGGCGGCAGAGGCGCGCCTTACAAGTGGGGCTCAAGCATGCCTGACCAGGCCGACCTGGTGGACAGCATCCACACCAAGATCCACCACACGATGCTCGAGTTCTTCCCGGCCCTGCGTGATACCGGCGTCACCCACCGCTGGGGCGGCGCCCTGGGGGTGTCGCGCGACTGGTGCCCGACGGTCAGCATCGACCGGGAAAACCGCATGGCCTGGGCCGGGAATTACGTAGGCGACGGCGTGGCCACCAGCAACCTGGCTGGCCGCCTGCTGCGCAACCTGATTCTGGGTCGTGACGAAGCGATAAACACCCTGCCGGTGGTCAACCACCGGTCCCCGTCCTGGGAACGCGAACCCTTGCGCTGGCTCGGCATCAACAGCGGGCTCACTGCCGCCTCGCTGAGCGATATCGAAGAGCGCTTCACCCATCGTCCATCTCGCACTGCGATGTTGCTGGAAAGGCTGACTGGTGCACATTAAGAGGAAGCAACCGTGACTACTTTCACGATCATCAAGTCCGCGGCAATTCAATCGTTGCCACTGAACCCTGCTGGCCAACGCGCCGGCGCCGACCAAGGCGACCCACAAATCGCCATTCAGCGCCTTGCCCCCGAGGCTGTGGGCAACCTCGGCGTCTGGGAATGCCAACCCGGTGGCTGGCCAGTGATCGACCGGCCCGATACCGAGTTCACCTACATCATTTCCGGCCGCGCCTTGCTGACTGACGATCAGAGCCAGGAAGTCGTGGAAGTGACCGGCGGTGATCTCATCATTCTGCCGCCGGGCTGGACCGGCCGCTGGGACGTGATCGAGACCGTTCGCAAGGTCTACGCCATCTACTGATTCACGTGCAAGGCCCAGGCCTTGCACCGTTTCCCTTCTCAAGTTGTGAGGACATGCATGACCACCACCATCACCAACTGGATTTCCGGCGCCCGTGCCGATGCCAGCAGCGGCCTGCAGCAACCCGTTTACAACCCGGCCACCGGTGCCGTTACCGGCCAGGTGCAATTGTCGGCGCACGCCGACGTAAATGCCGCCGTGGCCTCGGCAAAAGCGGCGTTCCCGGCCTGGAGCAACCTGTCGCCGCTGCGCCGTTCGCGGGTGCTGAACAGGTTCCTGGCGCTGCTCAACGAACACCGTGACGACCTGGCCCGAATGATTACTGCCGAGCACGGCAAAGTGTTCACCGACGCACAAGGCGAAGTGATGCGCGGCATCGAGATCGTCGAATTCGCCTGCGGTGCACCGCAGCTGCTGAAAACCGATTTCACCGACCAGGTCAGCACCAACATCGACAACTGGACCCTGCGCCAGCCGCTGGGCGTGGTCACGGGTATCACCCCGTTCAACTTCCCGGTGATGGTGCCCATGTGGATGTTCCCGGTCGCCCTGGCCACCGGCAACACCTTCGTGCTCAAGCCAAGCCCGCTGGACCCAAGCCCGAGCCTGTTCATTGCCGACCTGCTGAAGCAGGCCGGGCTCCCGGACGGCGTGTTCAACGTGGTGCAGGGCGATAAAGATGCGGTCAATGCGCTGATCGAACACCCCGATGTGCAAGCCGTGTCGTTCGTAGGCTCGACCCCGATTGCCAACCACATCTACGAGACCGGTGCCCGCCACGGCAAGCGCGTGCAGGCCCTGGGCGGTGCCAAGAACCACCTGGTGGTGATGCCCGATGCCGACATCGACCAGGTTGTCGATGCGTTGATCGGTGCGGCCTACGGCTCTGCTGGCGAGCGTTGCATGGCCATCAGCGTGGCGGTGTTCGTGGGCGAAGAGACAGCAGAAAAAGTCATGCCGAAGCTGATCGAGCGCACCTTGGAGCTCAAGGTGCTCAACGGCACCAACCTCGAAGCTGAAATGGGCCCCATCGTGACCCGTGCTGCCCACGAGCGCATCACCGGTTACATCGAGCAAGGCGTAAAGGAAGGCGCTACGTTGCTGGTCGACGGTCGAGCGTTCAACGGCCAGACGGCGGGAGAGGGCTGTGCAGAAGGCTTCTGGATGGGCGGTACGTTGTTCGACAATGTCACCCCGGACATGCGCATCTACAAGGAAGAGATCTTCGGCCCGGTGCTGGCCTGCCTGCGGGTCAAGGATTTTGCCGAAGCGGTCGAGCTGATCAACGCCCATGAGTTTGGCAACGGCGTCAGCCTGTACACCCGCGACGGGCATATCGCCCGCGAGTTCGGGCGCCGCATTCAGGTGGGCATGGTCGGTATCAATGTGCCGATTCCGGTGCCGATGGCCTGGCATGGCTTCGGCGGCTGGAAGAAGAGCCTGTTCGGCGACATGCATGCCTATGGCGAGGAAGGGGTGCGCTTCTACACCAAGCAGAAGAGCATCATGCAGCGCTGGCCGCAGGCGATTGCCAAAGGTGCGGAATTCGCGATGCCGACCAGCCATTGACCGACTTGGCTGACTGAGCCTGAACGGCCCCGCCCACGCAGCGGGGCCGTTTGCATTCAGCCCTCAGCGCGGTTCCAGCAGGCCTGAATTGATGCCCGCTTGCAGGGCGATCCAGAAGCGTGCGATGCCTTGGGTCGTGGTGGGGTTGAAACCGGTGAGTTGCTCCACGAGCTTGATGCGGTAAACCAGGGTTTGCCGGTGAATACCCAGGTCCAGCGCGCTGGCCTTCCAGTTGCCATCGTTTTTCAGGAACGTGGTGAGGGTGTTCAGCAAGGCGGCGCTCTGCAAGCGGTCGTGCTCGATGAGTGGCCCCAGGTAGCGCGCCACCAGCGCCCGGGCTTCGGGCAGGGTTTTGGGTGCCATGATCAAGCCAGTGTCGGCATCGCCGTAGCGCAATGTCGGCAAGGCCAGTTCTGCAGCTTGGGTGAGTGCCAGGCGTGATTGCCGGGCGGCCTCCCGGTAGCCGGTGGCCGTGGCGATGGGCCCGCTGATGCCTATCTGCGTACCTGGGCCAAGGCCATCGAGCAAGGCCTGAAACAGGATGGCATCGTCGCGCCCGATGGCTAACAGCATCGAGCGTTCCTTCAGCAATAGCGGCGTGGCGTCGTGCAACGCCGGGGCATGGTGAATGTCATCGGGGGTGCGCATGCTGCCACCTCCCGGGCGGATCGCCAGGGCGACCAGGGTGCCCCCGAGGCCGCGGCGCTCAAGCATGGGCCGGGTCAGCGCCGGCTCGATTTCACTGTCGAGCAGGCTGCGCAGCAATGCTCCGCCTTCTTCGCGCTGCTGGTCCCGGTGAATCATTTGCCGCTCCAGTTCCACACCCAGCAGACCGACCAGCGAGCGCACCAGGATCGAATCGTCCATCGACACGTTGGGGCGCCTGCTGATCAGCAAGTTGGCTTGGGTTCTTCCGCCAATAGCGATGCGCTCGACATTTACCGGTACCTGATCCCCTGCCGGCTGGCTTTCGACGATTCGGGTGCCGGTGATGGCATCCTCGATAGCCAGGTGACCGCCCAGGCTCCTGGCCAGGACCGACAGCCGCCCCGGCATGTCAGGTTCCATGCGCAGCGCCTGGGCGTAGGTCTGGAACAATCGCTCGCTGGCGTTGAAGCGCTCGCGTTGCGCCTGCAGTACGCTTTCGATCACCTGGTGCGAGAGCTTGACGAACTCCAGTTCGAAGCTTGCATGCAGCAGCGGGAACAGCAGGCGATCAGCTGTCTCCAGCAAACTCGGCGACAAGGCCGGGGCATCTTCGCGAGGGGCAATCACCAGGGCACTTGCATTGCTCTGCACCAGCTTTTCCAGCCACTGAGCCTGCGCCGAATCGCCAATCGGCATACCGACACCGGTGGTCATGACCAGATCACCTGGCGAAACCCAATGCCACGGGTCGGGCAGGTCCACCGTGTGGGCCCAGGTGATCATTCGGGTGATGCCCGCGAAGCCGGCCACCAACTGTAATTGCAGGGGGGCAATGGCAATCAGCTCTTGCACTGTCAGCATGGGGTCTCGATTCAACAGTTACGCGTGTTTTGAGAGCAGTCGTCTTGCCCTATCATTGCAGAACATCAACACCCTGTGTTCATTTCGGTATCTGCAGCGCGTATGCGACCGAGCGCCGCCCGATTTATGCCTCACCACTGGAAGGCAGGCGCGCTGATTCACACCCACAGCACCAGCAGCGCAGCCGCCAGGGCTGGAGGCATCACCAGCAGGCCCAGACGCAAGAATTGCCAGGCACTGACATGTTCGCCTTCGCGACGGATTGCCACCAGCCAGAGCAGGGTCGCCAGTGATCCGGTGATCGACAGGTTCGGCCCCAGGTCTACGCCGATCAGTAGAGCAGCGGTCGCCTGCTGCGGCAATTGCACCAGCGAACCCATGGACCCGGCTATCAGCCCGGTCGGCAAGTTGTTCATCAGGTTACTGGCAATGGCGACACCCACACCCGCCACCCAGCTGGAGGTGCCCGGCGAGTTCTCGGCCAGTGTTGCCAGCGCTTGGGCAAGACGCACGATCACGCCGGTTTGAGCGACTGCTTCGACCAGTACGAACAAACCCGCCACCAGTGGCAGGACGCCCCAGGCTACATGGCGCAGCACCGGCATCGGGCTGCGCCGCTGGCGCATGTGAACCAGTGCCGTGGTCGCCACGCCGGCGCAGAAGGTCGGCAGGCCCAGCGCCCGGTCCAGTGCCGATGCGCCCAGCAACAAGGCTGCGGTAAAGCCGATGCCCACTGCGCTCAGGCGTGCGCCTGCGGTCAGTGGTTGGGTATCCACGGTCAAGGCCAGCGGCTGGCGGATCTGCCGGCGCTGGGCCAGGCGCAGCGTCAGGTAGGTGAGTGCAATCGCCACCAGCGATGGCAGGCTGAACTGCCTCAGCCAGTCCAGCAGCGGTGGCATCTGGCTGCCGAACACCACCAGGTTGGCCGGGTTGGAGATCGGCAACACGAAACTGGCAGCGTTGGCGATGAAGGCACAGATGAACAGGTACGGTAACGGTTCGGCTCTGGCGGCCTTGCACGCGGCGTACACCGCCGGGGTCAACACCACTGCCGTGGCGTCGTTGGACAGGAACACGGTAACCAGCGTGCCCACCAGGAACACCAGGTCGAACAGCCGTTGCCCGGAGCCCCGCGCATGGTGCACCGCATAACGGGCCAGCCAGTCGAACAGGCCTTCCTGGCGAGCCAGCTCGGCCAGCACCATCATGCCGATCAGAAACAGGTAGACGTCACTGCCTTTGGCTACGGCGGCCAGCGCGTTGCCAGGGGTGATCAGCCCCAGACCGGCCAACAGCAATGCGCCGCCCATGGCCCAGACGTATTCGGGGATGCGCCAGGGGCGCAAGATGACGCCGCAGGTGGCCAAGGCGGCCACCGTCCAGATGATCGTTGCGTTGTCGCTCAAAGGCATGCTGGGTCAGTGTCCGGAAGGTGCAGAGGAGGGCGATGGCCATGCGCCTGGATGGGTCTCGGGCAGCGCCACCAGCACCAGTAGGAAAGCGGCACCGGCAATCACGGCCAAGGTCAGGAATGCCGCATTGTAACCGGCTGCCTGCACCACCAGCCCGGCAATGCCAGGACTGAGCGCGGCGCCCAGGCCGAAGACTGCCGTCAACGCGCCGAGGCTGACATTGAAGCGGCCGGTGCCTTCGGTCAAGTCCTTGACCACAATCGGGAACAGCGCGCCGAAGATGCCTGCGCCGATGCCGTCGAGCAGCTGCACTGCGACCAGCCAGAACGGGTTGTCGCTGAGCACATAAAGTGCCCCCCGCAGTGGCAGGATGAGAAAACCCGCCAGCATGAAGGGTCTGCGCCCCCAATCGTCGGCCTTTGCCCCCACCAGCAGTGCCATCGGTACCATCACCAGTTGCGCGGCGACGATACAGGCAGAGGTGAGGGGAGTGGCCAGCTGCAGGTTCACCTGCGAAAGCTTCTGGCTCACCAGCGGCAACATCGCCGCATTGGCCAGGTGGAACAGCGCGCAGCACACGGCGAACACCAACAGGGTACGGTTGTGTAGCAGCAGTTTGAACCCGGCGGGGTGCTCGTCGGTGACCGGGCCCTGCGCCAGCCCGCGTGCGAGCTGGTGGTCGATCGCCGCTGCCGGTACCAGGCTCGCGGCCGCGATGCTTGCCACGGTCATCACCGCCATCAGGTAGAACACCACCACCGGGCCGAACAGGTAGGCCAGGACGCCGGCCAACATTGCCGAGCAGGCATTGCCGGCATGGTTGTAGGTCTCGTTGCGGCCCACGCGAGCAGTGAAGGCCTTGGGGCCGGTGATGCCCAACGAGATGGCGGCGATCGCGGGGGCAAACACCGAACCAGCCAGGGCGCCGACAGTCTGGGTCAAGGCCACACCGGCGAATGATGAAATCCACGGCAGCAGCAGGCAGCTGCCGGTGACCAGCACGGCGGCGATCACCACCACCGCGCGCTTGGCCGTGGTGCGGTCGATCAATGCCCCGGCCGGTGTTTGCGCCAGCAGCGCCACGATGCCTGCCAGGCTCATGACCAGGCCGATGCTTGCCGGCTGCCATTGGTGTACCGCGAGCAGGTAGATGGCCAGGTAGGGCCCAAGGCCATCGCGGACGTCGGCAAGAAAGAAGTTCAGCCAGTCCAGGGCGCGGTGTTGCGAAGCGAGTGGCCTTGAAGGTTCCAAGCGTGCAGTCTCGAAAAGCCATGGGAGGCGCGCCGGGTGGTTGCCGTCCGCGCCGTTTTCAGCCGATATGCAGGCGGTTGCGCCCCGCTTCCTTGGCGACGTACAACGCTTGGTCGGCGCGTGCCAGCAGCGCCTCGCTGTTGTCCAGATCGCAGCCCCGGGCACTGGCGACGCCGATGCTCACGGTCACCTGTTCAAAAGGACTGTCAGCGTGGGCAAGAGGTTCCAGGGCCAGGCAGTCGAGCATCGCCTGGGCGACCCTGGCCGCGCCTGCGCAGTCGGTATCCGGCAGGATCGCCGCCAGCTCTTCGCCGCCGTAGCGCGCCAGCAAGTCGGGTGGCCGGCGCGTGCAGGCCGCCAGGCGCTGGGCCACTTGCTGCAGGCAGGCGTCACCGGCCAGGTGGCCGTGGCTGTCGTTGTAACGCTTGAAGTGATCGATGTCGATCATCAGCAGCGCCAGGGGCTTGCCACTACGCCTGGCCCTGCCGACCTCCTGGGCCAGGGTCTCGTTGAAGCGGCGCCGGTTGGCAAGCCCGGTCAGCGCATCGTGCATGGCCAGGCGCTCCAGTTGCTGGTTGCTGTCGAGCAGTTGCTGTTGGGTCACCCGCAGTTCACCTTCTGCCAGGCTGCGACGACGCATGGCGCCGATCAACAGCCAGCCGATACTGCCAGTCAGCAGCAGCAGGCCGCTCACCACCAGCGCCGACAGTTGCGCTTCCAGCTGCCAGGCCGCCAATGCCTCGCGCTTGCCCAGGGCGACAGTGGTCACCAGAGGAAGCTGGTCGCTCTTGCGAAACGCATACAGGCGTTCGACGCCATCCAGGCTTGACGTGAACGAAGCGGTTCCCACCGACTTGTCGATCAGGTACTTCGCATAAATGGGTGAGCTGGAAAAATTGCGCCCCATGTCCTGCTCGCGAAACGGGTAACGCACCAGCAGCGAACCATCGGTATAGGACAGCCCGATGGCCCCGTCGTGGCCGAGGTCGATCTGGCCGAACAGGCGCAGGAAGTTCTCCACGCCCAGGGTCACGGCCACCACCCCGGCGAATTGCCCGGTGGCGTCGTCGAAGCGGCGGCTGATGGTGATGACCCATTCCTGATTGGCGCGGCTGCGTATGGGCAGCCCTATGAAAGGCTCGCGGGAAGGGTCGTCACGGTGGTGGATGAAGTACGCCCGGTCGCTGCTGTTGGCACCGGCCGGGATGGGGCGGTTGGACGACATCAGCCAGCGCCCGTCCCTGTCGTATACGGTGATCCCGCTCAACTGCGGCATCAGCGGTTGCTGCCTGCTGACAAGCTGGCTGAGGCGTTCGATTTGCCGCGGCCCGCTGCCTTCGGTTTCAAGGCGTTCGACCAGCCCGAGCAGGATCATGGAGCTTTGCCGGACAATCCCCTCGGAGTAGGTGGACAGGGCTTGGGTCAGGTTCAGGCCATGGATGTCGACTTCTGCAAGGGCGCGTTCGCGGGAAGCCATGACTTTCCAAAGCGTCAGCGAAGCGAGGGAGCAACCAATGACCGATAGCAGCAGAACGACGAGTTGAATGTCACGCTTCACGGTGGTACCTGATGGAAATCCGAATTCCGACGCTGGCGATCAATCATTGAAGGCCATGGCATATAGCCATTCCTGGCTGCAGGCAAGCATACAAGGCGCTACCTGAAAGCGCAGTAACTACCGTAAAGCCCGGCAATGCCGAGCAGGGTGGCGCCATCGGTGGGCAGGATCGCTGGCGCCATAGCAACATGGCAGATTGAGACTATAGTAACGTCTTAAAAACAGGGACTGTGGGTGCCATGTCTACGATCGATCTGTCGTCCTCGCAAAGTCTTCGCAAACGCGTGTTGTTGGCTGGGGCGCTGAATATCGGCTCCATCGTCGCTTCCCAGGTCATACGCCTGGGTGGCAACCTGATCATCACCCGCTTGCTGCTGCCAGAAATGTTCGGCCTCATGGCCATCGCCACCACGGTTTCGGTGTTGCTGCTGTTGCTGTCCGATGTGGGGCTGCGGCAGAACATCATTCAAAGCCCGCGCGGCGACGAGCCGCTGTTCCTCAATACCATCTGGTCGCTGCAGATCATTCGCGGCCTGGGGCTGTTTGTGGTGATGCAGCTGGTGGCGCTGGCGTCGTGGATTTCCCAGCACTTCGAAATGTGGCCGATGCATTCCACCTACGCTGACCCTCAGCTGCCTGGGATACTGGCTGTTACCGGCTTTTTCGCGATCATCTTCGCCTTCCAGTCGACCAAGATCGACGTGGCCATTCGCACTTTCCAGCAGAAGAAAGTGGTGCTGGTCGAGCTGGTTTCGCAAATCGCCGGCCTGGTGGTGATGCTGGTGATCGGTTACCTCTTCCGTTCCATCTGGGCGCTGGTGGCTGCAGGCCTGGTCTCCACCCTGGTTACCACGGTGCTCAGCCACCTGATCTTCCCGGGGCACAAAGACCGCCCGCAGTGGGACCCTGCAGCCCTGCGCGAGATCGTCAATTACGGCCGTTGGGTGTTCCTGTCGTCCGCCGTCGGCGTGCTGGCCATGCAGGGCGACCGGATCTGGTTCGGCGGCAGCATGACCGTGGCGCAGCTGGGGGTGTATTCGATTGCCGTGGGCATTCTGGCGGCCTTCCAGCTCAGCCTGCAGCGGCTGGCCGGAGCCGTGGCCTTGCCAGCCTTCAGCGAGGCGGCCAGGACCGGCGACATGGAGCGCCTGCGCAATCTGTATTTCCGCTTCAGGCTGATCTTCGATGTGCTGACCCTGTTCACCTGCGGCTTCCTGTTCACCGCCAGCCCGCTGATCATCCATTGGCTGTATGACGCCCGGTACCAGGACGCCGGGCAGATGATGGCGATCCTGTCGCTGTCGCTGTTCACCTTGCGCTACGGCCTGACGCAACAGATATGGATGGCTCTGGGGCTGACCAAGTACATGGCCATGGACAACATTATCCGGGTGGTGGCGCTGTTCACCCTGATGCCGTTGCTGCTGGCCATTGGCGGGGTGACCTACGCACTGTGGGGGGTGGCCCTGCATACCTTCTTCACGCTGTTCCTGATTTTCAAGGTCAGCCACCAGCTGGGCATGCTGAGTATCAAGCGTGAGCTGGTGGTGCTGCCCGTCATGGTGTTTGGCGCCCTGTGTGGCCAGTTCATCAGCCACCTGTTCGCCTTCTGATCGGCTGTACCAAGGACCTTAACGATGAATGTGATCGACTTTTTTGATCGGACCCGAATCATCAATATCCCGTCCAGAACGGACCGCCGCGAAGAAACCAAAGCCGAGTTCGCCCGCAACGGCTTCCACATCGATGACCAGAAGATCGGCTTTTTCCCGGCAGTGACGCCTACCGACCAAGAGGGTTTTCCCAGCATCGGCGCCCGGGGCTGCTTCATGAGTCACATGCAGATACTGGAAGAAGCCGTACGCCTGAATGTCGACAACATCCTCATCATGGAAGACGACATCCAGTTCTCCCGGCGCATTGGCCCGTTTGGCAAGAAGGCCATCGAGTCCCTGCAGGGCATGGACTGGGACATTGCCTACCTGGGCCATTCCTGCGAGGGCAATTCCGATACCCCCGGCTGGGTGCTGGTCGATCGCCCCATCCACCTGTCGCACTTCTATGCGGTGAACGGCAAGAGCGTGGGCAAGCTGCGGGACTTTCTCGCGCAGATCCTGCAGCGCCCGCCAGGGCATCCGGACGGCGGGCCGATGCACTATGACGCGGCCCTCAATACGCTGATTCACTCCGACAAGAACATCCAGGCCTACTACTTCACCTGGAACCTCGGTTACCAACGGCCTTCGCGCACCGACCTGCATGCCTTGTCGATATTCGACCGGCTGGCCATGCTGCGGCCGGTGATGGCATTGTATCGGCGCTTGAAGGCGGAAAAACTCAGGAGAACCCGATAGCCCTCAGCGCATTCAACTCAGCGCTGAGGCCTGCTGAAGGTTCAATGAGCGTGTCTCCGGCGCCAGCAGCCAAGAAAGCAGCAAGCCGAAGAAGGTGATGCCTGCGGCCACATACATGGTCTGGGCGATGCCGAGCGTGTCCAGCGAAATCGGCACCAGGTAGGTGCCCACCGCCGCGCCAATGCGCGAGATCGAAGTGCCCACGCCCACCGCGAATGCGCGGATCTCGGTCGGGAAGATTTCGTTCGGATAGACCAGCGTCAGCACCTGGGCGCCGCCAATGAACAGCGCGTAGAGGGCGAAGAACAGCAGTACCCAGATGCCCGCGCCGTTGTTGAATGCGCCGAGGCAAAGCAGCGCCAGGCCCGACACGCTGAAGCTGTACAGCAGCAGGTTGCGACGGCCGAGGGTATTGATCAGGCGGGTGGCAATGATGCAGCCGAGCACGAAGAACAAGGTGATCAGCACAGAGCCGATGGAGGCGCTGTCGCCTTTCACGTTCATCGCGGCCAGTACCTTGGGCGCGAACGCATACACGGCGAACAGCGGAATGATGCAGCAGGTCCAGAACACGATGATGAACAGCATGCGCTTGGCATAGCCCGAGTAGATCAGGCTCCACACGTTGACGGTGTAGTTGGGGCTCTCTTCCGGCAAGTTGTGCAGGCCGAAATCATCGCCGTATACCTGTTTGATGACCTGCTCTGCCTCGGCATCACGGCCTTTGCTCAGCAGCCAACGTGGCGATTCCGGGGTGCCGATACGCACCAGGAACAGAGCCAGGCCGATGGTGGCCGAACTGGCCAGTACCCAACGCCAGGCGTCGTCGCCACCGCTGCGCAGCACCAGTTCACCGACGATGTAGGCCGCCGCTGCGCCGGCAAACCAGAGGATCGTCAACATCGCCAGGCGCGGGCCGCGGTATTTCTTGGGCATGAACTCCACCAGCAACGAAGTGGCGACCGGGTACTCGATGCCTACGGCGATGCCGATGATCAGGCGCAGAACAAAGATCGCTGCAGCGCTATCAGCCCAGAATTGAGCGAGGGAGGCAAGAATAAAGAGGGTAGGGCCGACAAAGAACAAGCGCTTGCGGCCCAGGCGATCGGTTAGCCAGCCGCCGAGGAAGCCGCCGAAGAAAATCCCGATCAAGGCCGATGCCGCAATCAGGCCTTCCCAAAAGTTGCTCAAGGACAGCGAAGTGCTGAGGTGTGCCAGGGCCACGCCGATGATACTGAGCACATAACCGTCGACAAACGAACCGCCGCCCGAGCGCAGCGTGAGTAGCCGGTGGAAGTTGTTGAGCGGTACATCTTCTACTGAAAGATTAGGGCGCGTCATTTTTATATCCTGATACAAGGCTTTTGAAGTTTGGCAGCGCAACGCCGCGAACAATGAATTTCACGGCGGACTCGCTCAATAAACTCAGAGGGCGATAGTTGTCGTTATTGTTGTTGTACAACGAGGCCTGTCCTTGACCTGATCAGGTTTCATACCTGATTTCTTTCGACGGCGGGTGCCCGAAAAAAGCGCTGTAGGATCGGCTGAAATGCGTGCATGAGACGAAACCGCACGCCAGCGAAACATCGAAGATCGAGGCATTGGAGTTTTGTATCAAGCGGCGGGCTTCGGTGATTCTGAGCTGGAAGTAGTATTTCTGCGGTGTGGTGTTCAGCTGGTCCTTGAACAGGCGCTGAATCTGCCGTATCGACAGGCCGACGACATCGGCAAGCTGGTCCGGGCTCAGCGGTTCTTCGATATTCGCCTCCATCAACGCGATGACTTCGCGCAGCACCTTGCTCACCTTGGGTTGTTGTGGCTTCTGCACACTGCGGTACTTGCTCTGGTCGGCGTCCAGTGTATCCAGCACGGCATCGGCAAGCTGGGGGGCAGAACCGAAAGCGAGCCAGCGAATCATCATCTCGAAGGCGCCACTGGGCGTGGCGGATGTCATGCGATTGCGGTCGAACACCAGGGGTTCATGGGTCACGTTGGCATGCGGAGCCCGTTCGGCCAGGGCCGTGCGCTGCTCGGCGTGGATCGCACAACGGTAGCCATCCAGCAGGCCTGCGGTGCCCAGGTACCAAGCCCCGTTCCACAGCCCACCGAGGGCGATTGGCATTCTGGCAATCTTCTTCAGCAGGGCCGACAACCAGTTCGGTGCTGTCCTGGCGGCACGCAAGCCGCCACAGATGATCATCAGGTCGAGGTCGGACAGGCGAGTGTCGGTCAGCGGCGTGTCGGGCCTGATCGGGATGCCCAGGTCGCTCATGACTTCGCGGTGGTCATGGCTGAACGTGTGCACGCGCACCGCACCCGGCGCCAGCAGATTGGCGGTGACCAGCACATCCAGTGCCTGGGTGAAGCAGGGCAACGAGAAGTTCTCGAGCAGGAGAAAACCTACCCTGGAGGTCTTTCGCTCGATCCGCTCGTGGGAGATGAAGCCCAGGTTACGGTCGGCGAAGGTACGGCTAAACGCTCTTGTAATTGTTTTCATGGCGGCACCCCTTAGCCCAGGCGCAATGCTTGAGCTACTCATTGAATGTCGATGCTTATAGAGGGCGGAAGTTGCCATCAGTGTGCGCATTAATATAGGGGTGATTCGCAAAGCTGGTCTAACGACTTTTCCAGGCTTTTCTTGATAACCCCTTGTTATGGCTGCGTAACATAATGTCGTGGATAGTCGATTGTCCAGCGTCAATCAGCTTGTTTTCTCGCATGAATTAAAGTTATGCGTACGGTAATTTTAGTGCCGGTGTAAGTTTTTCAGTGCGGCGTAATATGCGAAGGAGCGATTGAAGTTACAGTTCTTTGCAGTGTCCGGAGGATAATAATGAACAGCAATGAATCCGTGATTGGCCTGATCAAGCAGCGCAAACCTCGCCATGTGTTGCCGCGTGAGCTCTATCTCGATCCTGAGGTCTACCGGCAGGATCTCGCGCAGATCTGGCACAAGGACTGGGTGTTCGCCGGGCATACCTTCGAAATTCCCAAGGCTGGCCAGTATTTCACCCTGCAGATCGGTGATTACCCGGTGGCCGTCGTGCGCGGCAAGGATGGCGAGGTGCGCGCGTTCCACAATGCCTGTCGCCATCGCGGCGCCAAGGTGTGCGAGCACGCCAGTGGCAAGGTCGCCAAGCTGGTGTGCCCGTACCACAAGTGGACCTTCGAGCTCGATGGCAACCTGATCTATGCCGGCAACATGGGCGCCGACTTCGACAAGTCCAACTACGGCCTGAAGCCGGTGCATATCGAAGTGGTGCACACCTACATCTATGTTTGCGTCGCGGAGAAGGCCCCGGACTTCTCCAGCTTCCGCGCCGCCGTCAGTCCCTTCATCGCGCCGCACTTCCTGGAAAACTGCAAGGTCGCCTTTGAGTCGAACCTGATCGAGAAGGGCAACTGGAAACTGGTCTTCGAGAACAACCGCGAGTGCTACCACTGCGACGGCACCCACCCGGAGTTGCTCAATTCCTTTGTCGAGAACCTGTCGGTTGCTGGCGTCGGCGGCGATGACGACCCAGAGCTGGTGGCGCACTGGGGCCGCTGTGAAGCCGCCGGCATGCCAAGCCGGCTGAACATGGACCCGCTGGGGCGCTTCCGCATGACGCGCATTCCGTTGTCTGCCGGTGCGGTCAGCTACACCATGGATGGCAAGCCAGCCGTTGCGGGCCGCCTGGACAAGAGTGGCGAGGCGGATATCGGCGCGCTGCTGTACTTCAACTACCCCTCCACCTGGAATCACTTCCTGGGCGACCACGCGCTGAGTTTCCGCGTGCTGCCCATCGGGCCAGGCGAGACGCTGGTGACCACCAAATGGCTGGTGCCGGAGTCTGCGGTGGAAGGGGTCGATTACGATCTCGATCGCCTGACCAAGGTCTGGCTGGCCACCAACGACCAGGATCGTCGCCTGGTCGAAGGCACCCACGCCGGCGTCTCCTCGCCCAGCTACGAGCCTGGCCCATTCTCCGAAAATGCCGAGAATGGTGTCTGCCAGTTCGATGACTGGTACTGCGCGACCATGCTTGAGCGCGTGGAAGGGCGGCCGCAACTGAAATCGGTAGGTTGATAGTGGCATTGCCCGGCGATGCCCATTAAGATCACGGCTTCAGGAGATGGCATTCCTCCTTGAACCGCCCTAGCGCTGATGATGCCTACGCACCCCCTGTGACAGGGCGCGTAGGCCATGCCTGCCGTTTACCCACAGGGCCTTCGATACCTTGTGGAGTAACCCGATGTACCTTTCCCTCATTTCCGTGATCGTCGGCGGTAGCAGCGGTTGCGTGCTGCGCTGGTGGTTCGGCCTGCGCTTCAATTCGCTGTTTCCGGGCATGCCCTTCGGCACACTGCTGGTCAACCTGATCGGCGGCTTCGTCATCGGTGGCGCCATGGCCTTCTTCATGCGCTGGCCCAACCTCGACCCGGCCTGGCGCCTGCTGATCACCACCGGTTTTTGTGGCGGGCTGACCACCTTCTCGACTTTTTCCGCTGAAGTGCTGTCGATGCTCATGCATGGCCGTTACGGCTGGGCTGCCGCCACGGTCTCGGCGCATGTGCTGGGTTCGCTGCTGATGACCTTCGCCGGTTTTGCCCTGGTGCGCTGGCTGGGCTGAGCCTGGGCGTCACGCGGCTGTAATGCGTTCCTGATAGTGTGCCGGTCCCCTTCGTGGCACAAGGTGTGCAACGGTGTATCCCGGCACGACCCGCAAGCAGTTCATGCTCCGTTCCAGCGACATGCGCAGCGACGAGTTCGCCGCCTTGTTTACGCAACTGTACGGCAACCTGTATGCCGACATGGCGCCACTGGGCGAAGGTATCGCCATCGGTGGCGTCTACGGCCGTTTCGACGGCATGAGCGTGCGGCGCATGCACTACCAGGGCGACTTCACCATTGTCCTGCCGGCACCGCAGGACGAAATTACCTTTGTGCTGCCCACTGCGGGCAAGATCATCTTTGACCACCGCGGCGAGTCGATCGGCGGTGCTCTGGTCGGCCTGGCAGTCGACAAGCTCGACATCCGCTCGGTGCGCATCACCGAGGGGCACGCCCAGTGCGGCATGTCGATCCGCCGTGGCGCGTTCGCCGAGCGGCTTTCGACCCTGCTCGAACAACCCTTGCCCGCGCCGATTCGCTTTGCGCCGCAGGTCGACCTGGGCAACCCGGCGTTTCAGGGGATCCGGGCCTTGCTCGAACTGGCGACCGGGACCGAGTTCGACCAGCTGATCATCACCGGCCTGCTGATGCCTGTGCGCTTGCAGGAGATGCTGGTCGACGCGCTTCTCGAAACCTGGCCGCACAACTACAGCGAGGCATTGCGCAACCCGGCACCGGCGATTGCACCGCGGCATGTGAAGCTGGCCATGGCCTATCTGCGCGAGCATCCAGCCAGGCAGGTCAGTGGTAGCGAGCTGGCGGGATTGGCCAATGTCAGCCTGCGGGCTTTGCAGGATGGCTTCCGGCGTTTTGCAGGGACATCGATCATCGGCTATCAGCGGCAGGTGCGGCTGGAACAGGCGCGAGAGGTGCTGGCGCGCGGGGAGGGTGGGTCGGTGGCTGAGGTTGCCTTGCGCCATGGTTTCAGTAACGCCGGGCGGTTTGCCCAGTACTTCCAGCAAGCCTTTGGTGTCAGCCCGGCTTTGATACGGCGCCGGTAGTCGGGGCCACTTTGTGGTCCATCGCCAGCAAGCGCGGCTCCGACAGGGTGTATCGATCTCAGGTGCGGTGAAATCCCTGTGGGAGCCGCGCTTGTCGTGGCGACGAACCGCGGCGATGGGCTGCAAAGCAGCCCGCTTCAAGTATCAGAAGGCATAGCTGGCCTTGAGGCTGCCACTGATCCCATGGCTGTCCCCGCCACCCGTGGCCGCCATCTCGGCACCGACACTCAGTGCCCCGAGGTTGGCCATCAGGTTCACGCCGCCCACGAACTGGTCACGATTATCAAAGGCAGCGCGCTGCTCGATATCCAGCCCCAGCAGATGGCCTTCGCTGTCGACCTCATGATCGCCCAGCGCATGCTCGTAACCCACCTCGACCCCCGGCACCAGCAGCCAGCTGCCCATGGCGATCGGCGCAAAGGAGGCCTTGAGGTTGGCCACGGCGGCGCGACGGGTTTCTTTCAGGTCATCTACCTCCAAGGCCAGCTCGCTGCCTTTCTCGGTGAAGCCGTTCACGTCAACGCGGCTGACCCGCAGCCCGAGACTCGGCTCCAGCACCAGCGCGCCGGTGGGCAGGCGATAGCCCAGCGCCAGGCTGCCGGCGGCCAGGGTGCCGTGGCTGTCGCCCTTGGCCGTGCCCAGGCCGCCACCGAGTTCGCGCTTGCTCGAATAGTCGAGCCAGCCAGCACTGGCATCGGCGTCAATGAACAGGCCTTGCTCCAGGCCATTCGGCGCGAAGCGCGCCCCCAGGCTGAGGAAGGTCAGGTCGGTGTCCGCTTCGCCGCCGGCTCCACCGACATTGCCATTGCTGTAGCCGAAACCGGCATGGGCGCTGAGCTGCTCGGAGAAGCGCTGGGCCATGCCGACCATCAGGCCCTGGCTGTGCTCGTTGCTGCTGGCGGCGTGGGAAGAGCCATCGGTACCGAGGTAGCCGGCCAGCGCGGTGCTCCATAGGCGCGATTGGCCGACCTTGAGGTCGCTGCCATCAGCAAAGGGCGCGGCCGCTCGGTCGATCATCGCCCCTTGGCGCAGCAGGAAGCTGACGGCATCGGCATGTACCTGGCCACCGACGGTCGACTCGACGCCACCCAGCGTCCCGGCGTCGATGGCCGACTGCAGGTAGTAGTTGTAGGCTGTGTAGTTGCCCGAGAGCGAGGTGTCTTGCAGTTGGCCCAGCAGCTGCGCACCCGCCTCGGCGTTGCCCAGCAGGCCGGCTTCGCCCGGCAGCGTGCCATAGCGCACCATCTTGCCGCGCAGCACGTAGATGGTTTCCTGCGACAGCCCCAGGCCTTGTTTCAGGTAGTTGTCCATGGTCCCGTATTCGGCGGTGACCTCATCCAGGCCGGCCTGCAAGTAGCTGGCCTCGACGCCAAGCAGCGGCGCGTAGATCGCAGCCATGCTTGCCGGCATGGATGCCAGCGTCGCGGCCACGCGGGCGGCGGTGTAGTCGTTGGTGGCCAGGTAGTTGCTCATGATGGTCGCGTCGTCGACCCCGGCGATGCTCAGCAACACGGCGGCGGTCCAGCCGGTGCGGTCCTTGCCGGCGGTGCAGTGGAACAGCGCGGCACCGTCGGCGCTGGCCAGTTCGTTGAACAGTACGCTGAACTGCCCGCGCATGCCGGCATCGCTGACGAAGGCACGGTTGGTTTCCTGCATCATCGCCCGCGCCTGGGCTGCGCTGGTGAACGAGATGCTGGTGATGTTCGAGCCCGACGTGGTGCTGCCGATGATGTCGATGTTGGTGTAGCTGGCGCCGGCCGGCAGGGTGTCGGGTGTGCTGGCGATTTCGCTGGGAGTGCGCAGGTCGTAGACATCGCTGATGCCCAGGCCGTTGAGGATGGCGAGGTCGGTCGCCGTCGGCGTCAAGGCGTTGGAGCGGTAGAACACCCCGGCACGCATCACCCCATCATGGCTGGTGGTGTAGGCGCTGGTGGTGCCGGCGATGTCGCGGAAGTTGTCCATGCCGGCCAGGCGCGGGGTGTCGAGCGCGTCGGCGGCATGGGCAGCGGAAATGGCCAGGGTGAGCAGGGACAGGGAGCAGAACAGACGTTGCAACACGGAAGTAGCCTCGATCAGGTGCGTTGGGCTGGCTACTGTCCGTGGGCAAGATGAAACTGAATGTTACAAGTTTCCGCGCAACGCAAATGGCTGCGCATTCTGTCTGCTGCGTGCGTTTTTCGTCTCTGTGGGCCGGTCAGAGGTGATCGGCATCCTCCACTGCCTTGGCGAATGCCTGCGGGGCTTCTTGTGGCAGGTTGTGGCCAACACCGCCAGTGATCAGCCGATACTCGTACTTGCCGGTGAAGCGCTGTGCGTACGCCTCGGCTGGCGGGTGCGGCGCGCCATTGGCGTCACCTTCGAGGGTGATGGTTGGCACACCGATGCTGGGCAGTTTGGCCAGCCTGGCTTCCAGTGGGTCGTACTGGGCTTCGCCCTGGGCCAGGCCCAGGCGCCAGCGGTAGTTGTGCACGGTGATGGCGACCTGGTCCGGGTTGTCCAGCGCCTTGGCGCTGCGCTCGAAGGTGGCGCTGTCGAAGCCCCACTTGGGCGATGCGGTCTGCCAGATCAGTTTGGCGAAATCATGGCGGTTCTTCTCGTAGCCAGCCTGGCCACGCTCGGTAGCGAAGTAGTACTGGTACCACCACTGCAATTCCGCGCTCGGCGGCAACGGCGCCTTGGCGGCTTCCTGGCTGCTGATCAGGTAACCGCTGACCGAGACCAGCGCCTTGACCCGCTCGGGCCAAAGCGCCGCCACGATATCGGCAGTGCGCGCGCCCCAGTCGAAGCCGGCCAGCACGGCGTGCTTGACCTGCAGTGCATCCATGAAGGCGATCACGTCGCTGGCCAGCGCAGACGGTTGGCCGTTGCGTGGCGTGTCAGGAGAAAGGAAGCGCGTTTCGCCATAGCCGCGCAGGTAGGGCACCAATACCCGATAGCCCTTGGTGGCGAGAGCGGGGGCGACGTCCTGGAAGCTATGGATGTCGTAGGGCCAGCCGTGCAGCAGGATCACCACCGGCCCGTCCGCCGGGCCTTGTTCGACATAGGCAACATCGAGGACGCCCGCCTTGATATGTTTCAGCGGGCCGAACGCGTCGCTTGCCTCGACTGCAGGCTGCGCTTGCGCCGCCTGTGTGGTGGCGGCCGTGACGGCCAGTGGCAGGAGGGCACAGGCAAACAGGATGGAACGGCTGAAACGACGGGGTGCGGTCGATGCGAAGGGTAGTCGGCGAGCTTGCATGGGGCGTCTCCTTGGCTTGGCCATCGGCGCTATGGGATGCAAGTCATTCAAGACGATCGCTGTATCGAGCATGTGTCGATTGCGGCTGCGCTGAGCGTTCTTGTGTATCCGGTCTCAGTTTGTACACATTGAGATACAGGCGCACAGGTCGGTGCTGTCCAGAATCCGTGCGTAATCGAGAGCCAGGTTGCTCAACGACATGTCATGCACATCCTCGGCAAGCCAGAGCCGGCCTTGCAGGTCATGCTGGTCGAAGGTGAAGCAGGCGTCTGCCACGACCACCACGCTGAAACCGAGATTGCCTGCCGAGCGCGCCGTGGATTCCACCGAATTGTTGGTGATCACACCCGCGATCACCAGCTCGCTGATACCGCGATTGTGCAGCCAGCGCTCCAGCCCCGAGTTGGCGAAGGCATCCGGCACATGCTTGTCGAATACGGTTTCGCTGGCCAGCGGCGTGAAGGCCGGCTGGAATTCGCAGCCCGCCTGGCCTGGCCAGAACACCGAAGCGGGCGAGCGGGAAACGTGCCGTACGTGCACGATTGGGCGCCCGCCCAGGCGCCATGCTGCCAGCAGTTCGCCCATGCGCAATTCGGCCTCGGGATTGTTGCGTCGGCCCAGGCGTGGGTGGTGGATTCCCACTTGCAGGTCGATCAGCAGCAAGGCAGCGTTGGCGGCGAGTGCGGTCATGCAGCGTTCCTTGTCTGAGAGCGTTTGACCCTAGCACAGGTGTCAGGTTTTGCTCCGGGCCGCATCATCTGATCCGCTTTTTTTCTTCGAACCTGAATCTGTAACCGTATCAGCCTGAAGCCGACAATGCTTTTCATCCCTGCTATCACACTGAAGAGGTTTCGATGGGCAAGCTCGCGCTGTTTCTGGGTGGCTTTCTGCTGTTGACCATTCTGATTGGCCTGTTGGGCACCATTCCGCCAAGCTGATTCTCCCCATGCCCTCCGGCCCGTCTACCTCGCGAGATGGGCCAGATTGCTGCCAGATCCTGGCAGTCCTCCTTCGCCGTACCGCTGGACTAGTGGTAGGTGCTAGTCGTTCTCAAGTGTAAAAGCCTCGTGTAGTCTCCCGCTGCGTCATAATGGGTCGCATACAGCGAACCAGTCTTTTGCCTTGGGAGTCAGTACATAGATGGAATGCAAGAAGGGCACTTCAGCCATGCTGGAGTGGCGTAGCCGTTTTCTCAGCGAAGGTATCCTTGAAGAGGATCAATACGATCAGGCGCTACGCTGTGCCGGGTCCCTGGAACAGTCCGGGGAGATCAGTGCGCAGGAGTGGATTGAGCTGGTCAAGGCGGCGAATGTCGCGCTGCTGAGCGTGCGATAAGTCCTTCATTGCTCGGGGAAATCTGTCCACAAAAAACGTGGGTAGGTCTGTGGATAAAGTTCTGTAAGCCAGTAAATTTGCGGGTTCTGTTAAATTGAGCAGAATTTGAGCAGCCTTTAGCCGGCCCGTTCAGAGGCCGCTTCACCCGCCTGGCGCAAGGCCAGCAGCAACTCGCGCACGCGGGCGGGCAGCTCGCCGGAGGGGTACACCGCGTGCATCTGCGGGTCCTGGCCGGTGCTTGAGGTCAGCCGGTAATCCGCACACACCCGCACCAGCCGCCCAACCTTCACCTGTGCTTCTGCCACCCAGTCGGCCAGGCGTGCGATGCCGGCACCTGCGAGTGTGCTGTGATACACCGCATCGCCAGAGCCCAGGCGCAAGCGTGGGTGTGGGCGCAGGCTGGTGATCTGGCCGTCACGGCAGAAGTGCCAAGCTTTGAGGATGCGCGGGGCGGTATGCAGGATGAGGGCATGCTTGTCCAGCTGCTCGGGCCGCTCGGGCATGCCGGCGCGGGCGACATAGGCCGGGCTGGCATACAAGTGCCGGTGGTAGCGCCACAGGGGGTAACCAATCAGTTCGCTAGACTGCGGAAAGGCGCCACGGACCACGAAATCGAACTTGTCGTGCAATGGGTCGAGGGCGGCGTCGCTGTATTGCACGTCGAGGGTCACTTGCGGGTGGCGCTGGCTGAAGCTGGCCAGCACGCCCGGCAAAACATGCTCGCCGAGCAGTTGCGGCGCAGCAAAGCGCACCCAGCCTTGCGCGCTGCCGGTAAGCGCGGCCAGTTCATCGGCCGCATCGCGTTGCACATCCAGCAAGCGTTCTGCGTGGGGTAGCAGGCGCTCACCGGCTTCGGTGAGGGACACGGCGTTGGCGTTACGGTTGAGTAGCTTGCAGCCGCTGTTGTCTTCCAGGGTTTGCACCGCCCGGGTCACCGCGCTGGGCGAGCGACCCAGGGCACGTGCGGCGGCGACGAAGCTACGCTTGTGTGCAACACTGACGAACGCTTGGATTTCGCGCAGCATGTCCAATGCCATGGAAGGCTCCTTGTTGCAGTTTTCGCAATATGGCATTTCAACACAAGCGCGCCGCTTTGATTAGCCTGCAGTCTGTTTTCACTGCCTGGAACCGCGCCATGATGGATATCGCCGTACTTTCTCTGTTTGCTTTTGCTGCTGGCCTGATCGATGCCGCTGTCGGCGGTGGCGGCCTGATTCAGATCCCGGCGCTGTTCAACGTGTTACCCACTGCGCAGCCGGCGGCGTTGCTGGGCAGCAACAAGCTGGCTTCGGTGTGCGGCACGGCCTTTGCCGCTCGCTCGTTCATTCGCAAGGTGACCCTGGACTGGGGCTTGATCGTGCCAGCGGCACTCAGCGCCTTTGTCATGTCGTTCGCCGGGGCAGCCACGGTTTCGCTGGTGCCACCGAGCGTGATGCGCCCGGCGGTGCTGGTGTTGATCGTGCTGATGGCGATCTACACCTTCTGCAAGAAGGACTTCGGCACCTTGCACAAGCCGGCGAAGATCGGCCGCCGGGAGCAGTGCCTGGCGGTACTGATCGGGGGTGCGATCGGCTTCTATGACGGCCTGTTCGGGCCAGGCACCGGCAGTTTCCTGATCTTCCTGTTCATCCGCTTCTTCGCTCTGGACTTCCTGCATGCCTCGGCGTCGGCGAAGGTGGTCAACATCGCCACCAACCTGGCGGCCCTGGTGTTCTTCGTGCCGTCGGGCAATGTGCTTTACGCCATTGCCCTGCCGATGGCGGCGTGCAATATCCTCGGCGCACTGACCGGGACCTGGCTGGCGGTGCGCAAGGGCGCAGGCTTTGTGCGTGGCCTGTTCCTGATTCTGCTGTGTGTGTTGATCGCGAAGCTGTCCTGGGACCTGCTGAGCTGATTCAGATCACCTGGCGTTGCGCCTCGGCCTGCTCGACGCGATTGCGGCCATGGGCCTTGGCCCGGTACAGCGCCTGATCGGCGCGTGCCAGCAGTTCGTCCAGGCTGGGCGCGGTTTGGCCTGAGGCGCAGCCGGCCAGGCCAATGCTCACAGTGATCTGCAGGCGCGCATCGCCCTGAGAGGCGTGCAGGTCCTGCACGGCACGGCGCAGGCGCTCGGCGGTGAATTTGGCCTGCTCCGGTGCCAACCCCGGGAGCACCACCACGAACTCCTCGCCACCCAGGCGAGCCAGCAGTTCTTCGTCGTGCAACTGGTCCTGCAAGGTGCGGGCGAACTGGCGCAGGACCTGGTCGCCAATTGCGTGGCCATGGCGGTCGTTGATCGATTTGAAATGATCGATGTCGAGCATCATCAAGGTCAGCGGCAGCGCATGCTGCTGGCGGCTGTCGAGCAGGGCATTGGCGCGGCGGGTGAAGGCGCTGCGGCTGAGCAAGCCGGTGAGGTGGTCGATGGTGGCCTGGCGTGCCAGGCGCGCCAGCAGGCTGCGATTAGCCTGGCTGACGCAGGCGACCACCAGTGGGCCGAGGACCAGCATGGCGATACCCAGGCGTGCCGACATCAGTGTGGTGACCCCCGGTTCGCTCTGCGGCACGCTGAAATGCATGAGGTTCTGCGCCACCGCGACGATCAGCGTGCTGCCGGCGGTGAGTGCCAGCAACGACACCAGGAAGGGGGAGTACGTCCAGGCACACCACAACAGCGCGGCAATCGGAAAGGCGATGGCGCCTGGCCCGCCGAAGGCAATGCTGAATGCCAGTGAGGCCAGCAGCACCAGCAAGGGCGCCAGGCGGATGACCTGGGCGCCGCTGCGCATCAGCACGCGCGCCGAAGGGGCGGTGAGCAGTACGGGCAGCACCAGCACACTGGTCGAGAACTGTTCGCTGAACCAGGCCAGCCAGGTGGCCTGCAGGGACTTTTCGAACCACGGTGCGGCCATCACGCAGGCCATGCTGGCCGTCACCACGGCACCCGCCGCGCAGGCACCGAACACACTGAGCACCCCATGCGGAGTGCGCATGCGCCGGTGCGGGCGGGGCAGGCGCGACAGCAGCCACCACACCGTCACCACCACACCGAGGTTGCACAAATTGAACCACAGGGCTGGCCCCCAGGCACTGCCACAGGCAAGGTCCGCCGCGACCATTGCCAGCCACACCAGGGTAATGCCCAACAGGCTGGCCTGGCGCGGGTAGCGCAAGAGCACGCCGGCCAGCACCGCATTGACCGGCCAGAACAGCGATAACGATTCGATCGGCCGGGCCAAGATCCCACCGAGGGTCAGGGCAAAGGTCAGGGCGAACAGGGCCAGGTGAGGCAACAAGCGCGATTGTGCTGGAAAAACCATAGGCTCGACCGACAAGCGGAAACGAAATCCAGGACAACGGCTGTAAGCACCTGGGTATTGACGTGTCAGTGTGTTGGCACTGGGTGCTTGATGTCAATCTGCCGTGATCGTGCAAGTTGATATCAAATGGCCTCTATTTCTTGCCAGATTGCCTAAATACCAAAGAACCAGGGCACCATCAGTACCGTCACCAGCATTACCAGCACAGTGAAGGGCACGCCGACTTTGACGAAGTCGCCAAAGCGGTACTGGCCCGGGCCGAGCACCAGGGTGTTGACGGGTGAAGACACCGGCGTCATGAACGCCGCCGAAGCAGCCAGGGCCACGGTCATGGCGAACGGGTAGGGCGACATACCCAGCTGCGTTGCGGTGCTGATCGCCACCGGTGCCATCAGCACGGCAGTGGCAGTGTTCGAAATGAACAGGCCGATGACGGCCGTTACCGTGAACAGGCAGGCCAGCATCGCCAGTGGCCCGGCCCCGCCCAGCAGGCTGACCAGCCCGCCCACGGCCAGGTCGATGCCGCCGGTTTTCTGCAGTGCCTGGGCGAACGGCAGCATGCCGACGATCAGCACCAGGCTCTGCCAGTGAATGGCCCGGTAGGCGCTGTTCATGTCGATGCAGCGCCCGGCGCCCATCAGCAGGCAGCCGATCAGCGCGGCGATGACATTGGGCACGGCACCGCTGACCATCAGCCCGACCATCACTGCCAGGCTGACCAGTGCTTGCGGTGCCCGTGTGCGGGCGGGCGCGACCTGATCGATTTCGGCCGGCAGGCTCAAGACCAGGAAGTCCTTGGGCTGGCTCTGCAACTGGCGTACGGCCTTCCACGGCCCGACCACCAGCAGGGTATCTGCGAGGCGCAGTTTCTCTTCCACCAGTTGCTCTTCGATGGCCGCCTGTTCGCGGCGCAGGCCGACCACGTTGAGGTCGTAGCGGCTGCGGAAGGCCAGCTCCAGAATGCTCTTGCCGATCAGTTGCGAGCCTGGCGGCAGCGACACTTCTGCCATGCCCAGGTCCTGGGACTGGTCGATGAAGTAGGCCGCCTTGAAGTGCAGCGGTTCCAGTTGCATGGTCTGGCACAGGTTGCGCAGGTTGTCACGATTGGCGAACAGGTCGAGCAGCAGCACATCGCCTTGGTGCAGGACGGTGCCTGAGTCGGCGGCGATCACCCGGGTGGTGAACTTGTGCTGGCGTTCGATGCCGATCACGTTGGCGCCGTGCTTGGTACGCAGCTCCAGTTCACCCAGGGTATGGCCGATCAGTGGCGACTGCGGGCGGATGCGCAGGCGCCGTTCGCGGCCGCTGAGCTTGTAGTCGAGCACCAGGTCGAGCAGCGTGCGCCGGCTCTCCACGCGGCCGTCCTTGCGCACTTCGCCATTGAGCCAGTGGCGGGTCAGCAGCATGTAACCGATGCCCAGCACCAGCACCACCAGGCCGAACGGGGTGAAACTGAAGAAGCTGAAGCCGCGCTCGCCATGGCGTACCAACTCGCTGTGCACCACCACGTTGGGGGGCGTGGCCACCAGGCTGAGCATGCCACTGATCAAGCCGGCGAAGCTCAGCGGCATCATCAGCCGGCTGGGTGACAGCTTCAGACGTGCGGCAATACTCAGCACCACCGGGATGAAGATCGCTACCACACCGGTCGAGCTCATCACCGAGCCCAGGCCGGCCACCGACACCATCAGCAAGATCAGCAGGCGGGCCTCGCTGTTACCGGCCCGTTCACTCATCCACTCACCGATGCGGTAGGCGATGCCGGTGCGTACCAGCCCTTCGCCGATCACGAACAGGGCGGCGATCAGCACCACGTTGGGGTCGCTGAAACCGGCCAAGGCCTGTTCCACGGTGAGGATGCCCGATAGCGGCAGGGCGAGGATCACCAGCAGGGCGACCACGTCCATGCGCGGCCGGTTGATGACGAAGAGGATGACGACGACAGCCAGCAGGCCGAGGACCCAGAGCAGTTCCTGGTTCATGGGGTGGGGGTGTTCCTTCACTCAAGGGGGCACGAAAGACAGTAGCAGTCAGTGTGGCAGCTTGCGGTGAAGGTGGTGTTGATGTGCTGCAGTTTCTGGGTGGGTAATGCAAACAGAAAGGGCCGCAAATGAGCGGCCCTTTCGAGTGTGATCAATCAGTGATGACGGTGGCGGCGGTGCTTCTTGCTGCCGTTGTTGTCGCCCAGGTGGTTGCCCAGGGCACCCCCTGCCGCGCCACCCAGGCCGGCGCCAACCGTCGAACCGGTCTTGCCGCCAACCGCGCCACCCAGCAGCGAACCGCCGGCCGAACCCAGGCCACCGCCGATGGCGGCTTCGGTACGGTTGCCTTTGCGCGCGCCCACCGCGCTACCGGCTGCACCGCCGACACCGGCGCCAATGGCTGCGCCAGTGCGGCCGCCCAGCTGTTGGCCGACAACGTTGCCCAGGACACCACCCAGGCCGCCGCCAATGGCGGCAGTACCGTCACCGGCGAAAGCGCCCTGGCACAGCAGCAGGCCAAGAGCGAGGGAAGGTAGAGTCAGACGCATGATTGGAACCTCGAAGGAATCATCAGGTTAAGGTGCCGCACGGTTGGGCGGCGGGTCAGGGTAGGGGAGACGCTTCAGCGGTCGTAACGGTCACCGCGCCATTGGCGGTCGTCGTCATCGCGGTCGTGTCGGTGATGGTGGCGGTGGCCGCGGTCGTCATCGCGCCAGCCATCGTCATCACGGTAGTGGTGGTGATAGCAGCCGGAAAGCAGCAGAACGACAGCGATCAGCGAAAAGCCTGCAAGGCGGGTCATAACGATAGGTCCTTGATCCGCAAAGGTTTACGGGACACTCACTGAGACTGGTATCGATCCATTTGGTTTCCATGGGGCGCAAAAAAATGCCGTGCGAGCGATGAATGGCATGCTGGCACGGCTGTAGCACTTGAAGGCAGGAGTAATGCGTTGGTCGCCTCAGGATGCGGGATGAATGGCCAGCACCACACCATTGGTAATCTGAATCAGCACATAGTGTTCGCCCATGCGCACCCAGTGGCTTTCTTTCTCCGGCGCAGGCAAGCCCTTGGCTTTCCAGTCGGCGATGGCCTGATCGTCACGTTTGTACTGGTCCGGGGCCTTGTCGCCGACCTTGAGTTCGCGGTTGTGGGTTTCCGGCGCCTTGATGCTCTCTTCGGCTGAGGGGGCAGCCAGTGCCACCAGTGGCAGGGCGGTGAACAACAGCGCGGGTAACAGGCGTTTGGCTTTCATCACGATCTCCTTGATTGACATGCCTTGCTTGCGACAGCAGCTTGCTTGGGACAATTCATTCGGGGTGTTAGAGTCGCTTTCTTTTTTGCCCCGAGGATGGAACATGCGAGCGATTCTGCCGATGGCTGCGGCGCTGGTGTTGGTCGGTTGCGCGAGCGCGACCATGGATGCGGCGCGCGGTGGCAAGCCGACAGCCCAACTCGATTCGCGCAAGGCACCGGAGCTGGTAGCCCAGTGCATCCAGTTCAGCTGGCAGAAAGAGGATGTGTTCGGCGACGATGCCAGTGGCTACCTGGAGCCACGCAAGCAGGGCGGGTTGACGGTTTATACCCGCGAGGCGGAGTCATTCGTGGATGTGTATCCGCAGGCGGTCGGGACGCGGGTGGATTACTACGCGCAGAAAAATGACGGCATGGCCCTGCAGCGCCGGGCGGCGGCGGCGACCTGTTTGTAGGGCTTGAGTTTTGTGGTGGTGCAGATGCGCCGCGCGGGCGGCGCTCGATATCCGCGCCAACACGACACCCAAGGCGTGCACCCGCTGCCACTACATCCCGAAACTCAGGACAGGAACCCACCGTCGACATTGAGCGCGGTGCCGGTGGTGTAGCTGGAAGCATCGCTGGCCAGGTACAGCACCGCGCCGGCCATTTCCTTGGGGTCAGCCACACGCTTGAGCGGGATCTGCTGCAGCGCGGCATTGAGGATGGCGTCGTTCTTCACCAGGGCCGAGGCGAACTTGGTGTCGGTCAGGCCTGGTAGCAGGGCGTTGCAGCGAATGCCGAACTGAGCGCATTCCTTGGCGAACACCTTGGTCATGTTGATCACTGCGGCCTTGGTCACCGAATAGATGCCTTGGAACAGGCCCGGCGAAACGCCGTTGATCGAGGCCACGTTGATGATGCTGCCGCCACCGTTCTCGCGCATCAGCTTGCCGGCCTCCACCGACATGAAGAAGTAGCCGCGGATATTCACATCGACGGTTTTCTGGAAGGCATTCGGGTCGGTGTCGAGCACGTTGCAGAACTGCGGGTTGGTGGCCGCGTTGTTGACCAGAATATCCAGGCGCCCGAACTGTTCACGGATGCCGGCGAACACCTGCTGGATCTGCTCCAGTTCGCCGATATGGCAGGCGACCGGCGTGGCCTTGCCGCCCGCTGCGATGATGGCGTCGGCCACCTGCTGGCAGCCCTCCAGCTTGCGGCTGGAGACGATCACGTGAGCGCCCTGCTGGGCCAGCAGGTGGGCTATGGCTTCGCCGATGCCACGGCTGGCGCCGGAGACGAAAGCGATCTTGCCGTCGAGGTCGAACAGTTGGGTCTTGGACATGCTGTTTTCCTTGTTGTCTGGCGTCAGAGCGTGGACTTGCCGATGACCTGCAGGCTCATCTGCTCCAGCAGCCGGTTCATGTGAATGAACTGGGCGAAGCGTTTGTCCTGGGTCTGGCCGTGGTAATAGCGGTAATAGATCTGCTGGACGATACCGGCCAGGCGGAACAGGCCGTAGCAATAGTAGTAATCGAAGTTGTCCAGGCGGATGCCGGCGCGCTCGGCGTAGTAGTCGACGAACTGGCGGCGGGTGAGCATGCCCGGGGCATTGCTCGGCTGGCGGCGCATCAGTTGTACCGGTGCCGGGTCGCTGGCCTCGATCCAGTAGGCCAGGCTGTTGCCCAGGTCCATCAGCGGGTCACCGATGGTGGCCATCTCCCAGTCGAGCACACCGATGATGCGCATGGGGTTGTCGGCGTCGAGGATTACGTTGTCGAAGCGGTAGTCGTTGTGCACGATGCCCGGGCGCGGGTGGTCGGCGGGCATCTTCTCTCGCAGCCAGGCGATCACATTTTCCCAGCGTGGTGCATCGGGAGTCAGGGCTTTTTCGTAGCGGCTGGTCCAGCCTTCGATCTGGCGCTGCACGTAACCTTCCGGCTTGCCCAGATCGGCCAGGCCACAGGCGTGGTAATCCACCTGGTGCAGCTCAACCAGGCGGTCGATGAAGCTTTTGCACAGCGCTTCTGTGCGGCTGGCGTCCAGGCCCAGCTCGGCGGGGATGTCGGAGCGCAGAATCACGCCCTTGACCCGCTCCATCACATAGAACTCGCCGCCGATCAGCGATTCGTCGGTGCAGTGGGCGTAGGCCTTGGGGCAATACGGGAAGCCGCTGTTGAGCTGGTTGAGGATGCGGAACTCGCGGCCCATGTCATGGGCCGACTTGGCTTTCTGGCCAAACGGTGGGCGGCGCAGCACGAATTCACGGCCGGGGTAGCTGACCAGGTAGGTGAGGTTGGACGCGCCGCCAGGGAACTGGCTGATGCTCGGTGTGCCCTCGAGGCCGGTAATGTGGGCCTTCAGGTAAGGATCGATGACGGCCGCGTCGAGTTCTTCGCCGGGGCGTACCTGGGTGGACTGGTCGGTAAGCGTCATGCGTTTTCCTTATTATCTGGTGCAAGGACTATTGGCTAATCTAATGGCCTGGCGGCCGTGGAACAAGCGTGCCAGTTGCCATATAGGCGAGGGTGTTGCTGGTCGATCACTGCACCGAATGCCGGGCAAAAAAAAACCGAAGCCGGTCAGGCTTCGGTTCTCTTATCGTGCGTTGTGCCCATCACTCAGGAAGGGAACAGCTCGCTAAGTTTCATCGACAGCATCATGTCGCCTTCGACACGCAGCTTGCCGCCCATGAAGGCCTGCATGCCATCGGTTTCACCGCTGACGATGCCCTTCAGGGTTTCGCTGTCCAGCACCAGAGTGCAGTTGGCATCCGGGTTTTCACCTTCCTGGATGTCGCAGGTGCCATCTTTGACGATCAGCGCGTATTGCTTGTCTTCGTCGGTGATGTTGAAGCCGAACACCAGGTCCAGGCCAGCCGCAGCAGCTGGGTTGAATTTTGCTTTCATCGCCTCGACGGCTTTAGCTACATCGCTCATGGTGTTTTCCTTGTTAAGTGATATTCGCGTCCGCAAGGACACAACGGGCCGGGCTCAACGGTAGGTGATGAGCTCCGGCGCCCTCAACAGCTGCACATGGGCTTGGCTGTTGAAGGAAGCCAGTGCCACGTCGCGGCCGCGGAACTTCAGCTGGCTGAGCGACGTGTTGATGATCTGCCAGTTCAGCGCAAATGCCTGACTGGGGGTGATTCGGGTAACCAGGTGGAGCAGGGCGGCGATGGTGCCTCCGGAGGTGAACACGGCGATGTTGTCGCCACTCTCAGCAGTCCCCAGCACGCGCTGCAGGGCGGCTTCGACCCGCGCGGTGAAGGCTTGCCAGGTTTCCAGGCCGTCATCGGCGTGGTCGCCAGCGTGCCAGCGCTGCACCATCATGGCGAACAGGCGCTGGAACTCGCTGCGGTTCTGTGCGCCGTTGCGCAGGATCTCCCGAGCATTCGGCTCCGCATCCAGCAGGCCAGGCAACAGGGCACGAATCACGCCATCGGCATCGAACTCATTGAACGCCGGGTCGGTCTCAATGGCCGGTACTGCGCAACCACTTGCATTCAACGCCTGCAGCGCGTGCCGGGCAGTGTCCTGCTGACGGCGCAGATCACCAGCCACACAGCGGTCCAGGCGCAAGCCGAGCTGGGCGAGGTGTTCGCCCAGGGCCTGGCTCTGGCGCACACCGATGGGCGAGAGAACGTCGTAGTCGTCCGCACCGAAGGAAGCTTGGCCATGTCGGATCAGGTAGAGATTGCCCACTGCGGTATCCGGCGATGAAGGTTGCTGCGAGGTTAGGATGCGCCACACAGGCTGTCAACGAAAAAACATACAAGCGTTTGAAAAGGTTGTTTGAACTGTGTTGCCAGCGTTTACCTCGGCTGGCGAGGGCACGGGCGCAACGGTATGCTTGGAACAGTTTCGCGCCGATCTGGCGCAGTTTCATAAGGAGTCAACGTGGAGTTTCTTGCCGAATACGCAAGCTTTCTCGCCAAAACCGCCACCCTGGTGATTGCCATCCTGGTGGTGCTGTCCGCCATCGCCGGTTTGCGCGGCAAGGGGCGGCGCAAGGCCGGTGGGCAATTGCAGGTCACCCGGCTCAACGAATTCTATAAAGAGCTGCGTGAGCGCCTGGAAAGCGGCCTGCTCGACAAGGCCCAGCTCAAGGCCCTGCGCAAGCAGCAGGCCAAGGCGGAAAAACAGCAGAAGAAGGGCAAGGCCGAAGAGAAGGGCCGGGTGTTCGTGCTCGACTTCGACGGTGATATCAAGGCATCCGCCACCGAAAGCCTGCGTAACGAGATCACCGCACTGCTGACCCTCGCTACCCCACGCGATGAAGTAGTGCTGCGCCTGGAAAGCGGCGGTGGCCTGGTGCACAGCTATGGCCTGGCAGCCTCGCAACTGGCGCGCATTCGCCAGGCCGGCATCCCGCTCACCGTGTGCATCGACAAGGTCGCGGCCAGCGGCGGTTACATGATGGCCTGCATCGGCGAGAAGATCGTCAGCGCGCCATTCGCCGTGTTGGGTTCGATCGGTGTGGTGGCGCAGCTGCCCAACGTCAATCGCCTGTTGAAGAAGCACGACATCGATTTCGAAGTGCTGACCGCCGGCGAGTACAAGCGTACCCTGACCGTATTTGGCGAGAACACCGAGAAGGGCCGGGAAAAGTTCCAGGAAGACCTGGACATCACCCACCAACTGTTCAAGGACTTCGTCGCCCGCTACCGCCCGCAGCTGCATATTGATGAAGTGGCCACCGGTGAGGTCTGGCTCGGCGTTGCCGCCCTGAACCGCAAGCTGGTCGATGCTCTGCAGACCAGTGACGAATACCTCAGCGACCGCGCCCGCACGGCCAACCTGTTTCACCTGCACTATGCCGAGCGCAAGAGTTTGCAGGAGCGGATTGGCATGGCGGCCAGCGGCACAGTCGAGAACACCGTGGTAGGTTTGTGGAGTAAACTCGGGCGCTTGCGCTAACACCTTGAACCCGTTGAAATTTTTTTTCGTTCAGGGGGTTGCAAGGTGAAAGGAATGCGGACATAATGGCGCCCATCGAAACGCAGCAAACCTTGAAAAGGTGCGGTGTTTCAAGGAGATAGCGAAGCGCAAGCTGCTAGATCCGAACTTTGAGGCCGAGTAGCAAAGTGGTTATGCTCCGGATTGCAAATCCGTCTACGCCGGTTCGATTCCGACCTCGGCCTCCACCATTCGAAAGCCCCGCAGATGAAAATCCGCGGGGTTTTTCATTTTGCCCGGCATTCAGCCATGGCTGAGCGAAAGCTCACTGATGATGCACACCGACCCATCATCGGCCGACGTCGCATCGGTGTAGTCGACCTGGTTGTAGATCCCGCCATGGAACTCGAACAGGCGAGTGTCCCAGCTGTCATCGAGCTGCAGTTCACTCGATGTTCTGGAGACGCCGTTGCACCTGGCGGTCACCTTGACCACACCCGCCGAGGTGGCGTGAATGATCACGTCGAATCTCGTGCCCAGCGGCACGCCCTGCAGGAGGGTGCTGTTCACCGGGGTGGTCTGGTTGTAGGACGTCCGGAAGCCCAGGGTGATGTTGCCCTTGTTCCAGAACACCTTGACTGGCGGGCTGTCGTCACCCCTGACGTGCATCTGGCTGACGACGACCTTCTGCGCCGAATTGACCTTGGTCAGGGTCATGGTCTGGCGATTCCAGTGATCCGGGGCGCTGCCCAGCGTCCAGTTCTGCGTCTCTGACCACTCGCAACGGGTTCTGTGAGTGCTCTTGCTCGAAGCCCCTTTGGTCGGTGCCGTGAACTGAACCGACCCGTCGCTGAGCACTTTAACCACGCTAGGGAACTCAGCGATGGCCTCGGCGCCATTGAGTTCAAGCGCGACGGGGTTCGTTGAAGAGACTGCCACCGGGGTAGCGATCGTTAGATTGCTGATGTTTACGGTCATAAATACTCCTGACGATAAAATCATTGGCCTGGCACGATTGCCTTCCAACCGTGATGCGTTCCTCTGCATCCGGCTGGGCACTCGTGAATGCGCAGGCGGATGATTTGGAATGCGCGATAACTGTATGCATATACAGTACATGCGAATGATCTTTTTGCAAGAGCTGCAAACAGGTAAGGCGTGATGACAGGTAAGAAAGTGGTTCAGGTCTGCGGGTGACAGTCAAAGAAAAGCCCGGCTCAGGGCCGGGCTTTGCTCAGGTTTTTTATGGCGATGAGGGGCTCGCCTGCGTGCGCTCGAGGTTAGGGTGCGACAACCTTCCGTACACATTTCCAATACCCGGAAAAAGAAAATTCGCCAACCAGGGGCGGGTCCTAAAGAACGTACGGAGCAGGGTCAGAATGCCGAAGCGCTTGTCATGAGCTCGTGAAGGTCACGTTGATGGCGTGTCGACACTCTTCATGAGTAAAAAAAGCCCGCCATGAAGGCGGGCAATAGACGTTTTGAAGGGAGAGATTTCAGCCTGAAGCCCGCTGGTTAAGTCAGCATTAAGCGCAATCCATTGACCACGGCCAACGATGCGCCTATACAGGCGTGCCAGATTCCCAGGAGCCACCATGCGCGACGAAGACGACCTGCACGAACCCGAGCACGATCACCTGCTCGATCACGAATTCCTCTACGAAGACTACGACCCTGAAGCGGATGCCCAGGGCGCCGAAGACGAGGTTGAGGAGGACGAAGAGCTGCTGGATGACCTCGATGACGAAGAGCGCGATCACCCAGCGTGGCACGACGACCTGGACGACTGAATCAGCGCCCGTCGACCGAGAAGCGCCCTGGGCCGCTGACCGCCAGCACCAGCAGGCCGCCGCAGATGCTGAGGTTTTTCAGGAACTGGGTCATGTTGGCGGCGCGCTCCGGGTCGACCATGTTCCAGAACGGATGGCCAAGCAGCCCGGTCCCCAGCACGAACAGGGCAAACAGGAAGGCCAGCGGGCGGGCGTAGAAACCCAGGATCAGCAGGATGCCGACAACGAACTCCATGATCACCGCAACTGCTGCCGCCAGCATCGGGGCAGGGGCGCCCAGTGAGGTCATGTAGCCTACCGTACCTTCGAAGCCGGTGAGCTTAGCCCAGCCGGAAAGGACGAAGAGGATCATGAGCAGCACGCGGGCGATCAGGAGGATGATGTCGCGTTGACCATCGAACAGGGAGTAGCGCATGGCGGCATACCGGTGGATGGGGACAAGCTCCACTCTAGCAGTTGCGCAGGGGATTGCTGCCGGGCAGCAAAAAGGCGCCGCAAGGGCGCCTTTTCAAAGGAGTTTGGTGCGAGTGGCGGGACTCGAACCCGCAAGGCTCACGCCGACAGATTTTAAGTCTGCTGTGTATACCAATTCCACCACACTCGCACGCTTGAAAGGGTCCCATGGACCGGCGCGCTTCTAGGCAGAAGGGCCTGACAATCAAGTGCGCTTTATAACCCATTGTTATAGTTGAGTCAATCGCAGCACCTATGATCAAAGGAATGAGGGGTCGATCGAATGGGTAATTGACACCTTGCTGTCATTAGGCCACTGTTACCCGCTTCATTGGATCCAATGAGTTTGATGCCATGTCTCAGGCCACTCCACCGGTTGCCCTCAGGCGTACTGTCCGCCCTCGGTTGTTCTGGCGCGTGTTGTTCGCGCAGGTCATGCTGATGGGCGCGTTTCTGTACCTCAGCCTGATCACCCTCGGTGGCTACCTGTTGATGCTCGGTTTCGATGCCGAACACCCGCAACCGCAACGCTTGATGGCGCTGGCCGGTGGGGGTCTGATAGTGATGGTGGGCCTATGGCTGCTGAAAGTAGCGATGCCGCGGCGAATCAGCCCGGTCATGGTCGAACCCGAGCATTGATAATCTGTTGCAGCGCACGCTGTTGCACAGGTATACGCTTGGCTAAGCTAATCAATTCCCTCCTGCTGTGCCTGTGGAGTTTGCATGGTTTCAGCCGACTGTATCGATCACCCGGTCATGCCCGCCAGCCGCTATGAGCAACTGGTGCAATCGGTGGTGGACTACGCCATCTACATGCTCGACCCCACCGGCCATGTGGTGTCCTGGAACGCCGGTGCCCAACGGATCAAGGGCTACCGCGCCGAAGAAGTCATAGGCCGGCATTTCTCGCTGTTCTTCACCCCTCAGGATTGCGCCGAAGGGCGCCCGGAGCGCCTGCTCAAGCAGGCCCTGGAGCAGGGTGTGGCACAGGATGAAGGCTGGCGCGTACGCAAGGACGGCACGCAGTTCTGGGCCTTGGCCGCGCTGGATGTGATCCGTGACGAACAGGGGCAGATCGTCGGCCTGGCCAAGGTCACCCGTGATATAACCGACCGGCGCGAATCGGCGCTGCAGCTCGACGCCGTGCGTGCCCAGCTGTTCCAGGCGCAGAAGCTCGAAGCGCTGGGCCAGCTCACTGGCGGCCTGGCGCACGACTTCAACAACCTGCTGACCATCATCATCAACTCGGCGCGTCTGGCGCAGGCCAGTCAGGACCCGGCGCGGGTGCAGCGCATGCTCGAGCACATCCTCGATGCCGGGCAACGCGGCACCGAGCTGACCCAGCAACTGCTCAGCTTCGCTCGCTACCGGCAACTCGATGTTTCATTAATCGCCCCGGCCAGGCTTTTGGAGTGCACGCGTGGTCTGCTGGAGCATGCGCTACCACGGGAAATCGTGTTGCAGGAATGCCTGCAGCCTGATCTGCCGCTAATCGAGGTGGATACCGGGCAGCTGCAGATGGTGCTGCTCAACCTGCTGTTCAATGCGCGCGACGCGATAGGGGAGCGGGGCACGATCGACCTGGCGGTGCTCACGGTCGATCTGGCAGGTGAAGTTGAGGGGCTGCGCGGCACGTTCGTGTGCTTCGAAGTGAACGACAGTGGTGACGGTATCGATCCGCTGGTACTGCCGCGTATTTTCGAGCCGTTTTTCACCACCAAACCGTTCGGCAAGGGAACTGGCCTGGGTCTCAGCCAGGTCTATGGTTTTGCCAAGCAGAGCAATGGCGCCATCACTGTCGAAAGCACCCCCGGCCGGGGCACGTGCATGCGCCTGTATCTGCCGGCCTATCAGCCCGATGCCGCAGCTCAAGACAACAGGTAGCGATCATGGTGCAAGCACTCAAACGGCTGGTCACGGGGATCGAAGGGCTCGATGCGCTGCTCAAGGGCGGCCTGGTCGCGGGTGCTTCCTACATCGTTCAGGGGCCGCCCGGTGCGGGCAAGACCATCCTGGCCAACCAGTTGGCCTGCGGCCATGTTCGTGACGGGGGCAAGGTGCTAGTGGCAACCTTGCTCAGCGAGTCCCATGAGCGCTTGTTTCAGTACCTGGCGACCTTGGAGTTTTTCGATCCAGGCATGGTCGGCGACCAGATCCAGTTCGTCAGCGCCTTCGACACCCTTGAACAGGAAGGGCTGGATGCAGTGGTCAAACTGCTGCGCCAGGAAATCGGCAAGCAGCAGGCAAGCCTGCTCATCGTCGATGGCGTGCTCAATGCCCGAGTGCGTGCGGAAACGGCGCTGGATACCAAGAAGTTCGTCTCGGAATTACAGGGCCATGCAGCGTTCGCGGGGTGTACCGTGTTGCTGCTGACCAGCGCCCGCCTGGATGACAACAGCCCGGAGCACACCATGGTCGATGGTGTGATCGAGTTGGGCGAGCAACTGGTCGGTAGCCGTGCGGTGCGCCATGTGCAGTTGCGCAAGACGCGTGGCAGCGGGGCGTTGTCCGGGCGCCATGAGTGCCTGATCGATGAGGCGGGGATGCACGTCTATCCACGTCTGGAATCGCTTTACAGCCACCCCAGCCAGCTTGGCAGTGCCTCCTTGAACCGGGTATCCACGGGTGTCGAGGCATTGGATGAAATGCTGGGCGGGGGCCTGACACAGGGCTCGGTCAGCTTGCTGATGGGGCCCTCGGGGATTGGCAAGACCTCCCTGGGCCTGGCATTTCTGGCGGCTGCCAGCGCCGAGCAACCGGCCTTGCATTTTGGCTTCTACGAAACACCCGCCAGGCTGCGGTTGAAGGCGGCATCGCTGGGTTACGACTTCGCAGCGCAGGAGCGCACAGGTGCCTTGCAGCTCTGCTGGCAACCGACCACCGAAGGCCTGTTGGACCAGGTGGGCGCGCGCCTGCTCAAGCAGGTCGAGCAGCAGGGCAGCAAGCGCGTGCTGATCGATAGCCTGGGCGCGTTCAGCCGCCTGGCGACCGACCCGGCGCGGCTCAATGCCTTCTTCCGTGCCCTGGCTGGCGAGCTGCGGGCGCGAGATGTCAGCGTCATGCTCACCTGGGAGATGCGGGATATTTTCGGCTCGGAAATCACCGCCCCGGCACCAGACCTGTCGAGCATCGTCGACAACCTCATGCTGATGCGCTTCGTCGAGCTGGATTCGCAACTGCGGCGCATGCTGTCGGTCCTGAAGGTACGCGACAGCCATCACGACCCCGCGCTGCACGAATTGCTTATCGGGCTGCAGGGTATCAGCCTGCGCAAAGCGTTCGAGGGCGCCTGCGGTGTGCTGTCGGGTACTCCGGTACCGCAAGGGGGTGGCTGACGGGGCCTGCCGATGAACACCATCCTGATCGTCGATGACGAATACCTGATCGCCGATATCCTCGGCTTTGCCCTGGAGGACGAAGGTTTTCTGGTGGAAAAGGCGAGCAACGGGCGCAAGGCCCTGGAGGCGTTGCAGGAAAAGCGAGTGGAGCTGGTGATCACCGACTACATGATGCCAGTGCTCGACGGCGGAGAGCTGGCGCGGGCTATCCGCGACGAACTGGGGCTAAATGACTTGCCAGTGATTCTCATGAGCGGTGCACAGGCCAACAAGGCCGACCCGAGGCTGTTCGCTGCGGTCTTCGACAAGCCGTTCGACATGGACAGGATGATCGCCAAGGTGCGCGAGCTGCTCGGCACCTGAGGTTCAGGTTGCGGCGTGCGCCGGCCATTCGATCAAGCGCGTCCGTGCGGCTTGAAGCGAGACGCTCAGGTCAGTGTTGGTCGTCGTGCTTTTCCGGAGCCGGGCTGCCGGCCTGGATGCGCTTGAAGATTTCTTCACGGTGCACCTGAACATCCTTGGGTGCATCGATGCCAATCCTCACCTGCATCCCTTTTACGCCCAGAATGGTGACTTTGATGTCATCGTTGATGACGATACTTTCGCCAACCTTACGGGTGAGTATCAGCATGTAGTTCTCCTTGGTGATGTCGAAATCCGTCAGGCCATTGGGCTGCAACGGTGGGAGCTTGTCCCTCTTCCTTCTCATTAAAGACGCTTTCGGCGGATAGTAATTCCCCGAAAGACAAATTCTGTTGCGTGTCTTTAGTTGCAGGTGCCGAGGTAAATGCTGCTAAGCGTGTCGGCGAAGGTGCTCGGTGGCAAGAATAGGGGGCTTCGGCCTTAATGGGAAATTTCTCTGCATGATCGGCTGAATAGTTCGCCTCAATCACCGTCTGGTGCTTCCAGGGCCTGAAGGAACAGCAGCAAGGCCACCTCTTCGGCATCCAGCCCTTTGCGTACGCGGCGCCCGGGCAAGGCGGCGAGGCGCCCGAGGGCGTAGTGTTCGAGCACGGCCGGGTGGATGTAACAGCGCCTGCACACCGCCGGAGTGTTGCCCAGGCGAGACGCGACTTGCTTGACGATGGTCGCGACCTGGCGCTTTGCCTCGCTCTCCGGCTCCCAGGCCAGGGGTCTGAGCAGGCTCAGGGCCAGGCTGCTGCCAGCCCAGGTGCGGTAGTCCTTGGCGGTGAAATCGGCGCCGGTCAGTTGCTGCAGGAACTGGTTGACCTCGCCGGAGCCGATGCTGTGCCGCTGGCCGTCTTCGTCCAGGTACTGGAACAGCGCCTGCCCAGGCAATTCCATGCAGCGCTTGAGCAGGTTGGCCAAACGCCGGTCACGCAGTGTGACGTTGTGCTCGACGCCGCGCTTGCCACGGAACTGGAAGCGCACGGTGCTCCCCTTCACCTCGACGTGGCGATTGCGCAGGGTGGTCAGGCCATAGGACTGGTTGTCGCGCAAATAGCGCTGGTTGCCGATGCGGATGAGCGTGTGGTCGAGCAGGCTCACCACCAGCGCCATGACCTTTTCCCGGTCCAGGCCAGGGCGAGCAAGGTGGGCTTCCAGTTGTGCCCTAAGTTTGGGCAGGGCCTGGGCAAAGGCCAGCATGCGCCCGTACTTGTGCTGGTCGCGCAGTTCGCGCCACTGAGCGTGGTAGCGGTACTGCTTGCGGCCTCGGGCATCGCGTCCGGTGGCTTGCAGGTGGCCTTGGGGGTCGCTGCAGATCCACACATCGGTGTAGGCCGGCGGGATGACCAGCGCGGCGATGCGCGCCAGGGTTTCCTCGTCGCGGATGCGCTGCCCCTGGCCATCGAGGTAGATGAAACGGTCGCGCCAGCGACGCCGGGTCAGCCCTGGCTGGCTGTCGTCAACATAGTGCAGGCTGGGTGGCAGGGGGCAGTCGAGCATCGGCGGCAGGCCTCGATCAGGTCACTGATCAATGGACAACGGCCACGGCGAAGATGCTCAGCCCAGCAGTGCCACCGACTTGATCTGGGCGTAGAGCGCCTGGCCGGGGTGCAGGCCGAGCTGGTCCGCCGAGAAGCGGGTGATGCGCGCCAGCAAGGCGTTGCCGCTGGCATCCAGGCTTACCAGCACATGCGCCGGGTTGTCCGCCGGGCGTGCTTCGCGCACCCGCACTGGCAGGCGGTTGAGAATGCTCGAGGTGCTGTCGGCACGCAGTGCCAGGCTCACATCCCGGGCCTGGACCTTGACCCGCAAGGTACTGCCCATGCTGTGCGCCGGATGGGCGATGCGCAACAACGGCGCGTCACTGCCGGGCAGGCGCAGGTCGAGCAGGTCGTAGTGCGGGTCGTGGCCGACGACCATGCCCTCGAAGACCACCCCGGCGTCCTCGCCCTGGGCCAGCGACAGGTCGAGGCGGGCCAGGGTTTCGCCGATCGGCCCACCGGCCATGGCCCGACCTTGCTCCAGCAGTACCAGGTGGTCGGCCAGCCGCGCCACTTCGTCCTGGGCATGGCTGACATAGATCAGGGGGATGTCCAGTTCGTCGTGCAGGCGTTCCAGGTACGGCAGGATCTCGCGCTTGCGTGGCCCATCGAGTGCGGCCAGCGGCTCGTCCATCAACAACAGGCGCGGGCTGCTGAGCAGCGCTCGGGCAATGCCGACTCGCTGGGCCTCGCCGCCCGACAAGGTAGCCGGCTTGCGTTCGAGCAGGTGGCCGATGCCCAGCAGTTGGCAGGCCTGGTCGAGGCTGACCTTGCGCTCGGCCGGGGCGATGCGCCGCCAGCCGAACTCCAGGTTGCCGCGCACCGACAGGTGCGGAAACAGACTGGCTTCCTGGAACACGTAGCCCACCGGCCGCAGGTGCGGTGCCAGGAAGTGGGCGCGGTCACTGTCTTCCCAGACCTCGCCGTTGACCTCGATGTAGGCACTGGCCGCCCGTTCCAGCCCGGCCAGGCAGCGCAGGCACGAGGTCTTGCCCGAACCGGAGTGGCCGAACAGCGCGCTGACGCCGCGGCCCGGCAGGTTCAGGTCGACGTCCAGGGTGAAGTCGTCGCGCGCCAGCTTCAGGCGCGCCACAATCGATCCGCTCATTTCAGCTCCAGCCAGCTTTGCTACGGCGCCCGGCGTAGAGCAGGAGCAGTATTAGGAACGAGAACACCAGCATGGCACCGGCCAGCCAGTGGGCTTGCGAATACTCCATGGCCTCGACGTGATCGAAGATTTGCACCGAGACCACGCGGGTCTTGTCGGGGATGTTGCCACCGATCATCAGCACCACGCCGAACTCGCCCACGGTATGGGCAAAGCCGAGGATGCTGGCGGTGACGAAGCCGGGCCGGGCCAGCGGCAGCACCACGTGGACGAATGTGTCCCAGGGGCTGGCGCGCAGGGTCGCGGCCACTTCCAGCGGGCGCTGGCCGATGGCGCCGAAGGCGTTTTGCAGCGGCTGCACCACGAAGGGCATGGAGTAAACCGTCGAGCCGATGACCAGGCCCGTGAAGCTGAACACCACGGTACCCAAGCCCATGGCCTGGGTCGCCTGGCCGAGCCAGCCGTGCGGGCCGAGGGCGATCAGCAGGTAGAAGCCGATCACCGTCGGCGGCAGCACCAGTGGCAGCGCCACCACCGCGCCCACCGGCCCGCGCAGCCACGAGCGCGTACGCGCCAGCCACCAGGCGATGGGCGTGCCGACGATCAGCAGGATCAGCGTGGTCAGGCTGGCCAGTTTAATGGTCAGCCAGACCGCGCCTAAGTCACTGGCGTCCAGTGGCATCAGATTTCATAACCGTAGGACTTGATCACCGCAGCGGCTTTCGGGCCTTTCAGGTAGTCGACCAGGGCCTTGGCAGCCGGGTTGTCCTTGCCTTTGTTGAGGATGACCGCGTCCTGCAGGATCGGCTCGTGCAGGTTGGCCGGGACGATCCAGGCCGAACCGTTTTCGACCTTGCCGTCCTTGTATATCTGCGACAGGGCGACGAAGCCCAGCTCGGCGTTGCCGGTGGAGACGAACTGGTAGGCCTGGGTGATATTCTGGCCTTCGACGATCTTGGCCTTGGTGGCCTCGGTCAGCTTCAGCTTGTCCAGCACCTGGGTGGCAGCCAGGCCGTAAGGGGCGGCTTTCGGGTTGGCGATGGACAGGTGCTGGAACTGGTTCTTCTTCAGCACCTCACCCTTGGCATCCACATAACCCGGCTTGGCCGACCACAGAGCCAGGGTGCCGGTGGCGTAGGTGAAGCGCGAGCCCGAGACGATTTCCTTTTCCTCTTCCAGCTTCTTCGGGGTGCTGTCGTCGGCGGCGAGGAACACTTCGAACGGCGCGCCGTTCTTGATCTGCGCGTAGAACTGCCCGGTGGCGCCGTACGCAGCGACCAGCTTGTGGCCGGTGTCTTTCTCGAAGTCCTTGGCGATGGCCTGGATCGGCGCGGTGAAGTTCGCGGCGACCGCAACCTGCACCTCGTCGGCCCAGGCGCTGTTGAGGGAGATCAGGCATGCCACGGCAGTGGCGGCCAAGTGGGACAGGCGGATACGCATGAAGACAGCTCCTTGAGGTGGTTATCGTTATGGTGCTGACTATATAGCGATAGGCCATTTGTCGGGAAGGGGCTGGGGAGGAGTTCTATCCTGGGAGTCAGGTTTTGGCCGTGCCGGCCTTATCGAGCAATCTGCGCCAATGCCTTTGAGGCAATCTCCCGAGTCAGCTGCTCGGCCGGCATATACCTACCCAGGCGCAGCGCCTGCCCTGACCACAGGTTGCTGAAATCACCGTTGCCCTGCGCATCGGTAATCGCACGCAGCGGCATCAGGGCGCCGCCGGCCAAAGGGAATAGTGGCGCCAGTTCGCTCATCGGCCCCAGCTCGCGCATGATGCGGTTGTTGATGCCACGTGCCGGGCGCCCGGTGAACAGGTTGGTCAACGCGGTGTCGCTGGCCGGTGCGGTGTCCAGTGCACGACGGTGAGCAGGGGAGACCTTGGCCTCCGGGCAGAACAGGTAGGCCGTGCCGATCTGCACTGCGCTGGCGCCCAGGGCCAGGGCCGCCACCAGACCGCGGTGGTCACCGATGCCGCCAGCGGCGATCACCGGCAGGCGCACGGCATCGGCAATTTGCGGCACCAGGGCGAAGGTGCCGATCTGGCTGGTGATGTCGTCGCTGAGGAACATGCCGCGATGGCCGCCGGCTTCATAGCCCATGGCGATGATCGCATCGCAGCCATTGGCTTCGAGCCACAGTGCTTCTTGCACCGTGGTGGCACTGGACAGCACCTTGGCGCCCGTGGCCTTGGCCCGCTGCAGCAGTGCAGCGTGCGGCAAGCCGAAGTGGAAACTCACCACCTCCGGGCGCAACTGCTCGACCAGCAGGCAGCTCTGCTCATCGAAGGGCGCACGATTGGAAACAGGTGTAGGCGCATCGAAGTCGGCGCCGACCTCGGCGTAGTACCCTTTCAGTGCCTGCTTCCAGCGGGCGTCGCGCTCGGGATCGGGCGCTGGCGGTTGGTGGCAGAAGAAGTTCAGGTTCAGCGGCTTGCCCGGGCAGGCCGTACGGAAGGCCTCGATCTCGCCACGCACCTGGTCGCCGGTGAGCATGGCGCAGGGCAGGGCACCCAGGCCACCCGCCCTGGCCACGGCAATGGCCATGGCCGAACCGCTGGCACCGGCCATTGGCGCCTGGAGAATGGGCAACTCGATGCCCAGCAGATCGAGGATACGACGGTCGGGCCAGTTGCTCATGCGCTTCTCCTGGTCGGTGTTGCCTTACAGTGCTTTGCTCACCTGGATGTCGCTGATCTTCTCGGCGTCTTCGCCGTGGATCTTGCGCAGGGCTTCCATGGCCTGTTCGTGCGAGGCGTCGGCCATGACGGCGAAGTCCCAGCGGCGCTGGCCGTCGAGCTTGTACTTGATGACGTACTTGATGTTCTGGGTCATGGCAGGCCTTATCCGAGTTTCGACGACGAGCGGCGGATGATCTTGATCTTGTGGGTCAGGGTCGGTTTGCGCGTTACCGAGATCGGGCGGGTGGTCACGGTATCGATGGTGATGTTCCAGAAACCGGTGCTCGGCACTGTGATCTTGGCCGGGAAACGCTCGAAGTGGCCACCGTGGTAGGTGTGCCGGCCGCCATTCTTGAAGCTGCGGAAGTTGGCGTCGTTCATCAGGCGGATGTTGCAGCGCTGGGAGCACTCGATGACGACGATGTCGTCCTCGTTGAGGTGCTCGCGCTGGTGTACGAATTTCATGGGGTGCCCCGCAATGTTTGGTTCTGCAAACGCGAACGATACCACGATGTCGGCTTGCACTGCCGCGCCTGATGGCACTTGGCAGATAAAACGGCCAAAGCGGGGAGCAAAACCGCCTGGCTGTTGTCCTACGCTCTCATGTCAGTCGAGGTGCGGGAAATGAAGTGGATGGTGGCGGCGTTCTGCCTGGCGCTGGGTGGTTGTGTCAGTGTTTCAGAACTTGAGCAATCCCACGAAACCATGGACGTCATGTCTGGCAAGACGCCGCGTGAATACGCCGATTGCGTCAAGGCGCACCTGGCCAAGAGCCGTGACCCCCTGGTGGAAGAACAGCGCGATGACGGCTTGCGCCTGATCGTGCCGCAAAAGCTCACGGCAGGTGCCGGGCCGGCAGCCTTGCTCGACATCCACAAGCGCGGCAGCGGCAGCAGTGTCAAGCTGCATGAGCGGCTGAACAACTTTCCGCTGCGCCCGGGTGATGTGCGCGAGGCAACGACCGAGTGCATCTCTGGCAGTTGATCTGGCTCAACGGATCGGTGGTTAGAAGGCCAATTGCCAGCCGGTAGTCGGCTTGGGCGTTGTTGCGAATTCCCTGACAGGGCTAGTATCCATTTGCTTATGTTTTTTAAGCTTAAGCTTATAACAAAAGAAATGGAGATTCGTGATGACACCGTTGAGTCGCGTCGTGATCGGCAGCCTGCTGATCCTGGCCTGGCCTGCGGCACATGCCGCCGATGGCCAGAAAGTCTTCACCCAGGGCGGGGCCAATCCCGCCGCCATGGCTTGCCTGGGCTGCCATGGCCCGGACGGCAAGGGTATTGCCGCCGCAGGGTTCCCGCGCCTGGCCGGCCTGCCGGCCGGTTACCTGAGCAAACAACTGCATGACTGGCGCAGTGGCAGCCGCCAGCAGCCGGTCATGGCACCGCTGGCCAAAGCTCTGAGCGAAGATGAGATCGAGGCCGTCAGCCGTTACCTGGCCGGTCTGCCGGGTGATCCTGCCCCAGACTTTCGTCGCCAGCAGATCGCGACCAACCCCACCGAGCGCCTGGCCCTCTACGGCGACTGGAGCCGGCAGATCCCGGGATGCGTGCAGTGCCATGGCCCTGGCGGCAGCGGCGTCGGCGAGCACTTCCCGCCGCTGGCTGGGCAGCCCGCCGCCTACCTGATGGCACAGCTCAACGGCTGGCGCGACGGCAGCCGCAGCAATGACCCCAACCAGCTGATGGCAGGCGTGGCCAAGGCCATGACCGACGCCGAAGTCAAGGCGATTGCCGAGTACTTCGCCCACCCCGCCAGCCCGGAGGTCAAGCCATGAAAACCTTGTTGCCAACGTTACTGCTGCTGGCCACGGGCACTGCCTTGGCCAATCAGGCGCCCATCGCCATGGAAGACCAGTCGCAACTGAAGGTCCCTGATGCCCAGGCCGCACCGCAATTCGCACCACCCGCCGAAAGCGAGCTGCCGGACAATGCTTTCGGCAAGATGGTCCGCGAGGGCCACGCGTTGTTTGTCGATACCCGTCGGTTGATGCCCGAGGCGGTCGGCAATGGCATGAACTGCAGCAACTGCCACCTCGACCAGGGGCGCCTGGCGCATTCCGCGCCGCTGTGGGGCGCCTATCCGATGTACCCGGCCTACCGCAAGAAGAACGACAAGGTGAACACCTTCGCCGAGCGTATCCAGGGTTGTTTCCAGTTCAGCATGAATGGCAAGCCGCCGGCCGCCGACAGCCCGCAGATGACGGCGCTCTCGGTATATGCATACTGGCTTTCGACCAAGGCGCCCACTGGCGTGGAAATCGCTGGTCGCGGTTACCCCGAAGTGGCGCCGCCAAAAGGTGGCTACGACTTCAAGCGCGGCCAGCAGGTCTACCGCGACCAATGCGCCATCTGCCACGGCGACAACGGCGAGGGGCAAAAGGTAGCCGGTGAATATGTGATGCCGCCACTCTGGGGCAAGGACTCCTACAACTGGGGCGCAGGCATGCACCGGATCAATACTGCGGCATCCTTCATCAAGTACAACATGCCACTGGGTAAACCGGGCAGCCTGAGCGATCAGCAGGCTTGGGACGTGGCCGCCTGGGTCAACCGCCACGAGCGCCCCCAGGACCCGCGCCTGGTGGACAGTTCCATCGAAAAAACACGGCTTAAGTTCCACGCCAACGACGGCGTCAACCTGTATGGCCAGCAGGTCGACGGAGTGCTGATCGGGCAGGGCAGCGGTAGCTGAAACGCCATTCCGCCGGCCTTTTCGCGACTGTTCCGGAGGGGCCGGATGACGGGATTTTCACGAACTTTTTGGAACTATCTACACTAGGTTGTCTCTATGATGGCAGCGGTCGTCACAGGCAGGGCATTGTAAGCTGCATGCCGCCTGATTAGACTGCGCCGAATTCCACAGGCCTCGCCTATGTTTAAGGATGTTTATGATCAAGAAATGCTTGTTCCCGGCAGCCGGCTACGGCACTCGCTTCCTGCCTGCTACCAAAGCCATGCCCAAGGAAATGCTGCCGGTGGTCAACAAGCCACTGATCCAGTATGGCGTTGAAGAAGCATTGGATGCTGGCCTGAACGAGATTTCAATCGTCACCGGCCGCGGCAAGCGTGCTCTGGAGGACCACTTCGACATCAGCTACGAGCTGGAAAACCAGATCAAGGGCACCGACAAGGAAAAGTATCTGGTCGGTATCCGTCGCCTGCTCGACGAGTGCTCGTTCTCCTACACCCGCCAGACCGAAATGAAAGGTCTGGGCCACGCCATCCTGACCGGCCGCCCGCTGATCGGTGACGAACCGTTCGCCGTGGTGCTGGCGGATGACCTGTGCGTCAACCTCGAAGGCGATGGCGTGCTCGCGCAGATGGTCGCGCTGTACAAGAAGTACCGCTGCTCGATCGTCGCCATCCAGGAAGTCGACCCGCAGGAAACCAACAAGTACGGCGTCATCGCCGGCGAAGAGATCAAGGACGGCATCTTCCGCGTCGACTCCATGGTCGAGAAGCCGAAGCCGGAGGACGCACCGTCCAACCTGGCGATCATCGGTCGCTACATCCTGACCCCGGACATCTTCGAGAAGATCGAACAGACCGAGCCAGGCAAGGGCGGCGAGATCCAGATCACCGACGCACTGATGAAACAGGCCGCCGAAGGCAACGTGATCGCCTACAAGTTCAAGGGCAAGCGTTTTGACTGCGGTGGCGCCGAAGGCTACATCGAGGCGACCAACTTCTGCTTCGAGAACTTCTACAAGGCCGGCAAGGCGTACTGATACGCCAATGCGGGTTCAAGGAGCCACCCTTCGGGGTGGCTTTTTTGTTTGCGGCGGCCAACGGCGGTATGCTGGGCGCCTGCCTAGGAGAGTGAATACATGGCCTACGATTTTGATTTGTTCGTGATTGGCGCCGGTTCCGGCGGTGTGCGTGCGGCGCGCTTCGCTGCGGGCTTCGGCGCGAAAGTGGCAGTGGCCGAGAGCCGCTACCTGGGTGGCACTTGCGTCAACGTCGGCTGCGTGCCGAAGAAACTGCTGGTGTACGGCGCCCACGTCGCCGATGAGCTGGAGCAGGCCGCCGGTTTCGGCTGGACCCTCGAAGAGGGCCACTTCGACTGGGGCACGCTGATCGCCAACAAGAACCGCGAGATCGAGCGCCTCAACGGCATCTACCGCAACCTGCTGGTGAACAGCGGCGTGACCTTGCTGCAGGGCCATGCCCGCATCACTGGCGCCAACGAAGTGGAAGTGGACGGCCAGCGCTACAGCGCCGAGCACATCCTGATTGCCACCGGCGGCTGGCCACAGGTGCCGGACATTCCGGGCAAGGAACTGGCCATCACCTCCAACGAGGCGTTCTACCTCAAGGACCTGCCGCGCCGCGTGCTGGTGGTTGGCGGTGGCTACATCGCCGTCGAGTTCGCCGGCATCTTCCAAGGCCTGGGCGCCGACACCACCTTGCTCTATCGCGGTGATCTGTTCCTGCGCGGCTTCGACGGCTCGGTGCGCACCCACCTCAAGGAAGAGCTGGAAAAGCGCGGCCTGAACCTGCAGTTCAACGCCGACATCCAGCGCATCGACAAGCTCGACGACGGCAGCCTGAAAGCCACCCTCAAGGACGGCCGCGAGCTGCTCGCCGATTGTGTGTTCTACGCCACTGGCCGCCGCCCGATGCTCGACAACCTGGGCCTGGAGAATACCGGCGTGGAGCTGGATGCCCGTGGCTTCATCCGCGTCGATGAGCAGTACCAGACTACCGCGCCGTCGATCCTCGCTATTGGCGACGTGATCGGCCGTGTGCAGCTCACCCCGGTGGCACTGGCCGAAGGCATGGCCGTGGCGCGGCGCCTGTTCAAGCCTGAGCAGTACCGCCCGGTGGATTACCAGAACATCCCGACTGCAGTATTCAGCCAGCCACCGATCGGTACTGTAGGCCTGACCGAAGAACAGGCGCTGGAAGCCGGGCACAAGGTGCAGATCTTCGAAAGCCGTTTCCGCGCCATGAAGCTGACCCTCACCGACATCCAGGAAAAGACCCTGATGAAACTGGTGGTGGACGCCGAGACCGACAAGGTACTGGGTTGCCACATGGTCGGCCCGGATGCCGGCGAGATCATCCAGGGCTTGGGTATTGCCCTCAAGGCCGGTGCGACCAAGCAACAGTTCGACGAGACCATCGGCGTGCACCCGACTGCCGCTGAAGAGTTCGTCACCATGCGCACAGTCACGCGCTGATCGCATCTGGTGCTGACCCTTGTAGGAGCGGCCTTGTGTCGCGAAAGGGCTGCGTAGCAGCCCCAGGATATCGGCGGCGAAGCTGTGGTGGCTGGGGCCGCCTTGCGGCCCTTTCGCGACACAAGGCCGCTCCTACAACAAGCACAGCGCCACGCCCCCCAATCGTTCGCTCAGCTGATTCCCTTCTATTAATTATCTGCGGTTATAGCCAAAACCAATCGTAAGCATGAGCTTTGCCAATGAGCCTTTATCGGGACCAGCGGTTAGGATTCTTTCCATCAACTGATTCCAACCCCATGAAGGAGCGTCTCTCATGCCAATCATCAACAGCCAGGTCAAACCGTTCAACGCCACCGCCTACCACAAGGGCGAGTTCGTTCAGGTCAGCGAAGCCGACCTGAAAGGCAAGTGGTCCGTCGTGTTCTTCTACCCGGCCGACTTCACTTTCGTCTGCCCGACCGAACTGGGTGACCTCGCCGACAACTACGCCGAGTTCCAGAAGCTGGGCGTGGAAATCTACGGCGTGTCGACCGACACCCACTTCACCCACAAAGCCTGGCACGACACTTCGGACACCATCGGCAAGATCCAGTACCCGCTGATCGGTGATCCGACCCACGTCATCTCGCGCAACTTCGACGTGCTGATCGAAGAAGCCGGCCTGGCCGATCGCGGTACCTTCGTGATCAACCCGGAAGGCCAGATCAAGATCGTCGAACTGAACGACGGTGGCGTTGGCCGCGATGCAGCCGAGCTGCTGCGCAAAGTGAAGGCTGCCCAGTACGTTGCCGCTCACCCAGGCGAAGTCTGCCCGGCCAAGTGGAAAGAAGGCGAAGCTACTCTCGCCCCTTCCCTGGACCTGGTCGGCAAGATCTAAGACTGTGAAGAAGTCGCGGGCGGTAAGCAGCCGCCAAAGCTGAAGTACCTACCGCCCCGTAAAAGCGCCCGGGCGACCTCGCCTGGGCGTTTTTGTATCCGAGTTTTGAAAAAGGAATCGCCCGTATGTTGGACGCCACGCTTAAATCGCAACTGAAAACCTACCTGGAGCGGGTCACCCAGCCGATCGAGATCGTTGCCTCCCTTGACGACGGCGCGAAATCCCGCGAATTGCACGACCTGCTGGTTGAAATCGCCGGCCTGTCGAACCTCATTACCTTCAGCGCGGACGGCAACGATGCCCGTCGCCCTTCGTTCTCGCTGAACCGCCCGGATGCTGCCCTTGATGGCAAAAGCATAAGCCTGCGCTTCGCCGGCATCCCCATGGGCCACGAATTCACCTCCCTGGTGCTGGCGCTGCTGCAAGTCGGCGGCCATCCGTCCAAGGCCAGCGCCGAAGTGATCGAGCAGATCCAGGCGCTGGAAGGCGAGTTCACCTTCGAAACCTACTTCTCGCTGTCGTGCCAGAACTGCCCGGACGTGGTCCAGGCATTGAACCTGATGGCGGTGCTCAACCCCAATGTGCGCCACGTGGCCATTGACGGTGCACTGTTCCAGGAAGAAGTCGAGTCGCGCAAGATAATGGCGGTGCCGAGCATCTACCTGAACGGCGAAGTGTTCGGCCAGGGCCGCATGGGCCTGGAAGAAATCCTCGGCAAGATCGACACCAACGCAGGTAGCCGCCAGGCCGAGAAGATCAATGCCAAGGACGCCTTTGACGTGCTGGTGGTCGGTGGTGGGCCTGCCGGCGCTGCTGCGGCCATCTATGCCGCACGCAAAGGCATCCGCACCGGTGTCGCTGCCGAGCGTTTTGGCGGCCAGGTGCTCGACACCCTGGCCATCGAGAACTTCATCTCGGTACAAGAGACCGAAGGGCCGAAGCTGGCCACGGCGCTGGAAGAGCACGTCAAGCAGTACGACGTCGACATCATGAACCTGCAGCGCGGCGAAGCGCTGATCCCGGCCACTGACGGCGGCCTGCATGAAGTGCGCCTGGCGGGCGGCGCCTCGCTCAAGGCCAAGACCGTGATCCTCGCCACCGGTGCCCGCTGGCGTGAAATGAACGTGCCGGGTGAGCAGCAATACCGCGCCCGTGGCGTGGCCTACTGCCCGCACTGTGACGGCCCGCTGTTCAAGGGCAAGCGTGTGGCGGTGATCGGCGGCGGCAACTCCGGCGTGGAAGCGGCCATCGACCTGGCCGGTATCGTTGCCCAGGTGACGCTGATCGAGTTCGACAGCCAGCTGCGTGCCGACGCGGTGCTCCAGCGCAAGCTGCACAGCTTGCCGAACGTCAAGGTGATCACTAGCGCGCTGACCACCGAAGTGGTCGGCAATGGCGAGAAAGTGACAGGCTTGCGTTACAAGGACCGCACCACCGATGAGGTGCATGACTTGGCGCTGGAAGGCATCTTCGTGCAGATCGGCCTGCTGCCGAACACCGATTGGCTCAAAGGCACGGTTGAGCTGTCGCCGCGTGGCGAGATCATCGTCGACGCCAAGGGCCAGACCAGTGTACCGGGTGTGTTTGCGGCAGGTGACGTGACCACTGTGCCGTACAAGCAGATCGTGATTGCGGTGGGCGAGGGCGCCAAGGCTTCGCTGGCGGCGTTCGATCATCTGATCCGCACGTCGGCACCGGCGTAAGCCAGTAGCGGCCTCTTCGCGGCTAAAGCTGCTCCCACAGGTACAGCACAAGCCCCTCGGGCGGTGATGTCCCTGTAGGAGCGGCTTTAGCCGCGAAGGGTCGGCACTGACAAAGCTGAATCTGAGGGTGTCTATGCTTACCGCAGACACCCTCAGGAGCTTCACCATGACCCTGATCAGCCGCGAACCCTGGTGGCTAGTCCCCCCGAAGCCCGGGCAGAAAGAGCAGGACCTGCACTGGGGCTACCTCGAGATCTATGCCGACGGCCGCACCGTGTTCGTCGACCAGCGCCCCAGTGACCGGGAGCTGGCCGAGCGCAAGAGCTGTCGCAACTTCCCCGACCCTGAAACCTAGGCGACTCAGCCTTCCAGCTCGGCCAGGCGTGCCTCCAGCGCCGCAATCCGTGCTTCCAGGGCCTCAATGCGCTTTTCCGAAACAGTGCCGCCACTGCCGCGAACGCCGCCTTCCTGCTGGCGCGCGGACAGAATGGCTTCTATTTCTGCCGGGTCGCCGAGGGCATGGGTATAGCGGTCTTCCCGCTGCCCGGCCTGACGTGGCAGGTGCAGGGCCAAGTCGCGCGAAATCAGGCGCTCGAGCTGATGCTGGATCTGTTCGGTGTCGTCGAAGTCGTGCAGGCGATTGCTGCGGGTCAGCAGTTCGTTGAGGGTCTGCGGCCCACGCAGGAACATCAGGCCCATCAGCACCAGTTGTGCCGGGACCAGTTCCAGGGCCTTGTCCACCCGTTGTTCCCAACGGTCGGCGCGGCTACCCATCTGCAGGCGGGTCATGTCCTGCCCTTCGAGGGCACGCAGGGCCTGGCCGACCTGGCCTTGGGTGAGGTTCATGACCGGTTCCCGGCTGGTCTTCTGGTTACAGGCCAGGACCAGGGCGTTGAGGGTCAGTGGATAGCTTTCCGGGCTGGTGGCCTGCTTCTCGATCAGCGCGCCGAGAATGCGGATCTCGATGCTGCTGAAGCGGCCTTCGCCTGCGGTTTCGTGTTCTGACATGGCCCTGTCTCATTGCTGGGGAAAGGCCACTAGCGTAGGTAAAGCCGCGGTGTAAGGCAATTGGGACCGCTTCGCGGTCCTTTCGCGACACAAGGCCGCTCCTACAAGAGCACGCGGTTCCCTGTAGGAGCGGCCTTGTGTCGCGAAAGGGCCGCAAAGCGGCCCCGGCAATCTCAAATACAGCGCCGTTCTTCAGCCTGACACGCCGCCGCCGTAAACAACACATCAGTCGAAGAATTCAGCGCGGTCTCCGCCGAATCCTGCAGCACGCCAATGATGAAGCCCACCGCCACCACCTGCATGGCAATCTCGCTAGGGATGCCGAACAGGCTGCACGCCAGCGGAATCAGCAGCAGCGAACCACCCGCGACCCCAGAGGCACCACAGGCGCAGATCGCCGCCACCACACTCAGCAGCACTGCCGTCGGCAAGTCGACCGGGATCCCCAGGGTATGCACCGCCGCCAGGGTCAGCACGGTGATGGTGATTGCCGCGCCGGCCATGTTGATGGTCGCCCCCAGCGGGATGGACACCGAATAGGTGTCCTCATGCAGCCCCAGGCGCTCCGACAGCGCCAGGTTGACCGGGATGTTGGCCGCCGAGCTGCGGGTGAAGAACGCGGTAATGCCGCTCTCGCGCAGGCACAGCAAGGTCAGCGGGTAAGGGTTGCGGCGGATCTTCCAGAACACGATCAGCGGGTTCATCACCAGCGCCACGAACAGCATGCAGCCGATCAGCACACCCAGCAGGTGCAGGTAGCCAAGCAGGGCGCTGAGGCCAGACTGGGCGAGGGTCGAGCTGACCAGTCCGAAGATACCCAGCGGGGCGAAGCGGATCACCACACGCACGATCAAGGTCACGCCATTGGACAGGTCCTCGACCACGGTGCGGGTGGTATTGCCGGCGTGGCGCAGGGCCACGCCCAGGCCGATGGCCCAGGTCAGCACACCGATGAAGTTGGCGGTGAGCAAGGCATTGATCGGGTTGTCGACCGCGCTCAGCAGCAGGTTCTGCATCACCTCGACGATGCCGCCCGGTGCGCTCAGGGTCGCCTCGCTGGTACTCAGGGCCAGCTGCGAAGGGAACAGCATGCTGGCGACCACGGCCACCACGGCGGCGGCGAAGGTGCCCAGCAGGTACAGCCAGAGGATCGGGCGGATGTGGGTTTCCTGGCCGTGGCGGTGGTTGGCGATCGACGCCATGACCAGAATGAACACCAGCACCGGCGCGACGGCCTTTAGGGCGCTGACGAACACCTTGCCGAGGAAGCCCAGGTCGCGGGCGATGGCAGGAGCCAGCAGGGCCAGGGCGATGCCGGCGACCAGGCCGATGATTATCTGGGTGACCAGGCTGGTGCGGTTTATGAGGCGGAAAACAGGCGTCATGTGCAGCGGAGTCTCGGAATCTTCAAAGGGCGCGACTTTAGCACAATCAGGCCTGGCCCTTTCGCCGGCAGCTACTACCAGTGAAACAGCTCCCGCCGCGCGCCCTCGGTAATCGCCACGATCCCCGGGTGCTTGACCTTGCGCTCCACCGAAATGGCATAGAACGACTCATGCACTGCGTCGGTCTGGCCGATCAGCTCGACGCCATACTGGCGGCAGACTTCCTCGGCAATCACGCTCGGCGCGACGAAAATCCCACTGCCTGACTGGCCGAACGCCTGCATCAACGCACTGTCATCGAACTCCCCAACGATGCGTGGCTGCACCTGCTGCTCGGTCAGCCAACGCATCAGGCGGCTGCTCACCACGGTTTCCGGGCCGGGAATCAGCAGCGGCGCATCCTGCAGGCAGGCGGGGAAGGGGCCGGCATGCTGCCTGGCCAGGGCCGGAGTGGCGAAGAAGCTCAGGCCGCATTCGCCGAGCTTTTGGCTGTAGCCCTTGATGTCGAGGTGGTTGGGCATCGGGCTGTCGGAAATCACCAGGTCCAGGCGCTGGATCGCCAGGTCTGCCAGCAGCCGTTCGAGCTTGTCTTCGCGGCAATTGATGCGCAGCACCTCGTCCAGCTCCATCGTCGGCGCCAGCAGGCGATAGACGATCGACTTCGGCACCACGTCGGCCACCCCCACGCGAAACAGGATCTGCTCCTGCGGGCCGGCCCTGAGCATGGCCTCCAGCTCGCCGCCGATCTGGAACATCTGCTCGGCGTAGACCAGCGTCTGACGGCCAGTCTCGGTCAGCTCCAGTTGCCGGCCGACGCGCTGGAACAGTTCCAGCCCATAGGTCTGCTCGAACAGGCTGATCTGCCCGCTGATGGTCTGTGGCGTCAGGTTCAGCTGTTCGCTGGCGCGGGCGATGCTGCCGGTCTTGGCCACAGCCCAGAAGTAGTGGAGCTGGCGATAGTTGAGCACGCGCACGAGTCCCGATTCGAGAAAACCGAAGTATACACACTGGAAATACGAATTTTCCTGAAGTATTGGCGTCTTTAGAATACGACCCCATCAGGCGCTTCGCGCCGCCGGGATTTTTCAAGCGAGGACACCATGCTGCATCTCAAATCCATTGGCACTCCGTTGGTGCTGGCCTTGGCGCTGTTCAGCCTGGCCGGTTGCGACCAGGCCGAGAAGTCTGCCCAGCAGATGCTCGATCAGGCCGCCAAGTCGGCCAAGCAGGCTATCGACGACACCAACAAGGCCGCCCAGCAGGCGTTGAGCGATGCCATCGGTCACGAGGGTCAGAAGCCCAAGGACGCCGAGAAAAAAGCACACACCCAGGAAATCTGACCCTACAACCGCCGCTTCAGGATTTGAACAATGGAATACTTGCTGGAACTCGCCGCTAGCCCTACCGCCTGGGTCGCCCTGGCAACGCTGGTGGCCATGGAAGTGGTACTGGGTATCGACAACCTGATTTTCATCTCGATCCTGACCAACAAACTGCCTGTGGAATATCGTTCCAAGGCGCGCCGTATCGGTATCAGCATGGCCCTGGTCATGCGCCTGGCCCTGCTCAGCACCGTGGCCTGGATCGTGCAGTTGACCGACCCGGTGTTCGAAGTATTCGGCAACGCCTTCTCGTGGAAGGATGTGATCCTGATTGCCGGCGGCTTGTTCCTGCTGTGGAAGGCTACCAAGGAAATTCACGAGAACGTCGACCCGCACGGCGCCAAGGAAGAAGCCAAGGTATCCAACACGGTCACCCTGGGCTTTGCGGCGGCGATCTTCCAGATTCTGCTGCTGGACATCGTCTTCTCGGTCGACAGCATCATCACTGCCGTGGGCATGACCGAGCACCTGCCGATCATGATCATTGCCGTGATCACCGCAGTCATCGTCATGATGGTGGCCGCCGACCCGCTGGCCAACTTCATCAATGACAACCCGACAGTGGTGATGTTGGCCCTGGGCTTCCTGATCATGATCGGCATGACGCTGATCGCCGAAGGTTTTGGCGCCCATGTACCGAAAGGGTATGTGTACGCGGCGATGGCCTTCTCGACGGTGATCGAGATCCTCAACATCCTGGCCCGCCGAGCGCGGCTCAAGCGTGAAGCCGCTGAAGGCTGATCAAGGCGGGTGAAAAAAACAACGGGGCGCTTGGCGCCCCGTTTGCATTCAGGTGAAGAAACCTCAGTGCACCCCGACATGCCGCCGCGCCCTGCGCACAGGCTGCGCCTTGGCCGGGGCCTGCGGTGGCAGCTGGTGATGCTGGGAATGACGCCGCACGATACGCAGAACACCCCACAGCATGGCGGCCGCGACGCTCAGCCACATACCCACCAGCATGAGGATTGCCATGGTCAGGCTCATGTGTGCCTCCTTCTCTTGGGCTAACCTGCGGTTTGCCCTCCAGACACAGCTTTAGTCTAGCTGCCCGCCCGTGACGTTCCATTGACCAAAGGTCGATTGCTTAAGCCGATTGGTTCCAATCTCTTGTCAGACTATACCCGCGCAACGCGGAGCCCTATGATCGGTGGCCAGAGCCGGGCGCTGCCTGCCTGGCATCGGAACAAGCGAGTGTCCATGGAGCAATATTCCTGCAAGCGCTGGGCGACTGTCCCACGTCAGCTGTTGGCCGCCTGCCTGGTCGCCGCGACCCTGGGCGGCTGTGCCACTGCCCCCCACACAACGCTCAAGGGCATGCCCCAGCGGGTCGAAATCAGCAGCGTGCCGTTCTACCGCGGCAATGCCAACCACAGCGGGTCGATGGCCCTGGCCGCGCTGCTCTCGCAGCAGGGTGCGCCGATCACCCCGGGGCTGCTGGACAAACCGCTGAACTTGCCGAAGGCAGTCGATGCGCTGGAAACCAGCATTCCACGTGTGGCCCGTGATTACGGCATGGTCGTGTACCCGCTGGACAAGCAACTGGATGCCTTGCTGACTCAGGTGGCCGCTGGCAACCCAGTGCTGCTGCGTTACGAGGAAGGTTCGGCGTGGTGGAGCGAGCCGCGGTACGCGGTGCTGATCGGCTATGACAGCTTCAAGAAGCGCGTGCTGCTGCGCTCAGGTATGCATCGGCGCCAGCTGATGGCGTTCGATGACTTTACCTCGGCGTGGGCGAAGGAGGGGAGTTGGGCGGTGCTCGTGCAGCCCCCGCGCCAGCTGCCGGCCCAGGTGGACCGCCAGCGTTGGCTGCAGGCTGCCGACGAACTGGCCCGGGCGGGCCAGGAGGTGGCGGCAAAACAGGCCGTGCGCAGCCTGAATAAATAGCGTTTCCGGCACCGGCCCATTCGCGGGTAAACCCGCGAAGAGGCCAGGCCTGCTTACATCATCAGAAGCCCAGACGATCGCGCAGGCTGTAGTACCAGGCACCAATGGCGCTGAACGGCACACGCAGCATCTGGCCACCCGGGAACGGGTAGTGCGGCAGGCCGGCAAAGGCGTCGAAACGCTCGGCCTGGCCACGCAGGGCCTCGGCCAGCACCTTGCCTGCCAAGTGGGTGTAGGTCACGCCGTGGCCCGAGCAACCCTGCGAGTAGTAGATGTTGTCGCCGATACGGCCGACTTGTGGCAGACGCGACAGGGTCAGCAGGAAGTTGCCGGTCCAGGCGTAGTCGATCTTGACGTTCTTCAGCTGCGGGAAGGCCTTGAGCATCTTCGGGCGAATGATCGCTTCGATGTTGGCCGGGTCGCGCGCACCGTACACCACGCCACCGCCGAAGATCAGGCGTTTGTCGCTGGTCAGGCGGTAGTAGTCGAGCAGGTAGTTGCAGTCTTCCACGCAATAGTCCTGCGGCAGCAGGGTGCGGGCCAGTTCTTCGCCCAGCGGCTCGGTGGTGATCACCTGGGTGCCGCATGGCATCGACTTGGCGGCCAGTTCCGGTACCAGGTTGCCCAGGTAGGCGTTGCCGGCAACGATGATGAACTTGGCGCGGATCTTACCTTGCGGGGTGTGCACCACCGGGTTGGCACCACGCTCGATGCGGATGGCCGGAGTCTGCTCATAGATGATGCCGCCCAGCGACTCGACCGCGGCAGCTTCGCCCAGGGCCAGGTTCAGTGGGTGGATGTGGCCGCCGCTCATGTCCAGCATGCCGCCCAGGTAGTTGTCGCAAGCGACCACTTCACGGATGCGCTTCTGGTCCATCAGCTCCAGCTGATTATGGCCAAAGCGTTCCCACAGGCGCTTTTGCGATTCCAGGTGGCCCATCTGCTTGGCAGTCAGCGCGGCGAACACGCCGCCGTCCTTCAGGTCGCACTGGATGTTGTACTTGGCCACGCGCTCGCGGATGATGCGGCCGCCTTCGAAGGCCATCTGGCCCAGCAGCTGTGCTTCTTTAGGGCCGACGGTACGCTCGATGACGTCAATGTCGCGGCTGTAGCTGTTGACGATCTGGCCACCATTGCGGCCCGATGCGCCGAAGCCGACCTTGGCCGCTTCGACGATGCTCACCTTGAAGCCGTTTTCCAGCAGGAACAGCGCGCTGGACAGGCCGGTGTAGCCGGCACCGATGATGCAGATATCGGTTTCCACCTCACCCTGCAGCGCCGGACGTGGCGGCACCGGGTTGGCCGAGGCGGCGTAGTAGGACTGGGGGTAGGGGGTGTTAGCCATGCTGCAGGAACCTCTGTGTTTTATATTTTTAACGAATGTACCGATGCTATCAATAATAATAAACACCCGCTAGTCGTCTGTTGAAAATCCTTTACTGGCCTGCAGCGGGCCCTTCTCTATAAACAGTTTAAGATTCAGTGAGTTAGCGCGAAAAAAAGTGTTGACAGGGCTTTTGGATTGCGTAGAATGCGCACCACACGACAGGCACATAGCTCAGTTGGTTAGAGCACCACCTTGACATGGTGGGGGTCGTTGGTTCGAGTCCAATTGTGCCTACCAAACAAAGTCCCGGTTTCCGGGCATCGAAAAGGGCGATCCGCAAGGGTCGCCCTTTTTGCATTATGGGCGCTTTCGAAGTCGTGGGTACCGGCGTCCGCAGGTTTCTGAAAGTTTTTGATTTTTTTGAAAAAAACGCTTTACAGGTACGCATTCGATCACTAATATGCGCACCACACGACAGGCACATAGCTCAGTTGGTTAGAGCACCACCTTGACATGGTGGGGGTCGTTGGTTCGAGTCCAATTGTGCCTACCAAACAAAGTCCCGGTTTCCGGGCATCGAAAAGGGCGATCCGAAAGGGTCGCCCTTTTTGCATTCCATTTCCCTCTCGAAAAGCCTCCCTCGAAGCAGCGTGTAACCTTTGGTTGCGGGCGGTGCCTCGTGCGGCCATGGTAGAATCCGCCCCTTCGAATCTGGAGGTACACGCGTGCGCAAACTGGCAGTGGTATTGGCAGTGCTGGCCCTGGCGGGCTGTGAGAACGAGGTCGAGGGTGTACACAAGCAGGTTGCCGAGCACCTGAACAACCCCAAGACTGCCAAGTTCGGCAACGTGCGGATCGACACCAAGGGCACCATCTGCGGCCAGGTGCGTGGCAAGGACGATGCTGGCCAGTACGAGGCTTATCGCAGCTACGTAGCGATCAAGGGTGCCGATGGCCAATACGAAATCATCGTCGATGACGGCGGCAACAACCTGCGTATCCGTGAATACTGCGGCGGTGCCGACCTGCAGCGCCGTGCCGAGGCATTGGCCGATCAGCCGGCCCCTGAAGGGTGGGATGTCGAAGTGATCCAGGGCGCCAACATGGGCGCGCTGACCGACATGACCGCACGCCTGATCGAGAAGGGCATCCCGTCCTCGGTGGAATACCGCGACGGCAAACCCGTGGTGCTGATGGGGCCGTTCCCGAGCAAGGCCGAAGCCGATGCGCGCAAGGCCGAGGTGATGGCCAAGCTGGGTACCGATTCGATCGTCATCCAGCATGGTGCGCAGCGTTAACTGTAATCTGTAGTCTTCCCCGGCTATGCTTGGCCTGAGACTAGCCAAACGGGGAGGGCCTCATGTCTACGCTGGAGCGGGCCATTGCCGTGGCCGCCAGGGCACATGAAGGGCAATGCGACAAGGGTGGGGCGGCTTATATCCTCCACCCATTGCGAGTGATGATGCGGGTCAGCACACCGGAGCAGCGCATTGTCGCGGTGCTGCATGACGTGATCGAAGACACGTCGCTGACCCTTTCCGACTTGGCCCGAGAGGGCTTCCCCCTGAAAATTCTCGCCGCCTTGCTGGCCCTGAGTCGGAACAAGGGCGAAAGTTATCAGGACTTCGTGGTGCGCCTGGGCAGTGATCCGCTGGCGCGCACCGTCAAGCTGGCCGACCTGGCCGACAATAGCGACCTTTCGCGTATTCCCGTCCCAGGCCCCGCCGACCTGGCGCGGCTGGCCCGATACCGCGAGGCCAGTGCCTACTTGCAGGCGCTGGCCTGAGGCTCAGTCCTCCTTCGGCACGGTCCAGAAAATCTGCACGCCGCCGTCATCGCGGTGGGCGAGGGTGACATTGTCGTTCTCGGCGATTTCCTCGAGCAGGGTTGCCCAGTCATCGGGTGACTCGTGCTCCAGGCGGAAGATCAGCGCGGCGCGGCTGCGCTGGGCGAGGGGGTTGTTGATGATCTTCTGGATGCGCAGGCCCAGTTGCTGGTAGTTGCTTGCGGTTGCTTCGGCGGTGTTGGCCACGGAGGCGATTCCTTGTTGTGCTGTATGTGCGTACAGTATTTCAAGGCAACGTATTTCGCAACTGCATCGGTGCTGGATTTTTCGCGGGCAAGGGCCGGTGCAGGCAGCGCACCAGCCCTAAGGTCACATCGCAATCAGTACTCCCAGAAGATCCGCTGCAACTCTTTGCTGTCCTGGGTCTTGGTCATCGCCACCATCGCCAGGATCCGCGCCTTCTGCGGGTTCAGGTCATGGGCCACCACCCAGTCGTACTTGTCATCCGGCTGTTCGGCGTTGCGCAGCACGAAACCACCCTGGTTGACGTGGGACGAGCGAATGATCTGCACGCCATTCTTGTGCAGTTCCTGCAACGTCGGCACCACCCGCGACGACACCGAACCATTGCCGGTCCCGGCATGGATGATCGCTTTCGCACCGCTCTGCGCCAGCGCCTTGTAAGCCGTGTCGGTCACGTTGCCATAGCTGTAGGCGATGTCCACCTGGGGCAGGCTGCTGATCTGCTTGATGTCGAATTCCGACTGGGTGGTATGGCGCTTGGCCGGCAGGCGGAACCAGTACGATTTGCCTTCCACCACCATGCCCATCGGGCCCCAAGCGCTCTTGAACGCTTCGGTCTTGATGTTCACCGATTTGCTCACGTCGCGGCCGGACTGGATCTCGTCGTTCATGGTCACCAGCACGCCCTTGCCGCGTGATTGCTTATCGCTGGCCACCGCCACGGCGTTGTACAGGTTGAGCATGCCGTCGGCAGACATCGCCGTGCCCGGGCGCATGGAGCCGACCACCACGATCGGCTTGTCGGTCTTCTCCACCAGGTTGAGGAAGTAGGCGGTCTCTTCCAGGGTGTCGGTGCCGTGGGTGATGACGATGCCATCGACGTCCTTGCTGTCGGCAAGCTCGGCGACGCGCTTGGCCAGTTTCAGCAGGTCGTCGTTGGTGATGCTTTCAGAGGCGATCTGCATCACCTGCTCACCACGCACATTGGCAAGGTCGGCCAGTTCCGGCACGCCGGCAATCAGCTTGTCGACGCCGAGCTTGGCGGCCTGGTAGGTGGCACTGTTGGCAGCGCTGGCGCCAGCGCCGGCAATGGTGCCGCCGGTGGCGAGGATGACCACATTGGCCAGTTTCTGCTGGGTTTCGGCTTCCTTTGCCGAGGCCGTGGCGGGCAGGATCAGCAGCAGCGCCAGGGCGCTGGGGGCGAAGGACTTCAGTGCAGCATTCATAATTATTGTTCTCTCTCTTCCTAATGAGATGGTTGCTGTGTCGCACAGGACGACAGGCAGATTCCGTACCAGCTGTGCGCGGTCGCGTGTGGGAGCGGCCTTGTGTCGCGAAAGGGCCTCAGTACGGCCCCGGCAATTCAAGCGGCGAAGCTGAGATCCGGGGGCGCTTCGCACCCCTTTCGCGACGCAAGGCCGCTCCTACAAGGGCGTATTCCCCTTCGGAACCCCGAACAAGCATAGGAAAAGGTGTTCGGTTTTTCGGAAAAATTCCGGATAATCAGTACCAGCCGCGTCTTGCCCCCGCCAGCGAAACGGATTTGACAAAACCAGGTCTTGTTTCCATAGTTACTCAACGCAAACGTTTGCGATCCGATAAAAATCACAAGATTCGGAGTCATCTCCCATGAAGCTGCCGTTCCCCGGTCGTCTGCTGGCGCTCGCCGTCCTGTCCTCGCTGTCCCTCGCCATGCCGCTGTCTGCCGCCCACGCGGAAGAAAAACCCAAGGTCGCGCTGGTCATGAAGTCGCTGGCCAATGAATTCTTCCGCACCATGGAAGACGGCGCCAAGGACTACCAGAAAGCCCACCCTGGCGATTTCGACCTGGTTGCCAACGGTATCAAGAACGAAACCGATACCGGTGAACAGATCCGCATCGTCGAGCAAATGGTCAACTCCGGCGCCAAGGCCCTGGTGATCGCGCCGGCCGATTCCAAGGCGCTGGTCTCGGCCGTGAAGAAGGCGATGGACCAGGGCGTCATCGTCATCAACATCGACAACCGCCTGGACCCTGAACTGCTCAAGAGCAAGGGCATCAGCGTGCCCTTCGTCGGCCCCGACAACCGCAAGGGCGCCCGCCTGGTCGGTGATTACCTGGCCAATCAGAAGCTCAAGGCCGGTGACCAGGTTGGTATCATCGAAGGCGTGCCGACCACCACCAATGCCCAGCAGCGTACCGCTGGCTTCAAGGATGCGATGGAAGCCGCGAAGATGAAGATCGTCTCGGTGCAGTCCGGCAACTGGGAAATCGACAAGGGCAACGCCGTCGCCGCCTCCATGCTCAACGAATACCCCGACCTCAAGGCGCTGCTGGCCGGTAACGACAGCATGGCACTGGGCGCCGTCTCGGCCGTGCGCGCCGCCGGCAAGACCGGCCAGGTGCAAGTGGTGGGCTACGACAACATCAACGCCATCAAGCCGATGCTCAAGGATGGCCGCGTGCTTGCCACCCTCGACCAGGCCGCCAGCCAGCAGGCCGTGTACGGCATCCAGGCAGCGCTGAAAGTGCTCAAGGGCGAGAAACCGGACGTGGACGCCGACAACGTCATCCAGACCCCGGTCGAACTCATCACCAAGCCCTGACCCCAGCAGGAGAGATGGCCATGTCAGCATCGGCCAATGAAGTGGTGCTTGTCGCCAGCGGCCTGGGCAAGAGCTACGCCCAGCCGGTGCTGGCCGAGGTCAGCCTGGCCCTGCGCGCCGGCGAAGTGCTGGCGCTGACCGGCGAGAACGGCGCGGGCAAGAGCACGCTGTCCAAACTCATCTGCGGCCTGGAAACCCCGACTACCGGGCACATGACCTACCGCGGCCAGGCCTACGCGCCGGCCAGCCGCAGCGAGGCCGAGCGCCTCGGCGTGCGCATGGTCATGCAGGAACTCAACCTGCTGCCGACCCTGACCGTGGCGGAAAACCTGTTTCTCGACAACCTGCCCAGCCGCTTCGGCTGGATCAGCCACAAGCGCCTGCGCCAGCTGGCCACGGCCGCCATGGCCCAGGTCGGCCTGGACGCCATCGACCCGGACACCCCGGTCGGCGAGCTGGGCATCGGCCATCAGCAGATGGTCGAGATCGCCCGCAACCTGATCGGCGACTGCCATGTGCTGATCTTCGACGAGCCCACGGCGATGCTCACCGCCCGCGAAGTGGAGCTGCTGTTCACCCAGATCAAGCGCCTGCGCCAGCGCGGCGTGGCCATCGTCTACATCTCCCACCGCCTTGAAGAGTTGCAGCGCGTGGCCCAGCGCATCGTCGTGCTGCGCGACGGCCAACTGGTGTGCGACGAGCCGATCCAGCGCTACAGCAGCGCTGAGCTGGTCAACCTGATGGTTGGCCGCGAACTGGGTGAGCATATCGACCTGGGCCGCCGCACCATCGGCGCGCCGTTGCTCAAGGTCGACAAGCTGCGCCGCGGCGACAAAGTGCGCGATGTATCGCTGCAGGTCAGGGCAGGGGAGATCTTTGGCATCTCCGGGTTGATCGGCGCCGGGCGTACCGAGCTGCTGCGGCTGATCTACGGTGCTGACCGCGCCGATAGCGGCAGCATCGAGATCGGCCAGCCGCTCAAGGCGGTGACCATCGATTCGCCCAAGGCGGCGGTAAAAGCCGGTATCGCCCTGATCACCGAGGACCGCAAGGGCGAAGGCCTGTTGCTAACCCAATCTATCAGCGCCAACATCGCCCTGGGCAACTTGCCCGCCGTGTCCCGCGCCGGGGTGCTCGACGGCGAGGCAGAACAGGCCCTGGCTGAACGCCAGATCAGCGCCATGCGCATCCGCAGCGCCAGCCCGGCCCAGGCGGTCGGCGAACTGTCCGGCGGCAACCAGCAGAAGGTGGTGATCGGCCGCTGGCTGGAGCGCGACTGCCAGGTGCTGCTGTTCGATGAGCCTACTCGTGGCATCGACGTCGGCGCCAAGTTCGACATCTATGGCCTGCTGGCCGAGCTGGCGCGCCAGGGCAAGGCCCTGGTGGTGGTGTCCAGCGACCTGCGTGAACTGATGCTGATCTGCGACCGCATCGCCGTGCTTTCCGCCGGCCGCCTGATCGATACCTTCGACCGCGAACACTGGAGCCAGGATCAACTGCTGGCAGCCGCCTTCGCCGGCTATCAAAACCGTGATGCCCTGCTGCACGAAGCAGCGCCCAGGATGGATGCATGAAGACCACACCCCTCGATACTCCAAGCGGCGCGCCGGTGCGCCGCAGCGGCACTTATTTTGGCCTGGGCACCTACCTGGGCCTGGCCGGCGCCTTGCTGGCGATGATCGTACTGTTCTCGTTCCTGAGCAGCCACTTCTGGTCATACGCTACCTTCAGCACCCTGGCCAACCAGATCCCCGACCTGATGGTGCTGGCCGTGGGCATGACCTTCGTGCTGATCATCGGCGGCATTGACCTGTCGGTAGGCTCGGTGTTGGCCCTGGCGGCCTCCACGGTCAGCGTGGCGATCCTCGGCTGGGGCTGGGGCGTGCTGCCTTCAGCCTTGCTCGGCATGGCCGTCGCTGCCTTGGCCGGCAGTATCACCGGTGGCGTCACCGTGGCCTGGCGCATCCCGTCGTTCATCGTTTCGCTCGGCGTGCTGGAGATGGCCCGCGGCCTGGCCTATCAATTCACCGACTCGCGCACTGCCTATATCGGCGATGCCTACGCCTGGTTCTCCGACCCGGTCGCCTTCGGCATCTCGCCGGCCTTCATCATCGCCTTGCTGGTGATAGTGCTGGCCCAGCTGGTGCTGACCCGCACGGTATTCGGCCGTTACCTGATCGGTATCGGCACCAACGAAGAGGCCGTGCGCCTGGCCGGCATCGACCCGCGCCCCTACAAGGTGCTGGTATTCGCCCTGATGGGCCTGCTCGCCGGCCTGGCCGCACTGTTCCAGATCTCGCGCCTGGAAGCCGCCGACCCCAATGCCGGGTCCGGCCTGGAGCTGCAGGTGATTGCTGCCGTGGTAATCGGCGGCACCAGCCTGATGGGCGGGCGCGGCTCGGTCATCAGTACGTTCTTCGGCGTGCTGATCATTTCCGTGCTGGCCGCGGGCCTTGCGCAGATCGGCGCGTCGGAACCCACCAAACGCATCATCACCGGGGCGGTGATCGTCATCGCCGTGGTGCTCGACACTTATCGTAGCCGGCGTGCAGGCCGGCGGAACTGACAACATGGCAACCATCAAAGACGTCGCAGCCCTCGCGGGCATTTCCTACACCACGGTATCCCATGTCCTGAACAAGACCCGCCCGGTCAGCGAACAGGTACGGCTCAAGGTCGAAGCAGCCATCCTTGAACTCGACTACGTGCCCAGCGCCGTGGCCCGCTCACTCAAGGCGCGCAGCACGGCCACCATCGGTCTGTTGGTGCCCAACAGCGTCAACCCGTACTTCGCCGAGCTGGCTCGGGGCATCGAGGATGCCTGCGAGCGCAACGGCTATTGCGTGATCCTGTGCAACTCCGACGACAACCCGCAGAAGCAGCGCAGCTATCTGCGCGTGCTGCTGGAAAAGCGCATCGACGGCCTGGTGGTGGCGTCGGTGGGCGAGGATGCCGACCTGCTGCAGAGCCTGACCAACGTGCGCACGCCGATGGTCATCGTCGACCGTGAACTGGAAGGCGTCGATGCCGACCTGGTGCGCATCGACCACGAACACGGTGCTTACCTGGCGACCCGCCATCTGCTGGAGCTGGGCCATCGCGACATCGCCTACATCGGCGGCCCGGCCGAGACCGGCGTTACCCAGTTGCGCCTGAGCGGCTATCGCCGGGCGATGGCCGAAGCCGAGGCCGAGGTGCTGGCGGGGCGTGTGCTGCATTGCGACTTCACCAGCCCGGGTGGCCATGCCGCCGCCGCACAGCTACTCGATGGCGAGCGGCCGACGGCGATTTTCGCCGGCAACGACATGATCGGTTTCGGCGTGCTGCGCGCCGCTGCCGAGCGCAACATCAACGTGCCGGGCGAGCTGTCGGTGATCGGCTTCGACGACATCGAGCTGAGCCGCTATGTGTACCCGCCGCTGACCACCGTCGGCCAATCGATTCGCGAGCTGGGCGAGAATGCCGCCGCCTTGCTGCTGTCGCGCATCGTCACGCCACGTCGCGATGCGGCCGAGCAGCGCATTGTCGCCCCGCGCATCGTGCTGCGCGAATCCACCGGGCCGCGCCCGGACCTGTTCAATGATTACCGCTAAGGAATTGCCATGCATGCCAAGGTAGTGGTGGTCGGGAGCCTCAACATGGACCTGGTGGCCCGCGCCCAGCGGCTGCCACGAGCCGGCGAAACGCTGGCCGGGGAAAGCTTTTTCACCGTGCCCGGCGGCAAGGGCGCCAACCAGGCGGTGGCGGTGGCGCGGCTGGGGGGTAGTGTGGCGATGGTGGGCAATGTCGGCGATGACGCCTACGGCCAGCAGTTGCGCCAGGCGCTGGAAGTGGAAGGCATCGATTGCCAGGCGGTCAGCGTGTGCCCAGGCGTGTCCAGTGGCGTGGCGCTGATTACCGTGGACGCTGCCAGCCAGAACTGCATCGTCATCATTCCGGGCGGCAACGGGCTGCTGACACCTGAGTCGGTGCAGCGTTTCGATGCCTTGCTGCAAGCGGCCGAGGTGATCATCTGCCAGCTCGAGGTGCCAGCCGAAACCGTGGCCTGGACCTTGGCCAGGGGGCACGAACTGGGCAAGCAAGTGATCCTGAACCCGGCGCCGGCCACCGGTCCGCTGCCGGCCGATTGGTTCGCCCATATCGACTACCTCACCCCCAACGAAAGCGAGGCCGAGGCGCTAACCGGTGAGTCGGTCACCGACCTCGAAAGCGCCCGTCGTGCCGGTGAGCGTCTGCTGCAGTTAGGTGCCGGCAAGGTAATCGTCACCTTGGGCGCGCTAGGGGCATTGTTCGTCAGTCGCGACGGCAGCCAGCATTTCCCGGCGCCCCAGGTGCAGCCGCTGGACACCACGGCGGCAGGCGACACCTTCATCGGCGGTTTTGCTGCTGCATTGGTGCAGGGCAAGGGGGAGGGCGAGGCCATCGCTTTCGGCCAGCGCGCCGCAGCTTTGTCCGTCACCCGCGCCGGTGCCCAGCCGTCGATTCCCTATCTGGCGGAGCTGACCCCATGAAAAAGACCACGCTGCTCAACGTCGCCCTGTCGCGGACCATTGCCGGGATGGGCCATGGCGACATCCTGGTGATCGGCGATGCCGGGTTGCCGGTGCCGCCAGGTGTCGAACTGATCGACCTGGCGTTGACGGCGGGGATACCGGATTTTGCCAGCGTGCTGCGCGCGGTGTTGAGCGAGCTGCAGGTGGAGCGGCACCTGCTGGCCGAAGAGATGCAGAAGGTGGTGCCGCCAGCGCTGGTCGAGGTCGAGCGCTTGAAGGGCAAGCTGGGTAAGCGCGAATGGCTGAGCCATGAAGCCTTCAAGGAGCTGTCGCGCAATGCGCGGGCGATTGTCCGCACCGGCGAATGCCAGCCCTACAGCAACATCGCCCTGATTTCTGGCGTCACCTTCTAGCAAGCGAAACGCGGTGCGCTTTTTGTAGGAGCGGCCTTGTGTCGCGAAAGGGGTGCGAAGCGCCCCCACATTTCCAGCTTCGCCGCCTGAATTGCCGGGGCCGCCTTGCGGCCCTTTCGCGACACAACGCCGCTCCTACAGTTATCGCATCACATTTCATGGCAACAGGAGTGCCCCCATGCTCAAACCCCTGCTACAAGGACTCACCCTCATGGCCGCAGCTGCCACCACCACTCTCCAGGCCGCCCCGCGTGACCTGATCATCGACACCGACCCCGGCGCCGACGACGTGGTCGCGCTGTTCCTGGCCATGGCCTCACCCGAAGAGCTCAACATCCGCGCCATCACCACCGTCGCCGGCAACGTGCGCCTGGAAAAGACCTCGCGCAACGCCCGCCTGGCCCGCGAATGGGCCAGCCGCGAAGACATCCCGGTATACGCCGGGGCAGGGCGCCCACTGGTACGAGCGCCCATCTACGCCGCCGATGTCCACGGCGAAGAAGGCCTGACCGGTATCCAGGTGCACGAACCGAAGATGCCCCTGGCCCAGGGCAACGCCGTGCAATACCTGGTCGACACCTTGGGCAGCGCCAAGCCCCACAGCATCACCCTCGCCATGCTCGGCCCGCAGACCAACCTGGCCCTGGCGCTGATCCAGCAACCCGAGATCGCCAAAGGCATCAAGGAAGTGGTGGTCATGGGCGGCGCCCACTTCAACGGCGGCAACATGACCCCCGTTGCCGAGTTCAACCTCTATGCCGACCCGCATGCCGCCGAGGTGGTGCTGGCCAGCGGCGTGCAGCTGACTTACCTGCCGCTGGATGTCACCCACAAGATCATTACCAGCGACACGCGCTTCAAGCAGCTAGCGGCCGTGAACAACCAAGCAAGCAAGAAGGTGGTCGATATCCTGGAAGCCTACGTCAAGCACGACATGGACGTGTACGGCATGCCCGGTGGCCCGGTGCATGACGCCAGCGTCATCGCCTACCTGCTCAAACCCGAGCTGTTCAGCGGCCGGCGCATCCACATGAGCGTCGACAGCCGCGAAGGCCCGACCTTCGGCCAGACCATCGCCGACTGGTACGGGGTGCTCAAGCAGCCGGCCAATGTACTGTGGGTGAACGAGGGTGACGCCCAGGGCTTTTTCGACCTGCTCAGCGCGCGCCTGGCTCGATTGCAATAGCCGTGTGCGGTGCGTAGCGCTCGAACACCTGGTCGATGAAGCTGCGTGCCGCCTCGCCACCGCGGTCGCGCACCAGCAGGTCGATGGCGATCAACAGCAACTCTTCGGGCGTGCTGGGGCTGTAGGCGCTCTGGCCTTCGGCCCATTTGACCTTGATATCGGCGTCGATGCTGTGGCTGCTCATGAAAGGCTCTCGCTGCGGGCCCGGGGCGGAGGGGCGAACACCGAATCCTGGTGTTCGAAGGAGGCATTATGCCTTCACTTCCTAAAGTAAATCATGACTTTGCGGCGCAAACCAAGCGGCTCGTCGGTTGAGCGGTAAAATTCGGTCACGATTGCCTTTGGCGTCGGCGTGGCGTGTTCAGGCAGACTTGCGCGGTTTTGCAACAAATTCCTGGCGGAGCTGTCGGATCAGACAGTTCCCAGATAGATTTTAGGAGGATTCATGTTCCGTACCCGCGCTTTCCTGGCAACCCTGGCGGTGGCTGCTGTTCTGGCTGGTTGCAGCTCTGGCGGTAACGCCGGGGGTGGCAAGGCGCCTGAGGCGTCGGCCGGCAACGATGGCCGCTGCGAGGCCAGCGGTGCCGACTTCGCCATCGGCAAGCCGGGCAGCGCCGACCTGCTGGAGCAGGCACGCAAGGCCAGTGGTTCGCAGATGGCGCGCATTCTCAAGCCGCACGACGTGGTGACCCTTGAGTATCGCTCCGAGCGCCTGAACCTGAATGTGGACGAGCAGGGTGTGGTGACCCGCGTCAACTGCGGTTGACCCCGCTGCAACGCGGCCCCTTGTAGGAGTGGCCTTGTGTCGCGAAAGGGCCGTGCAGCGGCCCCGGCAATTTATGCGGCGAAGCTGAGATCCTGGGGCCGCTTCGCAGCCCTTTCGCGACACAAGGCCGCTCCTACAAAAAAACGTCACGCTGGGAAACACCCATAAAAAAACCCGCCACAAGTGGCGGGTTTTTTTACAGCTGCCCGAATTACTCCGGACGAACCTGCGCAGCCTGCATGCCCTTCTGGCCGCGCTCGGCGACGAAGGAAACAGTCTGGCCTTCTTTCAGGCTCTTGAAGCCGTCGGATTCGATGGCTTTGAAGTGTACGAACAGGTCGTCGCCGCCGCCTGCTGGGGTGATGAAGCCGTAGCCTTTCTCATCATTGAACCATTTGACGGTGCCTTGTTGGCGATTGGACATGAGGTGAATCTCCAGAACATTTAGATTTTTCAGTGGTGCAATGTGGCCGAGGCTACGGAGCACGGGCAACATCATAGTCTAATTCTGCGCATCTAGCGCCTTTTACCTTCGCAGGATGTTGATCCAGGGCAAATGATGCGTCGATCACACCCTGCGCACGGCTCATTTCGGCTTGCAGGCAGCCTGCACAACCGTCTGTGCTTTCTGCATCAGCTTGGCGTCCACGCCGTCGGTGCTGTCCAGATCTGCGATCTCCTTATCGGTGAAATTCTTTTTGATGGCCTGGGCACCACAGTCGCAGTGCTTTTTCGCGGTCGCGGCGTCGACGCCCTGGCCGCTGGCCACCTGTTGGCACTGGGTCATGTAGTGGGCCTCCTTCCCGGCAGGGAAGTTGCCAGCGTTGGCAGCCATCGGCAGCAGCAGGGCGCCAGCGGCCGCCAGGGCCAGAAGAGACGGTACTCGCATAACCAGTTACTCCTTGGGTTAAGGTCTCAACAAGAGTAGGTTGCTTCCCAAGGTCTGATAGGAATTTTTCCGCGATAGTTCACCGCAGCGGCGTAATTTCCAAATATTTCTACGAGCCACGCAACCCGCGTGCTAGCATGCCTGGCTCGCAGCAAAGGCTTTGCTGCGAGCTTTTTTCTTTCCAGTCACTCTGGTTCGTCCCTGGCAAGCCGAAAGGCTTCTGCCACTGTGAGGCAGGCTTCCCCGCAGGGAAGGCAGGTCGGATCTTGTACTGGCTCATCCCAACCCACGTGACCTTTGGTAGGGGTCACCACTAGGAGAGGAGGCGCCATGCCCGTTATTACTCTTCCCGATGGCAGTCAACGTTCGTTTGATCACGCCGTATCCGTCGCCGACGTCGCCGCTTCCATCGGCGCAGGCTTGGCCAAGGCCACCGTGGCCGGCAAGGTCGACGGCAAACTGGTCGATGCATGCGACCTGATCCACAACGACGCCACCCTGCAGATCATCACCCCTAAAGATGCAGAGGGACTGGAGATCATTCGTCACTCGTGTGCCCACCTGGTTGGCCATGCGGTGAAACAGCTGTACCCGACCGCCAAGATGGTGATCGGCCCGGTTATCGACGAAGGCTTCTATTACGACATCGCCTACGAGCGCCCCTTCACCCCTGAAGACATGGTCGCCATCGAAAAGCGCATGATGGAGCTGATCGAAAAAGACTACGACGTGGTCAAGAAGGTCACCCCGCGCGCCGAAGTCATCGACGTGTTCAAGGCCCGTGGCGAAGACTACAAGCTGCGCCTGGTCGAAGACATGCCGGACGAGCAGGCCATGGGCCTGTATTACCACGAAGAATACGTCGACATGTGCCGTGGCCCGCACGTGCCGAACACTCGTTTCCTCAAGGCATTCAAGCTGACCAAGCTGTCCGGCGCCTACTGGCGCGGCGATGCCAAGAACGAGCAGCTGCAACGCGTGTACGGCACCGCCTGGGCCGACAAGAAGCAGCTGGCCGCCTACATCCAGCGCATCGAAGAAGCCGAAAAACGCGACCACCGCAAGATCGGCAAGCAGCTCGACCTCTTCCACCTGCAGGAAGAAGCCCCGGGCATGGTGTTCTGGCACGCTAACGGCTGGACCGTGTACCAGGTGCTCGAGCAGTACATGCGCCAGGTCCAGCGCGAAAACGGCTACTCGGAAATCAAGACCCCGCAAGTCGTCGATCGCATCCTCTGGGAGCGTTCCGGCCACTGGTCGAACTACGCCGAAAACATGTTCACCACCTCGTCGGAAAGCCGTGACTACGCGGTTAAGCCGATGAACTGCCCGTGCCACGTGCAGGTGTTCAACCAGGGCCTGAAGAGCTACCGCGACCTGCCGCTGCGCCTGGCCGAGTTCGGTGCCTGCCACCGTAACGAGCCGTCCGGCGCCCTGCACGGCATCATGCGCGTGCGTGGCTTCGTGCAAGACGACGCGCACATCTTCTGCACCGAAGAACAGGTGAAGAAAGAAGCCGCCGACTTCATCAAGCTGACCCTGGACGTGTACAAGGACTTCGGCTTCACCGACATCGCCATGAAGCTGTCCACCCGTCCGGCCAAGCGTGTCGGCTCCGAAGAGCTGTGGGACCGTGCCGAAGGCGCACTGGCCGACGCCCTGAACGAGTCGGGCCTGGAGTGGGAATACCAGCCGGGCGAGGGCGCGTTCTACGGTCCGAAGATCGAGTTCACCCTGCGCGACTGCCTCGGCCGTAACTGGCAGTGCGGTACCTTGCAGTACGACCCGAACCTGCCAGAGCGCCTGGATGCCAGCTATATCGCCGAAGATAACAGCCGAGTTCGCCCGGTCATGCTGCACCGCGCCATTCTCGGTTCGTTCGAACGCTTCATCGGCATGCTGATCGAGCACTACGCCGGCGTCTTCCCAGCTTGGCTGGCACCGACCCAGGCGGTGATCATGAACATCACCGACAAACAGGCCGATTTCGCCCTTGAAGTGGAAAAAGCTCTGAACGGCAGCGGTTTCCGTGCCAAGTCGGACTTGAGAAATGAGAAGATCGGCTTTAAAATCCGCGAGCATACTTTGCTCAAGGTCCCGTACCTTTTGGTTATAGGGGATCGCGAAGTCGAAACGCAAACCGTCGCTGTGCGTACTCGCGAAGGCGCAGACCTGGGCTCCATGCCCGTCGCCCAGTTCGCTGAGCTCCTGACACAAGCGGTTTCCCGGCGTGGTCGCCAAGAATCGGAGTAATGACTATTAAGCGTGAAATGAGAAACGATAAGCGTGCTGTACCGAAGGCCCCGATCAACGAGAATATCTCGGCCCGCGAGGTTCGGTTAATTGGCGCTGATGGCGAGCAGGTTGGCATCGTCTCGATTGATGAAGCGCTTCGTATCGCTGATGAAGCGAAGCTGGATCTGGTAGAAATTTCTGCAGACGCGGTACCACCTGTCTGCAAGGTCATGGACTACGGCAAGCACCTCTTCGAGAAGAAGAAGCAGGCTAACGAAGCCAAGAAAAACCAGAAGCAGATTCAGATTAAAGAAATCAAGTTTCGTCCAGGGACGGAGGATGGGGATTACCAGGTAAAACTACGCAACCTGGTACGTTTCCTTACCGATGGGGACAAGGCCAAGATCTCTCTGAGATTCCGCGGTCGTGAGATGGCCCACCAGGAGCTGGGCATGGAGCTGTTGAAGCGGGTCGAAGCTGACCTCGCCGAATACGGCACCGTTGAGCAGCATCCGAAGATGGAAGGACGCCAGCTTATGATGGTCATCGCCCCCAAAAAGAAGAAGTAATCTCCCGGGCACGGCAGGCCTGATGATTATTGTGTAATTTTTTTCGAATGCGGAGTTCAACATGCCAAAAATGAAAACCAAGAGCGGTGCTGCGAAGCGCTTCCTGAAGACAGCTTCTGGCTTCAAGCACAAGCACGCTTTCAAGAGCCACATCCTGACCAAAATGTCGACCAAGCGTAAGCGTCAACTGCGCGGTGCCAGCTTGCTGCACCCGTCTGACGTGGCAAAAGTCGAGCGCATGCTGCGCGTACGTTAATTCTGGTTTAGATAGAGGAAGTTACTCATGGCTCGTGTTAAGCGTGGCGTCATCGCTCGTAAGCGTCACAAGAAAATTCTGAAACTGGCTAAAGGTTACTACGGTGCACGCTCGCGCGTATTCCGCGTAGCCAAGCAAGCGGTCATCAAGGCAGGCCAATACGCCTACCGCGACCGTCGCCAGAAGAAGCGTCAGTTCCGCGCACTGTGGATCGCTCGTATCAACGCCGGTGCCCGCACCAACGGTCTGTCCTACAGCCGTCTGATTGCTGGCCTGAAAAAGGCTTCGATCGAAATCGACCGTAAGGTTCTGGCCGATCTGGCAGTGAACGAAAAAGCGGCGTTTGCTGCGATTGTCGAGAAAGCTAAAGCCGTTCTGGCTTAAGTACCCGCGACAATCACCCGGCGGCGCTTGCGGCGCCGGGCATTGAACGTCATCGATAGGGGAAGAGCCTTCAAAGCTCTTCCCCTATTTTCGTATCTGGAGTCTGTACATGGAAAACCTGGATGCGCTGGTCTCACAAGCCCTGGAGGCCGTCGAGCGCGCTGAAGACATCAATACCCTGGAACAGATCCGGGTTCAGTACCTCGGCAAGAAGGGCGAACTGACCCAGGTGATGAAGACCCTGGGCAACCTGCCAGCCGACGAGCGTCCGAAAGTCGGCGCGCTGATCAACGACGCCAAAGAGCGCGTCACCGTCGTGCTCAACGCACGCAAGGCCGCCTTCGAAGAGGCTGAACTCAGCGCTCGCCTGGCCGCCGAATGCATCGACGTGACCCTGCCAGGCCGTGGCCAGACCACCGGCGGGCTGCACCCGATCACCCGTACTCTCGAGCGCATCGAGCAGTTCTTCACCCACATCGGCTACGGCATCGCCGAAGGCCCTGAGGTCGAAGACGACTACCACAACTTCGAAGCGCTCAACATCCCTGGCCACCACCCGGCCCGGGCGATGCACGACACCTTCTACTTCAATGCCAACATGCTGCTGCGCACCCACACCTCGCCGGTGCAGGTGCGGACCATGGAGTCCACCCAGCCGCCGATCCGCATTGTCTGCCCGGGCCGCGTCTACCGCTGCGACTCGGATATCACCCACTCGCCGATGTTCCACCAGGTCGAAGGCCTGCTGATCGACCGCGGCATCAACTTCGCCGACCTCAAGGGCACCATCGAAGAATTCCTGCGCGTGTTCTTCGAAAAAGAACTGGCCGTGCGCTTCCGCCCGTCGTTCTTCCCGTTCACCGAGCCGTCCGCCGAAGTCGACATCCAGTGCGTGATGTGTTCCGGCAAGGGCTGCCGCGTGTGCAAGCAGACCGGCTGGCTGGAAGTCATGGGTTGCGGCATGGTGCACCCGAACGTGCTGCGCATGTCTGGCATCGACCCTGAAGAATTCCAGGGCTTCGCCTTCGGCATGGGCGCCGAGCGCCTGGCCATGCTGCGCTATGGCGTCAACGATTTGCGTCTGTTCTTCGACAACGACCTGCGCTTCCTCGCGCAATTCCGCTAGGTCAATGCCCGACGCAACTTTCAGGAGAACAGCATGAAATTCAGTGAACAGTGGCTGCGCGGTTGGGTAAACCCGCAAGTCTCCCGTGACGAACTGGTCGCCCGCCTGTCCATGGCCGGCCTCGAAGTCGACAGCGTGACCCCCGCTGCCGGCCAGTTCAGCGGCATCGTCGTGGGCGAGATCCTCGCCACCGAACAACACCCGGACGCCGACAAGCTGCGCGTGTGCCAGGTGAGCAACGGCCAGGAAACCTTCCAGGTCGTGTGCGGCGCGCCTAACGCCCGCCCAGGCATCAAGATCCCGTTCGCCATGATCGGCGCCGAACTGCCAGGCGACTTCAAGATCAAGAAGGCCAAGCTGCGCGGCGTCGAGTCGTTCGGCATGCTCTGCTCGGCCGCCGAGCTGCAGATCAGCGAAGAAAACGACGGCCTGCTGGAACTGGCTGCAGACGCCCCGGTAGGCGACGACATCCGTCAGTACCTGAGCCTGGACGACGCCAGCATCGAGATCGGCCTGACGCCGAACCGCGGTGACTGCCTGTCCATCGCCGGCCTCGCCCGCGACGTCAGCGCCCTGTACGACACCCCGGTCACCCGCCCGGTGGTGCCAGCCGTTGCCCCGGCCCATGACGAAGTGCGCCCGGTCGAAGTCAGCGCCCCGGCGGCCTGCCCGCGTTATCTCGGCCGCGTCATCCGCAACGTCGACCTGAGCAAGCCGACCCCGCTGTGGATGGTCGAGCGCCTGCGCCGCAGTGACGTGCGCAGCATCGACGCCGCCGTCGACATCACCAACTACGTGATGCTCGAACTCGGCCAGCCGATGCACGCCTTCGACCTTGCCGAAATCAACGGCGGCATCCGCGTGCGCATGGCCGAAGAGGGCGAGAAACTCGTCCTGCTCGACGGCCAGGAAGTGGCCCTGCGTGCCGACACCCTGGTGATCGCCGACCACACCCGCGCCCTGGCCATCGCCGGCGTCATGGGTGGCGAGCACAGCGGTGTGAACACCGAAAAAACCCGCGACCTGTTCCTCGAAAGCGCCTTCTTCGAGCCGATCTCCGTCGCCGGTAAAGCCCGTTCCTACGGCCTGCACACCGACGCCTCGCACCGCTACGAGCGCGGCGTCGACTCGCAGCTGGCCCGCGAAGCCATGGAGCGCGCCACCCAGCTGATCCTCGACATCGTCGGCGGCGAAGCCGGCCCGGTGGTCGAAGCCGTCAGCGAACAGCATCTGCCAAACGTCGCCCCGGTCACCCTGCGCGCCGACCGCATCACCCAGATGCTCGGCATGGAGATGGACCCGACCCAGGTCGAGCAGCTGCTCAACAACCTCGGCCTGGCTACCCAAGCTAACGGGGCAGGGCAGTGGACCGTCAACGTCCCAAGCCACCGCTTCGACATCAGCCTAGAAGTCGACCTGATCGAAGAACTGGCCCGCCTGTACGGTTACAACAACCTGCCAGTGCGCTACCCGCAAGCTCGCCTCGCGCCGCAAGCCCGCCCGGAAACCCGCGGTGAGCTGCCAAACCTGCGCCGCCTGCTGGTCGCCCGCGGCTACCAGGAAGCCATCACCTACAGCTTCATCGACCCGAAGTTGTTCGAGCTGTTCAGCCCAGGCGTCGAGCCGCTGCTGCTGGCCAACCCGATCTCCAACGACATGGCCGCCATGCGCGCCTCGTTGTGGCCGGGCCTGGTCAAGGCACTGCAGCACAACCTCAACCGCCAGCAAGACCGCGTGCGCCTGTTCGAAAGCGGCCTGCGCTTCGTCGGCCAGCTCGGTAACCTGCAGCAGCAGCCCATGATCGCCGGCGTTGTCACCGGCAGCCGCCTGCCAGAAGGCTGGGCGAACGGGCGCGACACCATCGACTTCTTCGACGTCAAGGCCGACGTGGAAGCCCTGCTGGGCTACAGCGGCGCCCTGAGCGACTTCACCTTCGCCGCCGGCAAACACCCAGCCCTGCACCCTGGCCAGACCGCTGTGATCCAGCGCGACGGCAAGGACGTCGGCTACCTCGGCGCCATCCACCCGGAGCTGGCCAAGGCCTTGGACCTGGACCGCCCGGTGTTCGTCTTCGAGCTGGTACTGGGTGACGTGGTCGAAGGCCGCCTGCCGAAATTCAGCGAACTCTCCAAGTTCCCGGAAACCCGTCGCGACCTGGCTTTGATCGCAGGACGTGATGTAGCTTCTCAAGACGTGCTTGAAGTAATTCGTGACAATGCAGGCGAATGGCTCACAGACCTCAGGCTGTTTGATGTCTACCAAGGTAAAGGCATTGATCCTGATAGAAAAAGCCTCGCCGTCGGCTTGACCTGGCAGCATCCATCGCGCACTCTTAACGACGATGAGGTGAACACTACCCTGCAAAACATCCTCACCTCGCTCGAACAAAGGTTGAACACCACGTTAAGGAAATAACGGCATGGGTGCTCTGACGAAAGCTGAGATGGCCGAAAGGCTGTACGAGGAGCTGGGGCTTAACAAGCGTGAGGCCAAGGAGCTGGTCGAGCTGTTTTTTGAAGAAATTCGGCACGCACTTGAAGAGAACGAGCAGGTCAAGTTGTCCGGTTTCGGCAACTTCGACCTTCGCGACAAACGCCAGCGGCCGGGCCGCAACCCCAAGACTGGGGAAGAGATCCCGATCACTGCACGGCGCGTCGTCACCTTTCGTCCAGGGCAGAAGTTGAAGGCCCGGGTTGAGGCCTATGCTGGAACCAAGCCATAACGACGAACTGCCCCCCATACCGGGCAAACGCTACTTCACCATCGGTGAAGTCAGCGAGTTGTGTGCTGTGAAGCCACACGTGCTGCGGTATTGGGAGCAGGAGTTTCCTCAGCTCAACCCTGTGAAACGGCGGGGGAATCGGCGGTATTATCAGCGGCAGGATGTGCTGATGATCCGCCAGATCCGGGCCCTGCTGTATGACCAGGGGTTTACCATTGGCGGGGCGCGGTTGCGGCTCTCCAGTGATGAGGTGAAGGATGAGTCGAGCCAGTACAAGCAGCTGATTCGGCAGATGATTGTTGAATTGGAGGATGTGTTGGTGGTGTTGAAGAAGTGAGCCTTTGCGGTTTTGGTGAATGGAAAATTTTTTGAGAAAAAGGTTTCATTTATCAGGAGGTTAGGGTACATTCCTCAACGTTCTCGGCAGGATTGAGAACATGCTTCAAGCCCAGTCGGGGCGTAGCGCAGCCCGGTAGCGCACTTGCATGGGGTGCAAGGGGTCGAGTGTTCGAATCACTCCGTCCCGACCATTATTGAAACGAAAAAGCCCAGTCGGAAACGATTGGGCTTTTTTGTTGGCTGCGGATTGGCATTAATTCAAGTGCATTTCGGCCGGCAATGTTGAAGGCGACTGTGGTACTCGGTGGCTCTCTCAGCCGCTTTCTATCAAAGCCTTTCTATAGCTAGGGTGTAACGTTACTCAACTGAAGCTAAAACGTTTTCGATGCTTCGCAAGATACATTCGGTTCCCATCGTTCAATTTGTCGATTTTTGTGTATTCGTCCAATCGTAAAATGTGGCGTTCTTCTTCATTCAGCATGTCACTGATAAGAATTTCACCATTTTGAGAAAATGAAATTAGCCCCGAATCAAATAGGCGATCGATGTGTGCAGCTAAGAGCAGGCCGTTATCGGTGTCTAGGCGTGCGGTATTATCAGCAAGGCTCCATGCGTGGATATGAGAGGCAACCAGAAGATTAGGGTTTTGCAGGCCGGTGAGGGCGCACTTACTAGCCCAGCGGCTTAGCAATCCTGATCTGAATGCCCCTTGACCGACCCTGGCTTCGATCAGCGCTGTTCTGGTTGTATTGCTCACTTTTTGAGATGAGCCGTTGTCAATCATGCGATCTTCATATTCTATGAGGATCCCAGCTTGCTCTAGCAGAAATAGGCCCGCATCAGCAGGCAGAGAAGCCATATAGATCTGATTGATACCACCCGCGCTGTTGAATAGTCGAGGTTTAGTGCGAGAGTCGAATTGCATCATGTAGAGTTCGGCAATGTCATCGCTGCGCACGGGGCGCTTCAGTTCGTTGTAATTAATATCTACACGGTTACCCTTGTTCTGCCACTCTCTAAATGATGGTCGAGGAGGGCGGTCGGCTATGTGGGCGTCATCCTTGGCAGTCGCAATGCCTCGGATGTAATTGTCGTGGTAGCAAAAAATCAAATCACCAGTTTGGACTTTGGCGACGTTATCCCAGTGGAGCCGAAATTGCTCTTTTCCAGTCTTGGATTGTGAGCTAAGTGGGGCCCAAAGAAATTGTCCGTTCTTGGCTTCCTTGTGGGTCGCGCCGAGGTTCACCCAAAAAAATTGCATCTCGCGTCCTAAATGATGGCCTGTCGCCAGTGACTTTAGCGCGAGTTCCTATGTGGAGAAAGGAAATTTCCTACAGTCAACATAGGGGGCGGTGGCTGTAGTGCGTAGGCTCCTCCATGGTATGAGTAGTATCAAAGTGATATCACCTTGCGTATAGTTGCGTCCGGCCGATGACCGGCCTTGCCAATGACGGCGCAATGGAGCACTCCTGATGATGGTTCGGAAGTTGATTGGGGCAGCGGTAGTAGTAGCAATGCTGGGTACTCAGGGTTGCGCGAGCATTGTTGGGGACTCGCGATATCCGGTAGCTGTATCCAGTGCGCCGCCTGGTGCGTCATTTGAAAT
>NZ_JBKGGW010000019.1:0-104247 GCF_052041945.1 Pseudomonas sp. SMN11 | reverse complement strand
AGTACGCAGTTGCTCCTGAGCGGTGGTCGGGCCGACGGAGACGACAACGATCTCGGTCGCGACGCCCTTTTCCTTCAGGCGTACGGCTTCTTCCACGGCGATTTCGCAGAAGGGGTTCATGGACATCTTGACGTTAGCAAGGTCGACGCCGGAGTTGTCCGCCTTGACGCGAACCTTGACGTTGTAGTCGACCACTCGTTTGACAGCTACAAGAACCTTCATGGATTCCTCGTTACTCTCCGGTGAATAGATAGTCGCCTGGGGCAGAGCCCGGCGATGCGCGTGGGTACAAGGGCACCTCTGAAAACGTACCGGGAGGGGCAAACTTCATGGTGACCGAACAGTCCTGTCGCGACTGTTGCGGCAAATACCCACGGGTCATTTTCTGTGGTGGCGTGTAAACTCCACTACAAACCGGCCAACGGCCGCAAAACCCTGCTCCACACCTGGTCTTTAGAGGTGTACCTGCGCCCGGCTGCAAGCCTACGGCGAACGTAAAACCGCTCGTATCTTGACCGCAACACCCAATCCGGTCAATACGGCAAATCGGTCACCTTCCAGCCGCGTTCCAGTGATTTTACTGGGCTCCGGCAAATTCAAACAAACGTTTGTATTGGACCCGCCAAGTGGTGTAGATATAATGCGCGCCAAGACAAAACGGTGTAGTCCGCCCTTTGCGTAGCTACAGTTTCGCGCCAGTGAAGCGCCGCTGCACGCAAGCACCCATAAGACAAAGCAACAGCACGAGCCTTGATGAGTAGGAGAGAACCTGTGGAACGCGAATACATGGAATTCGACGTGGTCATCGTCGGCGCAGGCCCCGCGGGCTTGTCCGCCGCCTGCCGCCTGAAGCAGAAGGCCGCCGAAGCCGGTAGCGAGATCAGCGTCTGCGTGGTGGAAAAAGGCTCCGAAGTAGGCGCTCATATTCTCTCCGGCGCGGTGTTCGAACCCCGCGCCCTGAACGAGCTGTTCCCCGACTGGAAGGAACTCGGCGCGCCGCTCAACACCGAAGTGAAGCGCGACGATATCTATGTGCTCAAGGACGCCGGCAGCTCGACCAAGGTCCCGGACCTGTTCGTGCCCAAGACCATGCACAACCACGGTAACTACATCATCTCCCTGGGCAACCTGTGCCGCTGGCTGGCCCAGCAGGCCGAGAACCTGGGCGTGGAAATCTACCCGGGCTTCGCCGCCCAGGAGGCGCTGTTCGACGAAAACGGCGTGGTTCGCGGCATCGTCACCGGTGACCTGGGTGTCGACCGCGAAGGCAATCCGAAGGACGGCCTGTACACCCCGGGCATGGAACTGCGTGCCAAGTACACCCTGTTCGCCGAAGGCTGCCGCGGCCATATCGGCAAGCAGCTGATCAAGCGCTTCAACCTCGACAGCGAAGCCGACGTCCAGCACTACGGCATCGGCCTGAAGGAAATCTGGGAAATCGACCCGGCCAAGCACGAGCAGGGCCTGGTGGTGCACACCGCTGGCTGGCCGCTGGACGTGACCAGCAAGGACAACACCGGCGGCTCGTTCCTCTATCACCTGGAAAACAACCAGGTGGTGGTCGGCCTGATCGTCGACCTCTCCTACGCCAACCCGTACCTGTCGCCGTTCGACGAGTTCCAGCGCCTCAAGCACCACCCGGTGATGAGCCAGTACCTCGAAGGCGGCAAGCGCATCAGCTACGGTGCCCGCGCCATCTGCAAAGGCGGCCTGAACTCGCTGCCGAAAATGGTCTTCAACGGCGGCGCGCTGATCGGTTGCGACCTCGGCACCCTGAACTTCTCGAAGATCAAGGGCAGCCACACCGCGATGAAGTCCGGCATGCTAGCCGCCGAGGCAGTGGCCGACGCACTGGCTGCCGGCCGTGAGGGTGGCGATCTGCTCGATGGCTACGTCAGCGCATTCAAGGCCAGCTGGCTGCACGAAGAACTGTTCGCCAGCCGCAACTTCGGCCCGGCACTGCACAAGTTCGGCCCGCTGCTCGGTGGCGCATTCAACTATGTCGACCAGAACTGGTTCAACGGCAAGCTGCCGTTCACCCTGCACGACACCAAGCCGGACTACGCCTGCCTCAAGCTCGCCGCCGAGTCGAAGAAGATCGACTACCCAAAACCGGACGGCAAGCTCAGCTTCGACAAGCTCAGCTCGGTATTCCTCTCCAGCACCAACCACGAAGAGGAACAACCCTGTCACCTGAAGCTGACCGACCCGAACGTGCCGATCGCCAGCAACCTGCCGCTGTACGACGAGCCGGCCCAGCGCTACTGCCCGGCAGGTGTGTACGAAGTGGTCAGCCAGGAAGACGGCAGCAAGCGCTTCCAGATCAACGCGCAGAACTGCGTGCACTGCAAGACCTGCGATATCAAGGACCCGGCCCAGAACATCACCTGGGTAACCCCTGAAGGCGCTGGCGGGCCGAACTACCCGAACATGTAAGGCCACTGCCCTTGCAGCAACAAAAAGCCCCCGGTTCGTGAGAGCCGGGGGCTTTTTCATATCGGCTGCTGCTACTTGTCAGCACACATGATCGGCATCGGCTCGGCGGCGTACGCCAATGGCTCACGACGCCCGAAATACAAGGCAGTCAGCAGCCCAACCGTGCCCATGATCAGGCAGAAGCCGACACACACCCATGGGCTCCACGGCATCAGTGCAATCAACGCCAGCGGCGTGGTACTGGCCCACAGGGCGTAAGCCACGTTGTACGTGAAGGAAATCCCCGAAACGCGAATCTCGGCCGGGAACAGCCCGACCATCACCGACGGCACCACACCCACCACACCGCAGGCCAGCCCAGCCAGCGCATAGGCCAGCCAGGTCATCCCCCACTGCCCCACCAGGCTGGCGTACAGCGCACCGACGCCCAACGGCAACAACACGCTGTAGATCATCAGTGCGCGCCAGGCGCCCAAGCGGTCGACCAGCAACCCGGCCAGGACACAGCCGATATTGAGGAAAACGATGCCCACGCTGCTCAGGGCGAAGGTATGCCCCGCCGTCATGCCGAAGCGTTGCTGCATCACAGTCGGGGTAATCACCACCAGCACCACGACTGCGGAAGTCAGTACGCAGGTCAGCAGCGCCGCCGGGATCAACGCCGAGCGGTGCTCGCCCAGCACCCGTCGTAGCGGAAACCTGACCGGTTGCTCCTGACGTTCGCGCAAGGCCAGGAACACCGGGGTCTCGCTGAGCCAGCGGCGCAGCCACACACCGATCACGCCAAACACCCCACCGAGCAGGAACGGATAACGCCAGGCGTACTCGAGAATCTCCTGCGGCGAGAACAGGTGCGCCAGCAGTGTGGCCGTTAGCGCACCCAGCAGGTAACCGAAGGTCAGCCCCGCCTGCAAGAAGCCCAGGGCATAGCCACGACGCCCGTTTGGCGCATGCTCGGCGACAAAGGTCCACGCGCTCGGCACCTCGCCACCCACAGCGGCGCCTTGCAGGATGCGCAGCGCCAGCAAGATCAGCGGAGCCGCATAGCCAATGTCGGCATAGGTCGGCATCACCCCGATCAGCAGGCACGGCAAGGCCATCATCAGGATGCTCAGGCTGAACACCCGCTTGCGCCCGAGGTGGTCGGCGAAATGCGCCATCAGGATGCCACCCAGCGGCCGCGCCAGGTAACCGGTGACGAAGATACCGAAGCTCTGCAGCAGGCGCAGCCACTCGGGCATTTCCGGCGGGAAGAACAGCTGGCTTAGGATCAGGGCAAAGAACACGAAGATGATGAAATCGTAGATTTCCAGCGCGCCGCCCAGTGCCGCCAGGCCCAAGGTCCGGTGGTCGCCGCGGCTGAACCGGGGCGGGCGAGCGGTATCGATGGCAGTCATGGCAGGGGTCCGCAGATCGGCAAAGGGCAAGAGGATAGCAAATGCCCGCCACCTTGCCCCAACGCCACTAACGGTTGAAAACGGTGTGGCCGAAGTTCCTGGGCTTGCGCACATGGGCCGCGCCACCGGCCAGCCCGGAAGGCAGGGCAATCTTGCCGACCAGCACAGGGCTGTCGATGATCGCCATGAAGGATTGCAGCGCGTCGTTATCCGGCACCTGTGGCAGGCTCACGCTGACAGCCTGCCGCTCGGTTTGCGGCACGACAGGCACTTTCAGGTGTTGCGAATGGTAAAGCAGGGCATGCTGGATCTGTGTGCTGACGCGGCAGAAACGCGCCAGGTCGACGCCCGCATGGCTGGCCAGCTCGATGTTGCCCAGCAGCAGGTTGAACGGTTGCAAGGCGCTCTGCACCAAGCGCTGCAACTCTTCGAAGGATTCGACCGGGGCAATCCGGTAGTAGCCAAGGCCATTGAGCAGTTTTTCCAGCTGCAGGCGCTGCTGCGGGTGCTCGTCGGCAATCAGGATGCGCAGGGTCTTGTTTGTCATTGTCGGACCTGGGCCGTCAGTTGAAAAGGGACAGCTCCCTGACCAAACTGCGCCAGAAACAGGCAACCGCCAGGGCTGTACCTGGAGGGGTCAATTTAGATATTTGTCGGGAAAGCGGGAGAAATCAAGTGGCCATCACACAGAATTTTCACCTGCCCTTCACCCCGGGTTCAGGACTCCCACTGCCGCATGCGCACACGGCAGTGCTTCATGGCGTTGACGATGTGCTTTTCCACCAGGCTGCGGGAGATGCCCAGGCGCTCTGCAATCTGCTGGTGTGACAGGCCATCGAGCTTGCGCAACAGAAAGCAGTCGCGGCATACCTTGCTCAGTTCATCCAGGGCCTTTTGCATCATGGCCAGGCGCTGGTCGAGTTGCATGTCCTGCTGCAGTTCTGCGCTGACAAAGCGTCCATCGGCCTCCAGCGCATCCAGTGATTCGGCCTGACGCACCTGATGGCGCCGATGCCGGTCGATCACCAGGTTGAGTGCCGTACGGTATAGAAACGCTCGCGGATGCTCGATCTGCCCGCTTTCGGTCCGCTCCAGTACCCGCAGATAAGCATCGTGGGCAACGTCCTCCGCAGCCTGGCGGTTGCCCAGGCGCGCACTCAGGAAGCTCACCAGTTCGCGATAGTAATGTTCCACAACAGCACCTGAAATCGTCCTTGCAACCCACGTGCGGGACTGAGTGATACCGGGCCGTGATAGTACAAATTATAACTATTCTCAGCAACATGCCCTCCGCCCCCTCGTTCGGGCTAAATCCGCCTGGCCTGCCTTCGTTTATCTGGGACTTCGGTGCGCACCTCGATTGGCAGCGCGTGACCACTACCCAGGCTGGAAGTCCGCATGAGCCGTTTAACCTCCCCCCGCCGCCAGTTCGTCCTCGCTGGCGTGGGCCTGCTGAGCCTGGGCTGCCTGCTGGCCTGGCAAACCCTGCCCTTCGGCGCGCAACCGCTCGGTACCGTCACGGTCACGCGGGCAGACATCGAAAGCAGCGTGACCGCCTTGGGCACCTTGCAGCCCCGGCGCTACGTGGATGTGGGTGCCCAGGCCTCGGGGCAGATCCGCACATTGCACGTGGAAGCGGGCGACTCGGTGCGCAAGGGCCAACTGCTGGTCGAGATCGACCCCTCCACCCAGCAGGCACGCCTGGATGCCGGGCGCTTCTCGATCGACAACCTCAAGGCCCAGCTCGCCGAACAGCGTGCGCAGTTCGAGCTGGCCAGCCAGCAGCTCAAACGCCAACGCGAGCTTGCCGCCGCAGGCGCCACCCGCGATGAGGACGTCCAGGCCGCTGCTGCCCAGCTCAAGGTCACCCAGGCGCGCATCGACATGTTCCAGGCGCAGATCCGCCAGGCCCAGGCCAGCCTGCGCAGCGACGAGGCAGAACTGGGCTACACGCGCATCTATGCGCCGATGGACGGCACGGTGGTCGCCGTCGACGCCCGCGAAGGCCAGACCCTCAACGCGCAGCAACGCACGCCGCTGATCCTGCGCATCGCCAAGCTGTCACCCATGACCGTCTGGGCCCAGGTTTCCGAAGCCGACATCGGCAAGGTCAAGCCGGGGATGACCGCCTACTTCACCACCCTGTCCGGCGGCAAGCGCCGTTGGAGCAGCACTGTGCGGCAGATTCTGCCGATCCCGCCCAAGCCACTCGAACAAGCCAGCCAAGGCGGTGGCAGCCCGGCCAGCGCCGGCAGCACCGGCAGCCAGGTGGTGCAGTACACCGTGCTGCTGGATGTCGACAACCCGGATGGTGCGCTGATGGCCGACATGACCACCCAGGTGTTCTTCGTCGCCGGCCAGGCCAGCCAGGTCCTGACCGTGCCGATCGCCGCGCTGGACGATAACGGCGGCCTGTTCATGGCACGGGTGCTCGACCCGCACGGCAAGGTGGTGCAGCGCCAGGTGCGCACCGGCCTCAGCGACCGCCTGCGCGTTCAGGTGCTGGACGGGCTCAGCGAGGGTGAACAACTGCTGATGGGCGCCCCCAGCGCCAGCGGAGGCTGAATGACTGCGCCGCTGATCGAACTGGTCGATATCCGCAAATCCTACGGTGGCCAGGACAGCCCCAAGGTCGATGTGCTGCGCGGCATCAGCCTGAGCATCCACCCCGGCGAGTTCGTCGCCATCGTCGGGGCGTCCGGCTCGGGCAAATCGACCTTGATGAACATACTCGGCTGCCTCGACCGCCCGACGTCGGGCTGCTACCGCTTCGCCGGCAAGAACGTGGCCGAGCTGGGTAGCGATGAACTGGCCTGGCTGCGCCGCGAGGCGTTCGGCTTCGTGTTCCAGGGCTACCACCTGATCCCTTCGGGCTCGGCCCAGGAAAATGTCGAGATGCCGGCCATCTATGCCGGCACGCCTGCCAGCGAGCGGCATGCCCGCGCCGCCGCCCTGCTCGCTCGCCTGGGCCTGGCCAGCCGCAGCGCCAACCGCCCACACCAGCTCTCGGGTGGCCAGCAACAACGGGTGTCGATCGCCCGTGCGCTGATGAACGGCGGTCATATCATCCTCGCCGACGAGCCCACAGGTGCGCTCGACAGCCACAGCGGCACCGAAGTCATGGCGCTGCTCGACGAACTGGCCAGCCAAGGCCACGTGATTATCCTGATCACCCACGACCACAAGGTGGCGGCGCGGGCACAGCGGGTGATCGAGATCCGCGACGGCCAGATGATCAGCGACACCGCGACCGACCAGTTGCCCAACGCTCCGCGCCAAGCCTTGCAAGCCGACGACCTGCGCCAGCGCCTGGACCGTGGTGCGACCCAGCGCGGGGCCTGGAAAGGCGAGCTGCTCGAAGCCCTGCAAGCCGCCTGGAGGGTGATGTGGGTGAACCGCTTTCGCACCGCCCTGACCCTGCTCGGCATCGTTATCGGGGTCGCCTCGGTGGTGGTCATGCTGGCCGTCGGCGAAGGCAGCAAGCGCCAGGTGATGGCGCAAATGGCCGCCTTCGGCTCGAACATCCTCTACCTCAACGGCAAGCCTGCCACCCTGGGCGAACCGGCTGGCACCATTACCCTCGACGACGTCGCCGCCATCGGCCAACTGCCGCAGGTCCGGCAGATCATGCCGGTGCTGGGCGAAAAGGTGATGGTGCGCCACGGCAACAACAGCCAGCGCTTCTACGTGGGCGGTAACAACAACCAGTTCCCGCTGATCTTCAACTGGCCGACGGTCGAAGGGGCGTTCTTCACCGACGCCGACGAAGTCAGTGGCGCGGCAGTGGCCGTGATCGGCCAGAAAGTCCGGGAAAAGATGCTCGCGCCTGACCGCGACCCGCTTGGCCAGTACCTGCTGATCGGCAATGTGCCGTTCCAGGTCATTGGCATTCTCGCCGGCAAAGGCGCGAGCTCCGGCGACCAGGATGCCGACGGGCGCATCGTGGTGCCCTACTCGGCAGCGGCGATCCGCCTATTCGGCCAGCGCGACCCCGACTACATCACCGTCGCCGCCGTCGACGCGGCACGGGTCGATGAAACCGAAGCTGCCGTCGACCGCCTATTGCGCCAGCGCCACCAGGGCCGTCACGATTTCGAACTGACCAACTCGGCCGCGCTGATCCAGGCCGAGGCACGCACCCAGAACAGCCTGTCGCTCATGCTCGGGGCAATTGCCGCGATCTCGCTGCTGGTCGGTGGTATCGGGGTGATGAACATCATGCTCATGACCGTGCGCGAGCGCACCCGCGAAATCGGTATTCGCATGGCCACCGGCGCACGCCAGCACGACATCCTGCGCCAGTTCCTCAGCGAAGCGGTGATGCTGTCGATGGTCGGCGGCATGGCCGGTATTGGCCTGGCCCTGCTGATCGGCGGTGCATTGATGCTGGGCAAGGTTGCCGTGGCCTTCACCCTGCCCGCTATCCTCGGTGCTTTCTCTTGCGCCGTTCTCACCGGCATCGTGTTCGGCTTCATGCCGGCCCGCAAAGCCGCCCGACTCGACCCGGTCAAAGCCCTTACCAGCGAATAGCCCATGACCCTGCCAAGCCGCATCAGCCTGTTGTCCCTGAGCCTGGGCCTCGCCGCCTGCAGCCTGACGCCCGCGCCATCCAGCGGCATCGCTGCACCCAGCGCCTGGCAAGGCGAAACCCTGCAGCCCTCTGCCAGCTTGCCGTCGGCGCAGTGGTGGCAGGCCTTCGACAGCGCCGAACTGGACCGCCTGGTCGAACGCGCCCGGTCCAATGCCCACGACCTAGCCGCCGCCACCGCGCGCGTGCGCCAGGCCCAGGCCAGGGCGGTGATCGCCGGAGCGCCGCTGCTGCCGGAACTCAGGTTCGAGCTCGACGGCAGCCGCCAGCGCCTGCTGCATGGCGAGGGCTATGACCAGCTCGATGTCAGCAAGTACGAGCGAACCAGTACGTCGTTCGGCATGCAGCTGGTCGCCAGCTACGAGATCGACTTCTGGGGAGGCCTGCGCGCTGCGCGTACAAGCGCCCTGCACAGCCTCGACGCCAGCCGCTTTGATCGCCAGACGGTCGAATTGACGCTGGTCAGCAGCGTGGCCAGCAGTTACCTGCAGGGCCTGGCCCTGGAAGAACAGTTGCGCATTGCCCGCCTCAACCTGCGTAATGCCCGTGATGTCCTGGCGCTGGTCGAAACACGTCAGCGCGCCGGCTCCGCCACACGCCTGGAACTGGCCCAGCAGCGCAGCCTGGTGGCCGCCCAGGAACGGCAAGTGCCGCTGCTCGAACAGCAGTGGCAAGATAACCGCGTTACCCTGGCCACACTACTGGGCGACCCGGTCCAGGCCCTGCCCACCACAGGGGAAGCGCTGGCAACCGTGAACTGGCCGCGCATTGGCAGCGGCGTACCCAGCGAACTGCTCGCCCGCCGCCCGGACATCGCCGCTGCCGAAGCACGCCTGGCCGCCGCCCACGCCAATGTGCAGGTCGCCAGGGCCGCCCTGCTGCCAAAAGTGACCCTGGGCGCCAACATTGGCACCGGCGCTCGCACCCTGCCCGAGGTATTCGACAGCTCTTACTACACCCTGACCGCCGGCCTGGTCGCGCCGATCTTCAACAATGGCCGGCTGCGAGCGGCGCAACAGCTGGCCCAAGCCGAGCAGGACGAGCTGCTGGAAAGCTACCGCAGCAGCATCCTGGCCGGCTTCGCCGATGTCGAGAAGGCCCTCAATGCCATCCACGGCGTTGAACAACAGCGCGAGTGGCAGGACCAGGAGGTCGAACAGGCGCGCCTGGCCTTCGACCTGGCCCAACGGCGTTACGCGGCCGGGGCCGAGACCCTGCTGAGCGTGCTCGAAACCCAACGCACGCTCTATCTCGCCCAGGACCAGCAGGCGCAGTTGCGCCTGGCTCGGCTGCAGGGCAGCGTGGCGTTGTACAAGGCGCTGGGGGGTGGCTGGCAGGTAGCGAACGCGGACAACGGTTAATTCGCCGTACGCGCAACTCGTTCATAGGGAAAGCCGCTTGCAAGAGGATTTCCCCATGACCCGCTCAGCCAGCATGCTCCAGGCCTGGCAACAAGGCCTGCGTCGCCTGATCCAGGGCCAATCGCCAGGCGCCCGCCCCTACCGCGCGTTCGACCTGGTGCTCGCCCGGCGTATCGCACTCAGCCCATCCTTCGCCCGCCTGGTGTTCACCGGCCCGGATGTCGAGCTCATGCACACCCTGGCGCCCGACCAGCGCGTCAAGCTACTGTTCCCTGCCCCTGACGGCTCATTGCCCACCCTGCCCCACGACGTCCACTGGAAGACGGCGCACAGCGCGCTGCCGCCCGAACAGCGCCCGCCCATGCGCACCTACACCATCCGCGCCTTGCGCCCGGATGCCCTGGAAGTCGACGTGGACTTTGTGCTGCACGGCGTCAATGGGCCGGCTTCAGCCTGGGCAACCCATGCCCAGGAGGGCGACCGGCTGCTGATGGTCGCGCCGAACCTGGTCCACGCTGATGACCCCGGAGGCTATGAATGGAAGCCGCCGCAAGGTACTCGCCACGTGCTGCTGATCGGCGACGAAACAGCCCTGCCCGCCATCGCCGGCATTCTTGAAGTGCTGGCAGAGCAACAGTCCGAGCTGGCCGTGGAAGCCTTCATCGAAGTTCCGCAGGAGGCTGATTGCCTTCCCCTGCGGCACAGCGCCAATACCCGCCTGCACTGGCTGCCCCGCGAGCTGCTGCGCTGTGAGCATGGCCAGGCCATGCAACATGCCGTGCGCGAGCTGGCCAGCCTGCCGCTGGAAAGCGCGTTCTATGCCTGGGTGGCCGGAGAGTCGGCGACGGTGCTGGAGATTCGCCGGTACCTGACAAAACAGCATGGGCTGCAGCGCGACAGCCTGATGACGATGGGGTATTGGCGGCTGGGTGAAAACAGCGACTGATCAGGCTGCACGAGAGGGCCGCGGCGCGGCCCTCTCGGACTCAAATGGCCGCGGCCACTGCTTCGGCAAAGCGCTGCGCCACCTCGTCGATCTGTTGCGCACTGATGATCAGTGGCGGCAGGAAGCGCACCACCGCGCCATGACGCCCGCCCAGCTCGAGGATCAGCCCACGCTTGAGGCATTCGCGCTGGACCTTCGGTGCCAGCACCCGATTGGCAGGTGGGTGGCCAAGCGTATCCGGCTGACCTTGTGGATCGACCAGTTCCACCCCAAGCATCAGGCCACGGCCACGGATATCACCCAGTTGCGGATAATCCCGTTGCAGCCGCTGCAGATGCTCACGCAAACGCAGGCCCATGGCCTCGGCGTGTTCGGCCAGGCGGTGCTCGACCAGGTAGTTGATCACCGCTGAACCGGCCGCCATGGCCATCTGATTGCCGCGGAACGTGCCGGCATGGGCGCCTGGCTTCCAGGTATCCAGCCAGTCGCGATACACCACCACCGCCAGCGGTAGGCTGCCACCAATGGCCTTGGACAGCGTGACCACATCCGGCACGATGCCGGCGTGCTCGAATGCGAACATCCGCCCGGTCCGGGCGAAGCCGCTCTGGATCTCGTCGACGATCAGCGCCACGCCAGCCTGTTCGGTGATGCGCCGCACACCCTTGAGCCACTCGATGTCGGCCGGGATCACCCCGCCCTCACCTTGCACCACTTCAAGGATCACCGCCGCCGGCAGCGGCACGCCGCTTTCCGGGTCCAGCAGCAGGTTTTCCAGGTAATGCAGGTTGGCCTTGACCCCGGCTTCCCCGCCCAGGCCGAACGGGCAACGGTAGTCGTAGGGGTAAGGCATGAACTGCACGCCACTGCTCAGCAAAGCGCCCAGTGGCTGCTTGGGACCGTGGCTGCCCATCAGGCTCAGCGCGCCTTGGCTCATGCCGTGATAGGCGCCCTGGAACGCCAGCACGGTGCTGCGCCCGGTGGCACCGCGCACCAGCTTGAGCGCCGCTTCCACCGCGTCGGTGCCGGTCGGCCCGCAGAACTGCACCTTGGCCTCGCGGCGCAAGGCTTCGGGCAGGATGCCGAACAGGTCCTGGACGAAGCGGTCCTTGACTGGCGTGGTCAGGTCCAGGGTGTGCAGCGGCAGTTCGTCGGCCAGCACGCGCTGGATGGCCTCGATCACCACCGGGTGGTTGTGGCCCAGGGCCAGGGTGCCTGCGCCGGCCAGGCAGTCGATGAACTGGCGGCCTTCGACATCCTCGACGTGGATGCCACGGGCGCGCTTGAGCGCCAGCGGGATGCGCCGGGGGTAGCTGCGGGCGTTGGATTCCTGTTGCTGCTGGCGCAGCAGCAAGGGCGAGTCACTGAATTCGTACAAAGGTTGCGGCGCGCTGGCCGGCGGGACCTGGGCAAGGCTGGTAGCGGTGGACATGGGTGAATCCTCGCAAGCAAGCGAATGGGCAGTTATCGCTTGGAAAACGCTTGAGTGCGGGGAGGATTTAGCGGTTGTTGCGGGATTTTGCTTTGCCTGTGCCGGCCCTTTCGCGGGACAAGCCCGCTCCTACAGGGACCGCACAGTCTTACTGCCTGTGGCAATCCTGTGGGAGCGGGCTTGTCCCGCGAAAGGGCCGGCACAGGCAATGAAGATCAGCTTGCCGAACGCGCCGGCACCTGCAGCAGAACCCGCAGCCCATCTTGGCGACTATCGAACCTGAGGCTGCCGGCACAGCGCTGCACGATCGCCTGAACGATCGCCAACCCCAGCCCACACCCCCCACTCTGCCCGTTGCGCCAGAAGCGTTCGGTCAGGTGCTGCAGATCGCCATCGGCAATACCCGGCCCATGGTCACGCACCATGAACCCCACCTGCCCATCGGCCATCTGCACTTCCAGCTCCACCTCGGTATCGCCGCCATGGCGCAGGGCGTTGTCCAGCAGGTTGCGCAAGGCCGCCACCGCCAGCGGCGCAGGCATGCCCAGGTAGATCTGCGTAGCCTCCTGCGGCAGATGCAATACGATGCGTCGATTGTCACCGCCACCCGCATCCTGCACCGCCTGGCGGGCGACCTGCTCGGCGCTGCATTGCACCCCGTCCTCGAACGACAGGCTGCCCTCGACCCGCGCCAGCATCAGCAGCTGCTCAAGGGTCCGGTGCATGCGGTCGGCGCCTTGCTCGGCATGCTCCAGCGCCTGCTCGCGCACCGCGCCGTCGGTCATGCGCGCCACCTGCAGGTGGGTCTTGATCGCCGTCAGCGGGCTGCGCAGTTCGTGGGCGGCATCGTCGGTCAGGCGCCGTTCGCGCTCGATGGTCTGGGCAATGCGCAGGAACAGCTGGTTCTGGGTGTCGAGCAAGGGCTGCAGCTCGCTGGGCAAGCCGGTCACCTGCAATGGCTCGACACTGTCGGCACGCCGTCGGCGCAGGGCATCACGCATGCGATTGAGCGGCTCCAGGCCTTTACCCAGGCCGATCCACAGCAGCCCGAGGCTGCCGAGCAAGGCCATCAGCACCGGCGCCGAGGCGGCCAGCAGAATCGACTGGTTCAGCGCCTCGCGCTCCATGTGCCGGTCGGCGGTGGTGATGCGTACGTCACCGTGGTTGTAGGTGAAGGTGCGCCACAACGCACCGTCGATGGTCTGGTCACGGAAGCCGCTGCGCTGGTCGTCCATGGCGCCATCATGCTTGTGGTTGCTGGCGAGGATCTCGCCGCGCAGGGAGCTCACCTGGCAGGCCATGCCGTCGGGCACGCTCAACTGGTCGGCGGAAAAATGCGCATCCTCGCCCTTGGCTGCCAGCGGTTGCGGCAGCTGGTCGACGAGGCCGGCGACCATGCGCGCCGAGGCCACCAGGCGCTGATCGAGGGAGAACATCATCTGCTGGCGCAGGTCGCGCAGCATCCACGCCGCTGCCAGCGCCCAGATGATGATGAAGGCGGTGCCGAGGATCAGGCTGAGGCGTACCCGCAGGCTCATGAGGCGCTTCTCTCGGAGGTTTGCTCCGGCGCCTGTGCCGGCCCCAGGCGATAACCCAGGCCACGCACGGTCTCGACGATGCTGTTGCCGAGCTTGCGCCGCAGGTGATGGATATGCACGTTCAGCGCATTGCTCTCGACTTCATCGCTGAACCCGTACACGCAGTCTTTCAGCTGCTCGCTGGACAGCACCCGGCCGGGGTTCTGCATCAATGCCTGGAGCAGCGCCTGCTCGCGCCGCGACAGGTCTACAGCCTGGCCGGCGAGGGTCGCTTCGCAGCTGCTTGGATCGTAGCGCAGCGGGCCATGTTCGATCACGTTCACTGCCCGCCCCGCCACGCGGCGCAACAGAGTGTGCAGGCGCGCAGCCAGTTCGCGCAGGTCGAAGGGTTTGAGCAGGTAGTCGTCGGCACCGGCCTGCAGGCCATCGACGCGATCAGTGACCGCATCGCGTGCGGTGAGCACCAGCACCGGCAGGTCCACACCTTGCTGGCGCAGGCGGCGCAGCAGTTTAAGGCCATCTTCGTCGGGCAGGCCGAGGTCGAGGATCATCACGTCGAACTGCGCCGCTTGCAACAACGCCCGGGCGCTGGCGGCATTGGCCACGCGGTCGACGGTCAGGCCCTGGGCGGTGAGGCCGGCGCAGATGCCGCTGGCGATCAGGTCATCGTCCTCGCAGAGCAGAACGTGCATGGTGAGGCTCCCGGAGTGGTGTGGCTGGCATTGCACTATGGGGGGATTAAGGGGGGATTATGGACCTTTTTGTGTTCGCCTTGATGCTTTCAGCGCCTGTGAGATCGAGCGCCGCGCGGGCGGTGCTCGATCTCACAGGCGACAAATCCCTCCAACCTTACCCATTGCAGCAACACCTCAATCCCGCCCTCCTCTACCCCCGCCAACAACGAAATAGACTTTTCCTACAGCCGACTCAGGAACTTCCCACACCCACTCCATGATGTGATTTCCCTGCACAAAACTGGCAGGGAGACGCCTCATGCTGCTCTGGCAAATCGTGCCCACCTGGCGCGATATCGAAACACGCATCACCGATGAAATGGGCTATCAAGGAGGTGCCCATTTCCGTACCTACCTCAACGAAGAGGTGCCGTCACTGGCCCTCAACCTGCGCCGCGTGGACACCGTCCGGCGCGCGTTCCACAAGGCCGAATGGGTAGCCGGCGACCTGCTGCGCCAGCGCTTCGCCGACCTCGACATCAAAAGCATCCTCAACGACCTGATCAGCGTCGCTGAACAGATGGCAATGATCGTCGCCGGCAGCGCCCTCACCGGCGGCCTGCTCGGTGCCGGCATCGGTGCTTCGCGGGAGGTGCCGGAGCCATTCCCGGTGGCGTCGCGGGCACCGCGATCGGCTTCAAGGTCAGCGGCTGGATTCTCGGCGCACTGGGCATCGCCTCTCTCGCCGAATTCTTCGTCGACGGCCTGCCGCGTATCGGCGAGTACTACCTGGACGGCATCGGCATCGCCTGGGAAGGCACACGGGGTGAAGAAGGGCTGAACGCGTTTAGTCAGGACAACCCGTTTGCCATCGACCAGGCAGCGCATTTCATTGCCACCGGGCATGTGGAAGTGGTGATGCTGCTGTTGGGCGCCATGGTGTCCTACCTCGCCCGCGGGCGTGGCAATGCGGGTGTGCTCGCCCAGGAGATGGCCGCCAGCAAGAAAGGCGCGCGGATTGGGCAGTGGATGCTCAAGCACGAGGAGGCCTTGAAGAAACGGCCGGACTTGCAGGTGTCGGAGCGGCGCAAGGGCGCGGTGGGTGAGCCACAGCCTGCGCAGCCTAACCGGCCGGCGGGGAAAGACAAGGAGCCATCCAAGGGCAAGCCCGGTAGCATGCCGCTGCATACGGTGGCGTGTTTCAAAGCGGACAAATTGCCAGCGTCGAAGCATGGCGAGTTTGAGCGGCAGCTGAAGGGGCAGCAGGATGGGTTGAACCGACTTACAGTGGAGGAATTTCTGGAGAATGTTGCCAACCCGATCAAACGAAATCCAGCACAGGCCAAACTGGCACGCAAGCGACTATTCCGCGATCTTCAGTTGAGAATTCGAGAGGAATTGCTGGAGACAATGAGCCCCCGTGAGGCCAAAGCAACTGCAGCTAAACGAGCTAAAGAAACGATGAGCACGCTAGCCGCACTCCACAACCCAGATTTGATTGCTGGAGGCAACGATGTGATTTCGGATTTCGGCGACAGACAAGTCAACTCTTCAATAGGGCCACAATGGAAATCAAAAGTCGAAAACCTAAAACGTGCAGTTGAGCATGCCCCAAAATCCGGTGAAAAACCAACATACCTTAACGTAAAGCTGCATAAGTGCTGAGGGAGAAATTTATGGACGACGTGTACTCGATGTTACTTGAAGAGATTGGTGTGCCTATGTATCGACAAGAGGTTCCTCCCTCAAGCATTAGCCGTTACCAAGGACTACTACCCGATGCATTACTTCAACTCTGGTCAGAACATGGGTGGTGTGGCTACGGAGAAGGACTCTTCTGGATGGTCAATCCTCAAGAGTACGACAGTGTGGCGGCCAGTTGGATACAAGGCTCACCGCTAGAAAAAATCGACATCTACCATGTCATAGCACGCAGTGCATTTGGCGACCTATACCTATGGGGTGAAAAGTCCGGCCCCTCACTTTGTATATTCAGCAACGTATCTCGATACACGTATGATCCAGCTGAGCGATCGCCGAAAGCCATGGATAGAGCATTTCAATCCTTCCTCTTGTCATTTGACCGAGACTACCTTGATTTTAATGAACTCTTCAACGCATCCAAAGAATACCTCGGAGTTCTCAGCCCGGATGAAATTTATGGCTTCGTTCCAGCACTACAGATCGGTGGATCAGCTAAGATCGAACACATTGAAAAAGTCAAAACAATCGAACACCTGATGCTGCTATCTCAACTTGGTGAACTGCACCAATACACGCTCTCAGATATTTAGCACCGAAACGAGGCCATCACATGGATGAGGCATTTTCGATTTTTTTTAGAAGAGTTTGGTGCTCCTATCGAACGTAGGGAGGTGCCAGTTTCGAGCCTTCAACGCTATCGCGGAGTGCTGCCAGATCAGTTGTTAGAATATTGGTCCGAGCATGGATGGTGCGGTTATGGCTCTGGAATTTTCTGGATGGTAAACCCGCAAGAGTATGATGGCGTCGTAGCGTCCTGGCTTGAGCATACCGAACTAAAAGATCGTGACAACTATCACGTCATTGCCAGAAGCGGTTTTGGTGAACTGTACCTTTGGGGGGAGAAAACGGGCGCATCACTTAAAATTACCAGCATTCTTTCGCGCTACAGCGTGCACAAGTCCATATATGTTGGGGATAAAATGAACAAGGGGATTCAAGCGTTCATGGTAGCAAAAAGGATACACACTAACGATTATGGTGATTTGTTCAAGCCGGCACTAAAAAAATTTGGCCAGCTCGGTCCAGATGAAATGTACGGGTTCACCCCTGCCTTCATGCTTGGAGGGCGCGATGATCTTGAGCATTTGGGGAAAGTAAAGATTGTGGAGCACTTGATCTTTCTCTCGCAAATTGCCGAGCTTAAGCCTTTCGACTTTTCGGACCTTTAAGCAGGCCATCCTCGCCGCGAACGACACTGCATAAGTAATGATGGATAAGGGGACGATATGGATAAGATTTTTTCTCTCTTCTTGAAGGAGATGGGTGAGCCTATATTTAGACAGAAAGTTCCTCCCTCAAGCATGGAGCGCTATCTAGAAATATTGCCGAGCAAATTACTGAAACATTGGAAGGAACACGACTGGAGCGGATATGGCGACGGAATATTCTGGACCGTCAACCCCCAAGAATATGAAGAAGTAACCGCCTCACTTACCAAAGGCACTCAACTAGAAAATAGAGACAATTACCACCTTATCGCTCGCGGTGCATTCGGCGACCTTTATTTATTTGGAGAAAAGACAGGTTTCTCCGTAAAAATTCTAGCTCACATCTCGCGATACAGAGGTAGCGAGTATGAGTTAACGGCCACTGACATGGACAGGGAAGTCCAGAGTTTTTTCCTCAGTAAAGACAAGGCATCTGTTGACTTCGATGGCATGTTCGAGCCTGCAAAGAAAAAATTAGGCGTACTAAATCATGACGAAATGTATGGATTCTCTCCAGCTTTGACACTCGGAGGGCCATGCGAAAATGCTCACCTCGAAAAAGTTAAGACTGTGGAGCACTTATTACTAATCTCTCAGATTTGCCCTCTCGTACCTTACAGCTTTTCTGACTTCTAACAACACCAATAGGCATGAAAAAATGAACGTACTCTTCTCCATCTTCCTCGAAACCTTCAACGACCCTATCGGCCACCAACCCGTCCCGTCTGCCACGCTGGATCACTACCAAGGCAAACTCCCAAACCAACTCCTGACCTACTGGAAAGACCACGGCTGGTGCGGCTACGGTGGCGGTCTGTTCTGGATGGTCAACCCGCAGGAATACAAAGACGTCGTGGCGTACTGGCTGGCAGGCACCCACTTCGAAACCCGCGACACCTACCACCTCATCGCCCGTAGCGCTTTCGGCGAACTGTACCTCTGGGGTGAAGAAACCGGGTCAGTCCTGACCATTACTGCCTACGCGTCCCAATACATCGATGGCGCCTGCAGCTCGACCGACGAAGAGCGCGACGCGAAGATCCAAGGGCTGCTCATGTGGGTAATGACTGAAGGAATCGACCTGGGCCTGTTCGAATCAGCCAGGGAAACCCTGGGGACGTTGGCGCCAGACGAAATATATGGCTTCGTCCCGGCGTTGATGCTGGGTGGGTCTGCCAGCCTGGCCAATCTCCAGCGGCTCAAGGCCGACGTGCATCTGATCCTGCTTTCCCAGCTTGGCGAACTGGAACCTTGTGCATTCGATGATGAGGAAGATGAGTAGAACCGATGCTCATTGGCGCAGCGCATCGGGCGTATCGACATCCCGCAGCACGCCAGCATCCTCGACCGCCAGCCTGACGCAACGGTCCGGATGGGCCCTCACGACCGAACGCGCCCCTTCATCGCCCTTCAGCCGCGCCAGCGCTGGCCAGAAATCACGCCCGAACATCACCGGATGGCCCTGCTGCCCGGCATGACAAGGCAGAACTATCGTTGACCCACTGGCCTCGCGTGCAAGCAAACCAAGGGTCCCGAATTCCACCCAGGGCATGTCACCCAGCAGGATCGCCACCGCCTGTGCCTCGCTGTCTACCAGCGAAGCGGCGCCAGCCGCCAGACTATGGCCCAGGCCCAGCGCGAAATCCGCACTGCAGATGACCCGGCACGCCGACGGCAACCCCAGCTCCTCTCCCCGCTCGCCATCACGCAACACCACCCGCACGTCATCGAACACCGCGCAGGCACGTTCAACGCTATGAGCCAGCAAGCTGCGACCATCTGCCATCAGCGCGCGGCGCTTGTCAGCACCGAAACGCACGCTGCTGCCAGCCGCCAACACCAACGCCACCACACTCACAGCGCCGCCCGCCCGATGCCGTTGCGCAGGCGCAGGATATCGGCGAGCACTGCAAGGGCGATCTCGGCCGGGGTCTTGCTGCCCAGGTTGAGGCCGATCGGCGCATGGATCCGCGCCAGCTCGTCATCGCCCAGGCCGCCGATGCGCTGCAAGCGTTCGCGACGTTTGTCGGAGGTGGCCTTCGAGCCCATCACGCCGATATAGAACGCTTCGGTACGCACTGCTTCCATCATGGCCAGGTCATCGATTTTCGGATCATGGGTCAATGCAACCACTGCCGTGTCGGCATGGCAACCGCCATTGGCGATGAACTCCGACGGCAGCTCGCGGCGCACCTCGATGCCGTCCAGCACCACGCCTTCGAGCACCTCGTCACGGGGGTCGCAGAGGATGACTTCAAAGCCCATTCCCTTACCGAACTCGGCACAGAAATGCGCGACGCTGGAGTAGCCAGCCAGCAGCAGGCGCTGGGCAGCGCCGACACGCAAGCGCACGCGGCCGCTTTCGCGTTCCACGCGCGGCCCCTGGCTGTGGTCGTCGACAACGATGCGCTCACCTTGCGGCAAGCTCACCTCGCGCAACAACCGGCGCTGGCCACGCAGCGCGCCTTCCAGCTCACGCAGGTGGGCCTGCACCTCACAGTCGGCCGGCAGGTTTTCCACCAGCACCTCGAGCACGCCGCCGCAAGGCAGGCGAATGCTCGAACGCGGGTCGCTGCCATCGCCATAGCGCACGATGGCAATCGGCTCGGGGAATTCGCCCCGTGCCACGCGTTCGAGGAAGTCATCTTCGACGCAACCGCCCGACAGCGAACCCAGCCACTGGCCGCCGGCGTTGACCGCCAGCAGCGAGCCCGGCGCACGCGGCGCCGAGCCATAGGTGGCGAGCACCGTGCACAACCACACCCGCTGGCCATTGCACGACCACTGCAGCGCCTGGCTGATCACCTGGAGATCGAGATGCTGCACGGTTTACTCCGCCTTCAGCTCGGCGAGCTGCTGTACGGTCAGGTCGCCGGGCAATCCACCCCAGGCCTGGCGCAAGTAGTTGACCATGTCCGTCACTTGCTGGTCGTCGAGCTTGTCGGCGAAGCCCGGCATCGGCTGCATGCGCTCGAAGCCGGTGAACTGCTGCTCACGGATACCGTCGCGGATGGCCTTGACCAGGTTGCGCGAGTCGGCCTGGCGCAGCACCGTGTTGCCGTCCATGGCCACCGCGATGTGTGGCTTGCCCTCGCCGTCGACACCATGGCAGCCGGCGCAGACGTTGAGGTACTGCTGATGGCCGCGCTTGGCGCTGTCACTCATCTGCTCCAGGGCAACGGCCTTGATCTGCTTGGCCGGCGGCGGCTGGTCGCCGAGCAGGTAGGTGGCCATGGCTGCCAGGTCAGCGTCTTGCAGATGCTGGGTGCTGTGGTGCACCACCGGGAACATCTCGTTGAACATGCTGCCCTGGGCACTGATGCCGTGCTTGAGGAAGGTGGTCAGGTCCGGCTGGGTCCAGCCGCGGTCGGCCAGGTCCTGGGCCAGCAGGCTCGGCGCCAGGTAGCCACCGAGCAGGCCGCCGCTCAGGCGCTGGTCCTGCTGCAGGGCGCCGATGGCGTTACGTGGTGTGTGGCATTCGCCGCAATGTCCCATCACCTCGACCATGTACTGCCCACGCTGCCAGGCCGGGCTTTTGCCCTCGGTCGGCTGCAGTTGCACGCTCTTGCCATAGAGCATGTTCCAGCCGGTCAGCCCCAGGCGCACGTTGAACGGGAAGCTCAACGCCGTCTGCGGCGCCGGGCGGTTGATCGGCGGCACGGTCATCAGGTAGGCGAGGATCGCATCGGAGTCCTCGCGCTTGATCAGGTGGTACGAGGTGTACGGCATCGCCGGGTAGAGGTTGGCGCCATCCTTGCGCTTGCCCTCGGTGACTGCGGCGAAGAATTCGTCGGCCGTATAGTTGCCGATACCGTACTGCTTGTCCGGGGTGATGTTGCTGCCATAGATGGTGCCGAACGGTGAATGGATCGGCAGGCCACCGGCAAACGGGGCACCGCCTTCGGCCGTGTGGCAGGCCATGCAGTCGGCGGCACGGGCCAGGTATTCACCGCGCTTGACCTGCGCCTCATCGGCGGCCTGGGCCAGCGAAACGACGGCAAGGCCGAGGGCCAGCGCGAGCGTGCTGCGAACAAAGCCCATGCTCAACCCTCCTTGACCAGGCCGAGGTCATTGAGCACCGTGCGGGTGGCGTCGTAGTAACGCACGTACCCGGTGCAGCGGCAGATGTGGTGGCCGAGGCTGGCTTCGATACGGTCTTCCACTTCGCTCTTCTTCAACGGCTGGCGCTGTGCGGTTTCCACCAGCACCGTGGCGGCATTGACGAAGCCTGGCGCACAATAGCTGCACTGGAAGGCGAACAGGTCGACGAACTTCTGCTGGATCGGGTTCAGCGTCAGGTTGCCGGCCTCGTCCTGCTTGGCATGGCCTTCGATGGTGCGGACCTTCTTGCCCTCGAAGTAATGCGCGCCGGTGATGCAGGTGCGCACTTCCTCGCTGGTGCCGTCAGGGTTGTCGACGATCACCACGCAGGCATGGCAGATGCCCTGGCCGCAGCCCAGGCGCGAGCCGGTGAGGTTCTGGTGTTCGTGCAGGTAGTCGATCATCGCCAGGTCATCAGGGACCTCGACCGGGCCGACCGGTTGACCGTTGAGGGTCAGTTGCAGTGGACGGTTAGCCATTGAGGGCCTCCTTGATACGGGCTGGGGTGATGGGGAGATCGCGCACGCGCTTGCCAATGGCATGCGCCACGGCGTTGCCGATGGCACCGACGACCGGGATCATCACCACTTCGGCAATGCCCTTGGAGGGGTCGGTCGGTGACAGCGGCGGGAGGATTTCACTGGTCTGTTTCCACACTGCCACATCCCGTGCGTGCGGCAGGCGGTAGCGGTTGAAGTTCCAGTCGCCCTCCCCGGGCCCGCCCTCGTACAACGGCATTTCTTCGGTCAGTGCATGGCCGATGCCCATGGCGATACCGCCTTCGAGCTGGCCCTTGACCAGTTCCGGCACCAGCACACGGCCGCACTCGACCCAGCTGTGGTGGTTGAGCACCTGCACTTCATGGGTGCCTTTGTTGACCTTGACCTCGACGATGGTCGCCACCGGGCTGTAGTAGGTGACCATGGCGTTGTTCAGCTGGGTGTCCGGGTAGGCAGCGTTCTGCCGGTCGAGCAGGTGGTAGCCGTGGCTGCTCATCTGCGCTTTCTTGGCATTCACCGCGCCGTCGCCGTACTTCACCGCCACGGCATCGAGCGGGAAGCGCTCGCGCACGCCGTCGATGACGAAGTCGGCCTCGGCCCAGCTCCAGCGGTTGAAACCGTGCACGCTGACACCGGTAATCAGCCCCATCTCGTGGGCCTTCTGGGCCAGTTGAGCAAACGGGATCGGCGACAGGCCATTGCCGGTAAGCTCGCCGTTGACCCACACCGCGTTTTCACGGCGCACCACCAGCGGGTTGGCCTGGCCACCGTGCGGGCCCTGGCTCCAGATGGCCATGGCCGCCGGCCACAGGCCGTGGTTGAACAGCACGCGAGCCGCTTCACGGGTGGCGTGGCTGAAGTAGAACGCCGAGTTGGTGGCCGACGACGGCGAGGCCAGCTTGCCGACCCAGCGCGGGTTGCGCAGTGCGGCGTCCTGCTCAGGCTGGCTGATCAGGTACGGGTTGCCGCTGGTGGTCAGCTGTAACTCCGGCCATTCGGTGACGGCGGTCTTCACCTCGTCGGCCGAGCGACCGAGGAAATCGCTGACCACCAGGGCCTGGGACGTGGACATGCCAGTGCCCAGCTCGGTGCCGATGTGGCGCAGGCTGATGCGGCCATCAGCAGTGAACTCGACGCTCGCCATCGGCGCCTCGGAGCCGGTGCCGAAGTCCTTCTGGCAGATGGCGAAGCCGACGCCGTACCAGTGGTCCGGGTCCTTGGCGTCCATCTGCTGCTTGCGAGCATCGCGGTTGCGCCACCAATCGTGCACGGCGGCCTTGTCGAGGATCTCGTAAAGTCGCAGGGCACCGGCCGGGACCGCACCCTGGGTGTTCTTCATGCCCGATTTCAGGGCGTTGGCACGGCGCAGGTCGATGGCATCGACGCCCAGGCGACCGGCGATTTCATCCACCATCATCTCGGTGGCGGCCATGCTCTGCAGGGTGCCGTAGCCACGCATGGAGCCGGCCTCGACGCCGCGTGAGTAGTAGGCAGTCACCGACAAGTCGTTCTGCGGCATGTAGTAGATCGACTGCGCCGCCGTGGCGCCCACGGCAGCCACCGACGGGCTGTAGTTGATGCGCCCGCCGCCGTCGCAGCTCATGTCGGCGCGGAAGATCTTGAAGCGGTTGTCCTTCTTGTCCACGGCCAGCTGGTAGCGGATGTCGAAGGCATGGCGCTTGATGCCGCTCTGGAACTGCTCGTAGCGGTCGTTGGCCAGGCGGATCGGCACGCCGCCGCCATACAGTGCGGCAACGGCAGCGTAGAAGACGAAGATATTGTTGTCTTTGGAGCCGTAGCCCACGGTGTAGCCCGGGTGCATGTTCAGCGTGTTCAGGGCGAAACGCGACGGCTTGATCATGTGCACGCATTCCTGCGCCACTTCGAACGGGCACTGGGTTGCGACCACGAAGTGCAGCGTGCCGGTCGCCGGGTCGTACCAGCCGTTGCCGTTGTCCGGCTCCAGTGCGGCGGGCTCGATCGACGGCGTCTTGTAGTGCTCGTCGAACACCAGCCAGTCCTCGGGCGGGTTGTCCAGCTGCTCGCCCATGCGCTTGGCATAGAACAGGCCCTGCTCGGTCAGGTCGCCGTGCTGGTTGGGCTGCTTCGACCACACCGGTTTGCGGTTGAGGATGGTCGGGAACAGCATGGAGTTCTTCAGGCTGGAGAACTCATCGTCGTCGAATGGCGTGGCGCCGCCCACACGCACGAAGCGGAAGCTGCCATAGGGGTCACGCTGGTACAGCGAGGCCTGGGCGCCGTACTGGATCGCCTTGTCGTTGAACTGCAGCTTGCGCTTGGCCTGACGGAAGCGCTCGAAGTCGTGCCAGATCAGGATCGCCACCGGGTGGCCGATGAACATCGGCACCTGGCCGGGTGGCAACAGTGGGTCGGGCGAATGGGCCTCGGGCCAGGCGATACCGTCCTGCGCCAGGTCGGCGGCGGTGACGACACGGTCCGGCTGCAGGTCGGCGCCGAGCAGGCTGAGGTCATGGCCGGCATAGATGCGGTCGACCTTGGTCGCCTTGAGCAGCAGCGCATGGCCTTGCTGGGTCGGCCAGCCGGGCATGTCCTTGGCGCGGATGTCGCGGGCGAAGACCTTGTTGCCACAGACCTTGGACAGCGCATCGTTGCGAAAACGCGCCTTGCCATCATGGTTCATCCACTTTTGCGGCGAAGTGGTGACGCGCTCCTCCATCAGGGCGGCGAACGCCTGGCTGCCGAGTGGCGCCATGGTCACGCCGACACCAGCGATCAGGCCGCCCTGCAAGAAGGCGCGCCGGGAAATATCACGGTTGGACATGCTTGATCCTCTGGGCAGAAGAGTTTCTGCCCATCTTTTTTTGATTCTTGTGCGGGGGACTCGGAAGGGTGAGAACCTTGTCACGCGGGTCAGGAAAAACTGACTTATGCGTCAACTTTACAACAAGATTATGGGCATAAGCAAAGTCAAGCCGACAATATGTCGCGGTGTGTCGAAGAGCGACATGCGGCACCGTAGGAACAGCGTCGGCAGGAACGGTTAACCTTGGGTTAATCAATTCCAGCCAGCATGGCCCCCATTCCGTACTGCCAAGGCGAAGACATGCGCATCCTTTTGCTCTTCCTGACGTTCCTCCTGGCTGGTCCGTTGCAGGCCAACCCGTTCGACGCCAAACCTGACTTCCTGCCGGTCAACCAGGCGTTCGTCCTCACTCACGACCGCCAGGCCGATGGCCAGATGCGCCTGTATTTCCAGATCAAGCAGGGTTACTACCTGTACCAGAAGCGCCTGAAGTTCGACGGCTTGACTGCCGAGCAGCAGCCGCAACTCCCCCCCGCCCTTAATCACCATGACGAGTTCTTTGGTGACAGCGCGGTCTACCGCGACCAGCTCGAACTGCTGATCCCGGCCAATGCCCAGGGCCAGTTGCGCCTGGGCTGGCAGGGCTGTGCCGATGCCGGCCTGTGCTACCCGCCGCAGACCACCGCCATCGACCTGGGCGGCAGCGCGACGCCGGCCGCCGAACAAGCCAGCGACCAGGCACTGGCCAGCGGCCTGCAGAGCGCCAGCCTGGCCTGGAGCCTGCTGGCGTTCTTCGGCCTCGGCCTGCTGCTGGCCTTCACCCCCTGCTCGCTGCCGATGCTGCCGATCCTCGCCGGCCTGGTCCTGGGCAACGGCGCCAGCGCCCGGCGTGGCTGGCTGCTGGCCGGGGTGTATGTGCTGAGCATGGCGCTGGTGTATGCGGCCCTGGGTGTGGTCGCGGCACTGCTGGGGGCCAGCCTGCAGGCGTGGCTGCAGCAACCCTGGCTGCTGGGTAGCCTGGCCGGCTTGTTCATCCTCCTCGCCCTGCCCATGTTCGGCGCCTTCGAACTGCAACTGCCGGCGGCCCTGCGTGATCGCCTCGACCGCGCCGGCCAAGGCACCCGCGGCGGCAACCTGTACGGCGCAGCGCTGTTGGGCGCCCTTTCCGGCCTGCTGCTCGGCCCCTGCATGACCGCGCCGCTGGCGGGTGCGCTGCTGTTCATCGCGCAGAGCGGCGATGTGCTGCAAGGTGCGCTGGTGCTGTTCAGCCTCGGCCTGGGCATGGGCGTGCCACTGCTGTTGCTGGTGACCCTGGGCAACCGTTACCTGCCACGCCCGGGCGCATGGATGAACCGGGTCAAGGGCGTGTTCGGCTTCGTGTTCCTGGCCATGGCCCTGTACACCGTGCGCAGCCTGCTCGCCGCCCCCGTACTGCTGGCCCTGAGCGGTGCCTGGCTGATCGCCCTGGGCTGGGCCACGTGGCCGGCCCTGCAACGCTTGCCGGCGCTACGTGCCGTCCCGCTGCTGGGCGCCTTGTGGGGTGGCCTGCTGCTGGTCGGCGCTGCTGCAGGGGGCGACGATCTGTGGCAACCGTTGCGGCCGTTCGCCGGTGGCACCGCAGTCGCTACCGTGCAGAAGGCCGACGAGCACTTCGTCACGGTCAGCAGCCCTGAAGCCCTGCAACGCGAGCTGAATGCCGCCAAGGCCCGCGGCCAGTGGGTCATGGTCGACTACTACGCCGACTGGTGCGTGTCGTGCAAGGTCATGGAAAAGCAGGTGTTCACCCGCCCCGACGTGCAAACCAGCCTGGCCGGCGTACACCTGCTGCGCCTCGACGTGACCGCCGACTCCGCCGCCAGCCGTGCCCTGCTGCAGCGCTACCAGGTGCCCGGCCCGCCGAGCATCATCTGGCTCGGACCGGAAGGCGAAGAGCGCCGCGCCCGACGCATCACCGGCGAGGTGGATGCCGCCGCGTTCCTGCAACACTGGACCCAGACCCGGAGCCAAGGCTGATGCTGACGGTAAGCCTAGGGCCGCTGACCATGGCCCTCAACCACCTGCTCATGCTCACCGCCCTCGGCGTCGCCTGTCTGGTTGGCTGGTGGGTCGCCCGGCGGGGCGGCGAAAGCCCGGAATCGGCGCTGTTCAACCTGTTCCTGGTCGGTCTGCTGTGCGCCCGCCTGGGTTTCGTGCTGGCCTACTGGCCGATGTACCGCGACGACCTGGTGCAAGTCATCGACATCCGTGACGGCGGCTTCCTGCTCTGGTCGGGCCTGATCGGCATCGTCCTCGCCACCCTCTGGCAGGGCTGGCGCCAGCCTGGTCTGCGGCGCCCGCTGGGCTGGGCACTGTTCAGCGGTGCGCTGTTCTGGGGCCTGACCAGCCTGGGCAGCCACCTGTACAGCAAGGGCACCGCACTGCCCGAACTGAGCCTGCGCAATGCCACTGGCCAGTCGGTGGCCCTGCACAGCTACCGTGGCAAACCGCTGGTGATCAATATCTGGGCCACCTGGTGCCCGCCATGCCGCCGGGAAATGCCGGTGCTGCAACAGGCCCAGGGCGAATACCCCCACGTGACCTTCATTTTCGTCAACCAGGGCGAGACGCCGGAAAACGTCACGACCTTCCTCGCCACCACCGGGCTGAGCCTGACCCATGTGCTGTTCGACGGCACCGGCGCGCTGGCCCAGCGGGTCGGCTCGATGGCGCTGCCCACCACGCTGTTCTACGACGCCGACGGCCGCCTGATCGGCAGCCACCTCGGCGAGCTGTCGCGGGCCAGCCTGCGTCATGCCCTGGAACCTTTCGAGCGGGCCAAGGCGCCCGCCCCTGCCGCACAAGGAAACTGACATGCGATTGACTGCCCTGCTGCCCCTGTCCCTGGCCCTGCTGGCCGCCCCGCTGGTGCAGGCCGAAGACCTGCCCAAGGCGATCCAGCAACTGCAAGCCAAGGGCGCCGAGATCAAGGGCAGCTTCGATGCGCCCAACGGCCTGCGCGGCTATGCCGCGGAGTACCAGAACAATGCCCTCGCCTTGTACCTGACCCCGGACGGCAAGCACGTGCTGGTCGGCAGCCTGTTCGACGAGCAGGGCAAGGACCTCAGCGCCGAACCGCTGCAGAAGCTGGTGTACGCGCCGATGAGCAAAGAGATCTGGGCGAAGATGGAGAAAACCTCCTGGATCGCCGACGGCAAGGACAGCGCGCCGCGCAAGGTGTACCTGTTCAGCGACCCCAACTGCCCATACTGCAACATGTTCTGGGAGCAGGCGCGGCCCTGGGTAGACTCGGGCAAGGTGCAGTTGCGCCATATCATGGTCGGCATCATCCGCGAAGACAGCCCGGGCAAGTCGGCGGCACTGCTGGCCGCCAAGGACCCGGCCAAGGCCCTGCATGAGCACGAGAAAGCGGGCAAGGCGAGTGCCTTGAAACCGCTGGACAAGGTGCCGGATGCCGTGCAACAGAAGCTGGCGGCGAACATGGCACTGATGGAGGAGATGGGGCTGCAGGCGACGCCGGCGATCTTCTATCAGGATGAACAGGGCAACCTGCAGAGCCAGCAAGGCGCACCGCGGCCCGAGTTGCTCGGGAAGATTCTCGGCAAGCGCTGAATCTGAAATTGCCGGGGCTGCTTTGCAGCCCATTCGCGACACAAGGTCGCTCCTACAGGAATACGCGATCTCCTGTAGGAGCGGCCTTGTGTCGCGAAAGGGGCGCAAAGCGCACCCAGCTATCTAGAGCCCTTCCAGCTCAGCCATCAGGTCACTGAGCCGATCAGCCTTGGCCTCATCCACCACACTGCCCTGCAACCCGCGCACATATTCGGCCAACTCCTCCACCGTGCTGCACTCGAACATCGCCCGCAGCGGCACGTTCAGCTGCAACTGTTTCTGCACCCGCGAAGCGATCTGCGTGGCCAGCAGCGAATGCCCGCCCAGCTCGAAGAAGTTGTCATGCACACCGACACGCTCGGCCTTCAGCACATCGACCCAGATGCCGGCCAGCGCCGCCTCCAGTTCATCCCTCGGCGCCTGGTAAGCCTGGCTGTGCTGCCCGCCGATCTCGATGGCCGGCAATGCCTTGCGATCAAGCTTGCCGTTGGCGTTGTGCGGCAGGCTGGCGAACCAGCCCCAGTGCAACGGCACCATGTACTCCGGAAGCTCCGCACGCAGGCGCTGCTTGACCTGCTCCAGCAACGCGGCGTTGGCAGCCACGCCCTGGTGCGCCACCAGGTAGCCCACCAAGTGCTTGCCATTGGCACCTTCCTGCACCCCGACCGCCGCATCGCGAATCTCGGCCTGCTCGTGCAGACGCGCCTCGATCTCGCCCAGCTCGATGCGGTAGCCACGGATCTTCACCTGGTGGTCGATGCGCCCGACATACTCCAGCACCCCGTCCGGGCGCTGCCGCGCCAGGTCACCGGTACGGTACAAGCGTTCGCCCGGCGCTCCGTGCGGGTGCGGGATGAAGGCCAGTGCCGTGCGCACCGGGTCGCCGACATAGCCACGGCCGACGCCGGTGCCAGCCACGCACAACTCGCCCACCGCCCCCAGCGGTACCAAAGCCTGGTCCTCGCCATACAGGTAAAGGCGGTTGTTGTCGGTCGGCGTGCCGATCGGCAGGTAACTGCCCTGGGTCGAGGCCATGTCGACGCGGAAGAAGGCCACGTCATCCGAGCACTCCGCCGGCCCGTAGGCATTGACCAGGCCGATCTGCGGATAACGCTGCAGCCACTGCGCAGCGAGTTCCGGCGGCATCGCCTCGCCAGTCGGCAACATCCAGCGCAGGCCATCGAGCGCCTGGTGATCGTTGGCCAGCATGCCCTGGATCAGCGATGGCACGCTTTCCAGCACCGTGATGCCGGTGGCCTGCACATGCGCGAGCAAGCCTTGCGGGTCATGGGCGATGGCGTTCGGCACGATCTCCACCCGGGCGCCGAACAACGGCGCGGCGAGGAACTGCCAGACCGAGATGTCGAAGCTTTGCGAGGCGGTCTGGGCGATCACGTCGTGCTCGCTCAAGGCCAGGTACGGCACCTTGCTCAGCTGGTTGTTGAGCATGCCGCGCTGCTCGACCATCACGCCCTTGGGCAGCCCGGTGGAGCCGGAGGTGTAGATCACGTAGGCCAGATTGTCCGGCCCACTGTGGATGCCCAGGTTCTGGCTGGCGACGCTGCTGCCCTGCACCTCTTCCCACACCAGCAGCTGCGGCCGCGTCACACCCTCAAGTTGAGCCAGCAACTGACGCGCCTGCTCGGCGCAGGCCGCGCTGCACACCAGCACCGGCGTGCGGCTCAGCTCGACGATACGCTGCAGGCGCGCCGACGGCAGGCCCGGGTCCAGCGGCAGGTAGCCGGCGCCGGCCTTGAAGCAGCCGACGATCATGCCCAGCAGCGGCAAGCCCCGCTCGGCCAGCAGGGCAACCGGCTGGTCGATGGCCACGCCCGCGGCAACCAGGGCATGGCCCAGACGGTTGGCCGCGAGATTCAGCCCGGCGTAGTCATAAGACGCTTCGAGGCAGCGGGCCACGGTGCGCTCAGGGTGGGCAGCCACCTGCGCTTCGAACAGTGCCACATAGCTCTGCTCCAGCGGGTAGGCGTGCCCGGTGCGGTTGCAGTCGTCGAGCAGGAAGCGCTGTTCCTCCTCGCCCAGCAACGGCAATTCACTCACCTCCCCGTCAAAGCCTTGCACCAGGGCCAGCAGCAGGCGCTTGAACTCGGCCAGCAGGCGTTCGACGGTCGGATAGTCGAAATAGCGTTGGTCGAATGACAGGTGCAGGCCCAGATCATCGCCCGGGTAGCACACCGCCGTCAGCGGGAAGTTGGTGTGGGTGCGACCCGAATCGGAGCTGGCGTTGAGGTGCTGGGCGTGGTCGATCACAGCGGTTTCCACCGGGGCGTTCTCGAACACGAACAGGCTGTTGAACAGCGGCTGGCCCTTCGGCAGTTCACTGCAGTCCTGGATCGCCACCAGCGGCAGGTACTCGTACTCGCGCAGCTCCATGTTGCGTTCCAGCACGCCCTGCAGCCACTGGCGCACGCTGCGGCGCTGGCCCGGCTCGGGCAGTTGCACGCGCAGGGCGACGCTGTTGATGAACAGGCCGACCGTACGCTGCATCTGCGGCAGGCTCACCGGGCGCCCGGCCACGGTCACGCCGAAGGCCACGTCGCGATCACCGCTGTAGCGCGCCAGTACCAGCGCCCAGGCCGCTTGGGCGAAGGTGTTGATGGTCAACTGATGGGCCTGGGCCAGTTCGCGCAGGCGCACGCCATCACTCACCTCCAGGCGGGTGTAGCAGTCACCCACCACCATGCCGTCACCGGCGTGGTCGTTGCGCAGCGGGCGGTCGCTGGGGAGCGCCGTGGCGCGCTCGAAGCCGGCCAGGTTGGCCTGCCACCAGTTGCGCGCTTCGTCCATGTCCTGGCGTTGCAGCCAGCCGATGTAGTCGCGGTAGCGCGGCGGCACCGGCAACTGGGCCTGACGGCCTTCGCCGAGGGCCTGGTAGAGCACGAAGAAATCGTTCATCAGCAACGAGCGGCACCAGGCATCGATGAGGATGTGGTGGTTGCTCATCATGAACCAGTAGCGCTCGTCATCGACCCGCACCAGGCGCAGGTGGAACGGCGCCTCCTGCAGCAAGGCAAAGCCCGCCTCCCGCTCCTGTTTGTGCAGGACTTGCAGGCGCGCCTCCTGGGCCGCTTCGTCAAGGCCGCGCCAGTCCTGATAGTCCACCGGCGTGCTGCCCGGCTTGTGGATGATCTGCAGCATGGTCTCGCCGGCATTCCAGCTGAACGAGGCGCGCAGGGCTTCGTGACGCGCCACTACGGCCTGCCAGGCCTGGGCGAAACGTTGCGGGTCCAGGGCGCTGTTGATGCGATAGCGGTCCTGCATGTAGTACAGGCCGGTGCCCGGCTCCAGCAGGGTGTGCAAGAGCATGCCCTCCTGCATCGGTGTCAGCGGGTAGACGTCTTCGATCTGTGCGGCGGGCACCGGCAGCGCGTCGATCTGCTGCTGGCTCAGGTGCGCCAGCGGGAAGTCCGAGGGCGTGAAGCTGCCGTTGCCATCGACCAGGCAGTGGCTGACCAGCACCAGCAGCTCCTGGCGATAGGCGTCGGCCAACTGCGCGATGGTGCGTTCGTCATAGCGCTCGCGGCTGTAGGTCCAGCGCAGTTGCAGGGCGCCGCCATAGACCTGGCCGTCGATGCTGAGCCAGTTCGGCAGCGGTGCATCCAGATCGTGGGCCAGGCCGGCCGGTGCATCCAGCGGCAGGAACAAGGCGGCCTCGTCGAATTGTTGGTCGAACTGGCCCAGGTAGTTGAAGGTGATGCGCGCCTGCGGCAAGGCCGCCATGCTTTCGCGGCTGGCCTCATCGCCCAGATAGCGCAGCACGCCGTAGCCCAGCCCTTTGTGCGGAACCTGACGCAGCTGTTCCTTGATGCGCTTGATCGAAGTGGCACGCGCAGCTTCGTCGTCGCCGGCCTGGGGGTTCAGGCGCAGCGGGTAGGCGTTGGTGAACCAGCCGACGCTGCGGGTCAGGTCCATGTCCTCGAACAGGCCATCGCGGCCGTGGCCTTCGAGCTGCACCAGCACTTCCTGATCACCGCTCCAGCGGCACAGGGTGCGGGCCAGCGCGGTCAGCAGCAGGTCGTTGACCTGGGTGTGGTAGGCCGCCGGTGCCTGTTGCAGCAACTGCCGGGTCTGCTCTGCGTCCAGGCCGATGGCCAGGGTGTCGGCATGCCGGTGCAGGTTGCCACCCTGCGGGTGATCGCACGGCAGCTCATGGCGCACGGTGCCAAGCTGGCCTTGCCACCAGTCCAGCTCGTCACGCAGCGAATCGCTGCCGGCGTAGCTGGCCAGGCGCGCAGCCCAGTCGGCCATGGCGTGGGTCTTCGCCGCCAGTGGCTGGCCACGATACAGCGCCTGCAGGTCTTCGAGCAGCACGCGCCAGGACACACCGTCGACAACCAGGTGGTGGATCGCCAGCAGCAGGCGCTGGGCGCCCTGCCCGTCACTGACCAGCAAGGCGCGCAACAGCGGGCCCCGTTCCAGGTCGAGGCTGCGTTGCACGTCGGTGTACAGCGCCTGGCAGTCGGCGAAGTCGGCGACCGTGGCGGTCCACAACAGTTGCTCGGCAGACACCGCAGCGAAGGACGCCTGCCCCTGGGCGAAGCGCAGGCGAAGGCTGTCGTGGTGCGCTACCAGCGCAGCCAGGGCCTGCTCCAGGGTGGCGCGGTCCAAGGCTTGGCGTGCCTCCAGCAGCACCGCTTGGTTCCAGTGCTGCGGCTGGGCCACATCACGGTCGAAGAACCAGTGCTGGATCGGCGTGAGGCCGCTACGCCCCTCGCGCGGGCTTTGTTCGATGCTGCTCGGCGCGGCGCTGCGGCTGACCACGGCCGCCAGGGTCTGGATGGTCTGGTGCTGGAACAGGTCACGCGGGGTGAACTGCAAGCCCAACTGGCGCGCGCGGCTGACCACTTGAATGGACAGGATCGAGTCGCCGCCCAATTCGAAGAAGTTGTCCTGCACACCCACGCGAGACAGGTTGAGCACTTCGCGCCAAACCTGCGCCAGCTGCTCCTCCAGCTCATTGGCCGGGGCCTGGTAATGCTGGCGGGCCTGCTCCAGGTCCGGTGCCGGCAGTGCACGACGGTCGAGCTTGCCGTTGCCCATCAGCGGCAGGCGCTCGAGCAGCACCAGGTGCGCGGGCACCATGTAGTCCGGCAGATGCTGACGGGCATCGGCCTTGACCGCTTCGCGCAGTGCGGCCTGAGATTCGCTATCGGCAGTAGCCTGCTGGCACACCAGGTAACCGACCAGTTGCTTGCCACCCGGTAAGTCAAGGGCAAGGACCACCGCCTCGTCGACATCGGCGTGTTCCTGAAGGCGGCTTTCGATTTCGCCCAGCTCGATGCGGAAACCACGGATCTTCACTTGCTGGTCGGCACGGCCGACGTATTCCACCAGGCCATCGGCACGCAGGCGCACCAGGTCGCCAGTGCGGTACAGGCGTCCGCCATCGCGGCTGAACGGGTCGGCGACAAAGCGCTCGGCGCTGAGGCCCGGGCGGTCGTGATAACCCTGGGCCAGGCCGGCACCGCCGACGTAGAGTTCGCCGATTCCGCCTTGTGGTAACAAGGCCAGGTCCTCGTCAAGGATGTAGGCGGTACGGGCACCGATCACCCGGCCGATCGGCACGCTGCCGGCGTCGGCGGGCATCACCTCCGGCGCCAGGCAGGCCAGCGGCATGACCACGGTTTCGGTGGGGCCGTAGGCGTTGAAGAACTGCTGCGGGGCAAAGGCCTGGCGAATGCGTTGCAGGTGCTCGCCGGTCAGCGCTTCGCCGCCGGTAATCACCAGCCGCACCGGCAACTGCTCGCCCAGCCCGGCCAGGTACTGGGCCAACTGGCTGCCATAGCTCGGGGTGAAGCCGAGCACGCTCACCTGCTGCTCGCGCACCAGCTGGCAGATGTCCTCGGCGCCCCATTGGCGCTGGGCCCGCAGCACCACGCGGGCACCGCACAGCAGCGGTACCAGCAAGCGTTCGCTGGCCGCATCGAAGTTGATCGAGTAGAAGTGCAGCTCGCAGTCGTCGCTGCGCATGCCAAAGGCGTCGATCACCGCCTGGCAGTGCATGGCGATTTCGCCGTGGCTGACCACCACGCCCTTGGGCTTGCCGGTGGAGCCGGAGGTGTAGATCAGGTAGGCCTGATGCTGCGGCATGTTGAGGTTGTCCAGCGGCGCATCGCTGTAGGCCGACAGATTCGGGGCATCGTCTTCCAGGCTCCAGCGTGCCACGCCTTCAGGCAGCTCACCAAGGGTTTCGAGCAGCGCACGCTGGCTCAGCAGCAGGCCGATGCGGCTGTCTTCGATCATGTAGCGCAGGCGGTCGAGCGGGTATTCCGGGTCGAGCGGCACATAGGCGCCACCGGCCTTGAGAATGGCCAGCAGGCCGACCACCATCTCCAGCGAACGCTCCAGCGCCAGGCCCACGCGCACCTGCGGGCCGACCCCGCGTTCACGCAGGGCACGGGCCAGGCGGTTGGCCTGCTGGTCGAGCTCGGCGTAGGTCATGTGCTGGCCGGCGAAGGTCAGTGCACCCGCTTTCGGCGTACGCGCCGCCTGGGCGGCAAACAGGCCGTGCAGCGTCTGGTCGAGGGCGAAGTCCTGCTCGCCCTGCAACTGGCCGATCAGCATTTGCTGCTCGGCATCGGCCAGCATCGGCAATTCGCACAGGCGCTGCTGCGGGTTGTCGAGCAGGCCGACCAGCAGCTGCTGCCAGTGCTCGGCCATGCGCGCGATGCGCGGCTCGTCGAACAGGTCGCGGCTGTAGGTCAGGCAGCAGCCCAGGCGGCCGTCGAGGTCGGTGACTTCCAGGTACAGGTCGAACTTGGTGGCGCTGGCGTCGTTGATCAGGTAATCCACCTGCATGCCGGCCAGCTCACGGCTCTGCTGGAAAGCCCAGCGCTGCACGTTGCACATCACCTGGAACAGCGGGTTGTAGGCGCTGCTGCGCGGCGGTTGCAGGGCCTCGACCAGCTGGTCGAACGGCAGGTCCTGGTGCGACTGGCCTTCGATAGCGGCCTGGCGCACCTGGTCAAGCAAGGCGGCGACGGTCATTTGCCCGTCCAGTTCGCAGCGCAGCACCTGGGTGTTGAGGAAGGCGCCGATCAGGCCTTCGCTTTCCGGGCGGATACGGTTGGCCACCGGAGCGCCGATGCGCAGGTCGCGCTGGCCGCTGTAGCGGTGCAGCAACGCCGCCAGCGTGGCGGTCATGGTCATGAACAGGGTCAGGCCGCGCTGGTTGTTGAACGCATGCACGCGGGCGACCAGTGCCGGGTCCAGGTCGAAGCGGTACAGCTCGCCGCGATGGCTCTGCACGGCCGGGCGCGGGCGATCGGCGGGCAGCGCCAGCACCGGGTGCTCATCGCCGAGGCGGGCTTTCCAGTAGGCCAACTGACGTGCGCCCTCACCGCTTTCAAGCCATTGTCGTTGCCACACGCTGTAGTCCAGGTACTGCACCGGCAGCGGTGCCAGTGGCGACTCGCGGTCATCGACGAAGGCTTCGTAAAGCTCGCCCAGTTCGCGGGCGAAGATGTCCATGGCCCAGCCTTCGGTAACGATGTGGTGCAGGGTCAGCACGAAGTAGTGTTCACGGTCCTCGGTCTTGGCCAGGCAGGCACGCAGCAGCGGGCCGCGTTCCAGGTCGAATGGCTGGTGGGCCTGGTCGTCAGCCAGTTGTTGCAGGCGCTGCTGACGGGTATCGGCCGGCAGCGCCGTGAAGTCCTGCCAGTCCAGTTGCAGCCCGCTGTCATCGGCCACGCACTGGTACGGCACGCCGTCGATGCTCGGGAAGGTGGTACGCAGGGTTTCGTGGCGCACGATCAGCGCCTGCAGGGCGCGTTCGAAGGCATCCACATGCAGCGCGCCCTTCAGTCGCGCCATGCCGCCGACGTTATAGGCGGGGCTGTCCGGCTCCATCTGCCAGAGGAACCACATGCGCTGCTGCGAGTACGACAGCGACACCGCCTGGCGGCGGTCTACCAAGGCGATGGCGCCTTGCTGGTTGCATTCACCGGCAGCGCGGATACGGGCGATTTCCTCACAGAACGCAGCCAGCTCGCTGGCCTCGAACAGCGCCTTGAGCGGCAGCTCGACATCGCACGCCTGGCGGGCACGCGAGACGATCTGGGTGGCCAGCAGCGAGTGGCCACCCAGGGCAAAGAAGTCATCGTGCAGGCCGACCTGCGGCAGGTTCAGCACCTCGCGCCAAATGGCCGCCACCTGCTGCTGCAGCGCCGTCTGTGGCTCGACATGGGCACGCTGCTGCCAGACCGGTGCGGGCAATGCCTTGCGGTCGACCTTGCCGCTCGGGCCCAGCGGCATGTGCTCCAGGCCGATCAGTTGGGACGGCACCATGTACGCCGGCAATTGCTCAGCCAAGGCGCCCCGCAAGCCGTCGGACAAAGCACTGCCGCTGTAATAACCGACCAGCTGCGCACCGACCGCATCCTGATGAATCAGCACCAGTGCCTGTTCGACACCCGGCTGCGCCAGCAGGCAGGCCTGCACTTCTTCCGGCTCGACGCGGAAGCCACGCACCTTGACCTGCTGATCGAGACGCCCGAGGTATTCCAGGGCTTCACTTTGCACCTGCCAGCGGGCGCGGTCGCCGCTGCGGTACAGGCGCGCGCCATTACCATCGGCCTGGGGCACGAAACGTTCGGCAGTCAGGCCCGGGCGGCCCAGGTAGCCACGGGCCAGACCACCGCCCAGGTACAGCTCGCCTGGCACGCCCGGCGTAGCCAGTTCAAGCTCATCATCCAGCACCCGGCAGAGCACGTTAGCCAGCGGGCGACCGATCGGCGAGCGCTCGCCATCCTCAGCCTGGCAATGCCAGTGGGTGACGTTGATAGCGGTTTCGGTCGGCCCATAGCGGTTGTGCATCTGCACCTGTGGCAGAAGCTGCAATACACGGTCACGCAGGCTCGCCGATAACGCTTCGCCACCGGAGAACAACCGGCGCAGGCTGCTGCAGCCAGCGGCCAGCGGCTCCTGCACGAACACCTGCAGCAGCGGCGGCACGAAGTGCAGCGTGGTCACGCCATGCTGCTGCACCAGCGCGGCGATACGCTGCGGGTCGCGGTGCTCGCCGGGGCCGGCCAGCACCAGCTTGCAGCCGGTGATCAGTGGCCAGAAGCATTCCCACACCGACACGTCGAAGCTGATCGGAGCCTTCTGCATCAGCACATCACTGGCATCCAGCGCATAGCGGGCCTGCATCCACTGCAGGCGCTCGGCCAGGGCGGCATGGGTGTTGCCCACGCCCTTCGGCTGGCCGGTGGAGCCGGAGGTGTAGATCACGTAGGCCAGGTTGTCGCCCTGCAAGTGCAGGCCCGGCGCCTGGCTTGGCCAGCTGTCCAGGTGCAGCTGGTCGAGGGCGATGGCGCTGACGCCATCGACCTGCGGCAATGTGCCTAGCAGGCTGCTGTGGCTGAGCAGCAGGCTGGCCTGGCAATCACCCAGCATGTAGGCCAGGCGCTCGGCCGGGTAGTCGACATCCAGCGGCACGTAAGCACCGCCCGCTTTGAGGATGGCCAGCAGGCCGACCAGCAGCTGCGGCGAACGCTCGACCGCGATGGCAACGCAGGTGTCGGGGCCGACGCCTTTGTCGCGCAGGTAGTGTGCCAGGCGGTTGGCCTGCTGATGCAGCTCGGCGTAGTCGAGGCTACCGCCCTCCCAGACCAGCGCGATGCGCTCCGGGGTCAGGCGGGCCTGTTCGTTGAGCTGCTCGACCAGCAGCCGCTGCGGGGCGGGCGCGGGTGCCTCACCCCATGCCAGCAGTTGCTGGCGGCCCTGCTCGTCCAGCAGCTGTACGTCACCCAACGGCAGCTGCGGTTGCGCGCAGACTTGCTCGAGCAGGGCCAGCAGGTGCTGCGCCAGGCGCTTGACGGTGCTGGCTTCGAACAGCTCGGCGGCGTAATCGAAGGCCAGGCTCAGGCGGCCCTGGTGGTCTTCCTCACTGTGCAGCTGCAGGTCGAACTTGGCTTCGCGGCTGTGCCACGGCAGCTCTTCGGCGAGCAGGCCCGGCAGGCGGCGCAATGCTGAAAGGTCACGCTGCTGGTGGTTGAACATGACCTGGAACAGGCCCTGTTCACGCGCTTCGGGCAGGGCTTCGAGCAGTTGCTCGAACGGCAGGTCCTGGTTGGCCTGGGCGTCGAGGGTCGCCCCACGCACTTGGGCCAGCAGCTGGGCGAACGGCAGGCGGCCATCCAGCTGCGCACGCAGCACCTGGGTGTTGATGAAGAAGCCGACCATGCCCTGGGTTTCCTGGCGCGGGCGGTTGGCATTGGGTACGCCGACGCGGATGTCACCCTGGCCGGTGTAGCGGTGCAACAGGCCTTGCCAGGCGGCCAGCAGGACCATGAACAGGCTGGCCTGCTGTTCGCGGGCCAGGCCCTTGAGGGCATCGGCCAGCTTGGCCGGCACTTTTACGCCCAGGCGGGCAGCGCGGTTTTCGTGCTGGCTGGAGCGCGGCTGGTCCGGATACAGGTCGAGCACCGGCAAGTCGTCACCCAGAGCGGCTTTCCAGTAGCCGAGCTGACGTGCGCTCTCGCCCTCGGCCAGCCACTGACGCTGCCAGGTACCGTAGTCGGCGTAACCCAGTGTCAGTGCCGGCAGTTTGGCGTCCAGGCCCTGGCAACGGGCGGCATACAGCTTGGCAAACTCGTCGAGCAGGATGTTCAGCGACCAGCCGTCAGCGACGATGTGGTGCAAGGTCACCCACAGCTGGTGGTCTTCGTCATCCAGACGCACCAGGGTCACACGCAGCAGCGGGCCCTGGGTCAGGTCGAAGGGCTGCTGCGCCTCTTGCTCGCGGCGCGAGATCACTTGCTCAAGCGCCAGCCCTTCCAGGTCCAGGCGCTGAAGGGTGAAAGGCTGCTCCGCCAGGACGCGCTGCAACGCCTGCCCATCCTCCTCGCTGAACACCGTACGTAGCGATTCGTGACGTGCTACCAGCGACTGGAATGCGGCTTCAAGTGCTACCTCATCCAGCTCGCCGCGCAGGTGCAGCCCGGCAGGAATGTTGTAGGCCGCAGACTGCGGCTCAAGCTGCCAGGTCAGCCACAGGCGGTTCTGTGCCAGCGACTGCGGCAATGCCTGGCCACGGCTCAACGCTGTGATAGCGGTGGCCCCCCCTGCGCCTTCAGCAAGGATGGCTGCAACCCCCGCGCTGTACTCGGCCAGCGTCGGCGCCTCGAACAGGGTCCGCAGGCTCAGCGGGATACCCAGCTCGTCCGCCAGGCGGGCAGTGACCTGGGTAGCGGCGATGGAGTTGCCACCCAGCAGCAGGAAGTGATCATCCGCGGCAACCGCCTCGACCTTGAGGACCTCGCGCCAGATGCCGGCGATGCGTGCCTTCAGGTCATCGCCAGTTGCTGCATCTGCAGCCGACTCGGCAGCCGTGGGGAAGCGCGCAAAGCAATCCAGGCTGCCATCATTCATGCGCAGGCGGCAGGCCGAACGCTGCAGCTTGCCGCTGGAGGTCTTCGGTAGTGCACCCGGATTGAGCAGCAGGACAACGGCTGGCGCCTGGCGACAGGCCTCGGCGATCACCTGGCGCAGGGTCTTGATCAGGTCCTCGGGTTTTACCGCCTTTTGCACGTTGCGGCTGATTTCCACCGCCACACCGATGCCCTCCTCGCCCCGGTCGTCGACGGCGAACACGGCCACCCGGCCCTTGCGCAGGACTTCGACCTCACGCTCCAGAGTCTTTTCCAGGTCCTGTGGGTAGAGGTTCTGACCGCGGACGATCAGCATGTCCTTCAGGCGCCCGGTGACAAACACTTCGCCGTCACGCATGAAGCCAAGGTCACCAGTGCGCAACCAGGTCTGGCCGTCCATTTCGACGAAGGTGCGCGCCGTGGCCTCAGGGTTGCGCCAGTAACCCAGGGCGATGCTCGGGCCTCCGGCCCAGATCTCGCCAACCAGATTGTCGCCCAGCAGCTCACGCTGCTGTGGCTCGACGATGCGCACCACGTGGCCTGGCTGAGGGTAGCCACAGCTCATCAATACACTGCCCTTGCCGGCCTCGGCGCGGTTGGCGGCGAATGCCTCGGCGTCCAGTTCCAACGCGCCGATGCCCTGGCCACGGCGACTGCCACTGACGAACAAGGTAGCTTCAGCCAGGCCATAGCTGGCAAAGAAGCTGCTCGCCTGAAAACCGCAGGCGGCGAACTTGTCGGCGAAGGTGGCGAGGCTGTCCTGGCGGATCGGCTCGGAGCCGGAATAGGCTACACGCCAGCGGCTCAGGTCGAGGCCGGCCAGGGCCGCCTCGCTGACCCGTTCGCTGCACAGCCGGTAGGCGAAGTCCGGCCCGCCGCTGATGGTACCGCCGTATTCGCTGATGGCCTGCAACCAGCGCAGTGGCCGGGCGAGGAAGTAGCCCGGCGACATCAGCACGCACGGCACGCCACTGAAGATCGGCTGCAGCAAGCCGCCGATCAGACCCATGTCGTGGTATAGCGGCAACCAGCTGACGATCACATCGTCGGGGTTGAGGTCGATGCCGAAGCCCGCGCGAATCAGCTGCTCGTTGGCCACCAAGTTGCCGTGGCTGACCTGCACGCCCTTGGGCAGCGCGGTGGAGCCAGAGGTGTATTGCAGGAAGGCGATGTCGTTCGCATTCAGCTCAGGCTCGCGCCAGTGATCGGCCAGCGCCGGATCCAGCGCATCCACTGCCAGCAGTTCGGGCGCGTTGTCGCCGCTCAGGGCTTCAAGATCCTGCAGGCTGTCATGCAGTGTACCGACGGTCAGCAGCAGGCGCGGTTCGGCGTCGTCGATGATCGACAGCAGGCGCTCCTGATGATGGCGGCGTGACGACTCCGGTGGATAGGCCGGCACGGCAATGACCCCGGCGTACAGGCAACCGAAGAATGCCGCTACGTAGTCCGGGCCGCTGGGGAACAGCAGCACGGCCCGCTCGCCGAACCCGGCGCGGGCCTGCAATGCCGCGGCGATGCTGCGCGCACGCGCATCCAGGTCGCGATAGCTGAGCACGGCCTGCTCGCCGGGAGCATCGGCCAGAAAGCGCAGGGCGATGCGGTCCGGGGTCTGCGCGGCGCGTTGCGCCAGGGCCTGGACCAGCGAGAGCGGGAGTTCGAAGGCGTCCGTCATGGGGGGTTCCTGCCAGTGTCTGGTTGAGTCGGGCTGGCTGCCCCGCACAAGGTCGGCGGGCAGCGGCAGCGGCCGGATGTACACAGGGGAACGGATGGGCGCGGCGGGAAATTAGCAGTGTGAGCGGGGGCGCAAGGTGAATTGCGTCACGCCATTCTGCTTAGAACCGAAACTAATGGAAACTCATTAACTTTCGTATTTGACAATCATTATCATTCTGAATAGTTTGTCGCACGTCGTAGGAAGCTTCCCAAAATGGGGTGCTCCCTTCCCCCTTCGAGACAAGGTGATTTCCATGGCGGAACAACTATCCACAAGTAAGTGCGATTCACCATTACTCCAGGCGTTCGTCGACAACCGCAGCATTTTGGTCAAGATCGCAGCACGCATCACCGGCTGCCGCTCGCGCGCCGAGGATGTGGTACAGGATGCCTTCTTCCGGCTCAGCGCCGCCCCGCAGATCACCTCGTCGTTCAAGGCACAGCTCAGCTACCTGTTCCAGATCGTGCGTAACCTGGCCATCGACCATTACCGCAAGCAGGCGATGGAGTTGAAGTATTCAGGCAGCGAAGAGGAAGGCCTGAACGTGGTCATCCCGAACGCTTCGCCCGAGGCCACGCACATCAACCTCGCTGCGCTCGAGCACATCGCCGAGGCGCTCAACGAACTGCCCCAGCGCACCCGCTATGCCTTCGAGATGTACCGCCTGCACGGCGTGCCGCAGAAGGACATCGCCAAGGAACTGGGCGTGTCACCGACCCTGGTCAACTTCATGATTCGCGATGCCCTGGTGCATTGCCGCAAGACCGCCAACCGGCAGGCCTGACAGAACAGCGTCGCCTTCTTCGCGGGCACGCCCGCTCCCACAGGGACCGCGCAAAAATCTGAGATCTGCGCCGAACCTGTGAGAGCGGGCGTGCCCGCGAAGAAAGCGACGCGGATTCAGGCCAGCTTACAGCAATCGAAAAACCGCTCCCGCCCGAGGATCATCAGCGCCGCGCGCTTGTGCGGGAAATCGAATTCCTTCTCGCAATGAAAGCACTGGTCGTGCATGTAGCCGATCATCTTGCCGTTGTCAGCACGGGGCTCAGCTACCACGCGCTGGGTGCGCGGGTCATCCAGGAACAGGTAGTGCACCAGTGCCGACAGCCAGCTGGCGACCTTGTGCGGGCCACGGTGCGTTTCCTCCCCCACCAGCATGTGGATACCACGGTCGTAATCATCGGCCGGGTAGAACGGCGCGATGCGATCCTCCTTGGCCCAGTACGCTTCGAAGTAGGCAAACGGCTGGTCATCGAAACAGCCGATCAGGGTCAGGGTATGCGGGTCGGCCTCAAGCTTGGTCAGGTACTCGCGATGTTGCTCCAGCGAGCCCGCCTCCTGCCAGAACTTCTCCACCCGCGGGTTGTTCTGCCAGCGGTTGAAACGCTCGAGGTCCTGGTCGACTTCCAGGGTGCGCAACGACACCCAGGCACCCAACCGTGCATCGAAGCGGCGATACACCTCGCCACGCGGCTTGGGTGCCCGGCGCGGGTGGCGCTTGCCGTTGCTGAACTGCATCTGCTGCGGGTAGACACTGCCGCTCGAACTGCCCAACCACGGCTGCGGCAACTGCCAGAACAACGCGCGCTCGCACAGGTAGACGCCGGCGACTTCGCCGGCCAACAACAAACCGCTGGCCAAAGCTTCCGGCACACTGGAAGGCAGATGCACCGCCAGGCGCTGGCGAGACAGATCGCGGGACAGCAGCCAATAACAGGCAGCCCATAACGCCTGCTGCGGGCGCTCCGAGCACAGGCTTTGGACATGCACCTGCAGCGTATCGCCCGGCTCCAGACACACCTGGATCAGTGGCCGCCCTTCAAGGGTCAGGCTCAATCGACGGTCACCCTCCTCGGCATCGAGGCTGCGCCAGCGGGGTAAAGACAGGGGCTGCGAAGCGGCATCGAACGGCATGGTCTTGGCTCACGAAAGAATGAAAGAAAGGCTCACTTCTGATGACGTGCCCATACCCGGGGAATTTAGTCGTTCGGCGCGGCGACGGTGATCCGGTAGGGCTGGAAGATGCGCGTCAGTTCGCCCGTGTCGCGCAGGTAGCGCAGCAGCTCGGCGAACTTTTGATCGGTGATCGGGGCACCGGGACGCAGCAAGGCATAGTGGTGGTAGACCTGATCGATACGCTGTGAGGCGATCAGCTGGTTGAGGCTGTCGGGGTTGCGGGCCAGGAAGTCGCTCAGGTACGAGCGCGTAACCAGGGCAATGTCGGCACGGCCAGCCTGAACCATGAGCAGGTTGCTGTCATGGGAATAGGTGAGCGTCGCGTTGTAGGCCTTGCGCAGGTAGTTAGGGTCAGGGTTGAAGTTGGCGAAGGCGTAGTGATAGCCGTTGAACAGCGCCAGGCGCTTGCCACCGAGGCTGTCGAAATAATGCTGGTCACGGCCGTTGAGCTTCCTGGCGACGAACACTTCGGCATCTTCCAGGCCCATGTCCACCGTCTGGTGCGGAATCTGCTGCCAGCCCCATTCGGGGTTCTCGAAGATCGCCATGTCGGTGCGGCCTTGCTGGAAATCACCAAAGCGCCGCTGAATGGAGGTGGGCACCAGGACGAAGCGGTAGTCGTGCTGCAAACGGTTCAGCGCCTCGACCAGCTGGGGCAGCAAACCAGTGTCGGCCCCCTGCTCCGGGCGCACGGTATAAGGCGGGAAATGCGCGGCGCCGATCTTCACGTCGATGGCGTCGGCAGCCCACGCCGGCACCGCCAGCCAGGCCGCAGCCAGCATCATCAGGGTGGAGATTACCTTCAGGCCGGGCGCTGGAGTCAAAGCGGACGCTCATCACGGTTCATACCTGGATGCGCTTAAGCTAGGCGTTTTCCCGGCATGGCACAACTGCTGGTTATGCCAAAGTGAGGGCATATTGCCAGGGGATGCCGTGTGGCCAGACATTGGCTACGCTGCTTTGGCATGTATGGCGAGGGAGCCTGGTATGGGCCACTGGTTGGTGATCGACCTGGAAGCCACCACCGATGACGGTGGCTGGCCGGTCACGGAGATGGAAATCATTGAAATTGGCGCCAGCCTGGTAACCCGCGAAGGCCGTGAAGTGGACCACTTCCAGCGCTTCGTGCGGCCCCGGCGGCGGCCGCAGCTGACACCGTTCTGCCGCGAGCTGACGCACATCAGCCAGGCCAGCGTCGACAGCGCTGCGGCCTTCCCCGAAGTGTGGGCGCGTTTCGAACGCTGGCTGGGGCACCACCGCGGGCAGTTGCAGGCCTGGGTCAGCTGGGGCGACTACGACCGCCAGCAGCTGTTGCAGGAATGGCGCCAGCATGAGGTCGACAGCCTGCTGCGCGAGCTGCCGCACATCAACCTCAAGCAACGCTTCGCCAAGGCTCGCCACCTGCAGCGCCCGACCGGGCTCAATGGCGCGCTGCAGCTGGCGGGCATGCACTTCTGCGGGCAGCAGCACCGGGCCCTGGAGGATGCGCGCAACACCGCACGCCTGCTGCCCTTGAGCCTGCCCGCGAACGGCACTTGAAAGCAGATGACGGGGCGAATGGGCTTGGGCATACTGGCCAGCCCTTTTTCACCCTCATTCTTTCAGGAGTCGCCCATGTTCCAGGTCAACGAGTACTTCAACGGCACCGTCAAGTCGATCGCCTTTGCTGGCGCAGAAGGCCCTGCCACCGTGGGCGTGATGGCCCCGGGCGAATACGAGTTCGGCACCGCCAAGCGCGAGATCATGCACGTCGTGTCCGGCGCCCTGACCGTGAAACTGCCGGGGAGCGACAACTGGGAAACCTTCAACGCTGGCGACAAGTTCAACGTGCCGGCCGACAGCAAGTTCCAGCTGCAGGTGAAGGTAGATACCGCCTACCTGTGCGAGTACCGCGACTAAGCATATTCCTGCGCTAGCCTCTTCGCGGGCTTGCCCGCTCCCACAGGAGATCGCATACCTCTGTAGGAGCGGGCATGCCCGCGAAGAATCCAGCATCAACCTTTCAGGAAAGCCGCTACTTTTTCAGCTGCAGCCTGCAAGTGCTGCCCATGGCTGAACCCCGAAGCCTTCAGCGGCTTCAGGTCATGGTCCCCCGCCACCAGCCAGCTCACCTCGATCGCCGGTGACAGCGCATACCCTTCCACTGCCTCCCGATTGCCCAGCGCATCGCGCTCGCCCTGCACGATCAACGTGCGCGTCTTCAGCTCGGCCAGGCGCTCGACCCGGGGCTTCTCCGGTTTGCCCACCGCATAGAATGGATACCCCAGGCACACCAGCGCATCTGCCCCCAGTTCATCGGCCAGCAGACTGGCCATGCGTCCGCCCATAGACTTGCCGCCAATGGCCAGCCTGCCCGTGACCAAAGGTCGCACCTGCCGGTAAACCTCGCGCCAGCATTCCAGCAGCACCTTCTGCGGATTGGGCGGCCGTTTGCCGCCGCCGTTGCGCCGCTCGGCCATGTAGGGGAACTCGAAGCGAACCACCCCGACCCCAAGCGCCGCCAGCCTTTGCGCCATCTCAATCATGAACTCGCTGTCCATCGGCGCACCTGCGCCATGGGCCAGGATCAGGCACGCGGACGCACGCCCTTCCCCCCCATTTTGCGGAGGATCGCAGAGCAAGCCTGGGACATTTCCGACTTGCGCCCATTGATCCCCGTCAATACCGGCACTTTGCCCATCTCTCATTCTTGCCTCGCTGTAAAGCCTGCCAAAATAACCGTGGATGGGAACCCATACATGAACACAACCAGCAGTACCGCCTATAACTACAAGGTGGTCCGCCAATTCGCCATCATGACGGTGGTGTGGGGAATCGTCGGGATGGGGCTCGGCGTCTTCATCGCCGCCCAGCTCGCCTGGCCTTCCCTCAACTTCGACCTCCCCTGGACCAGCTTCGGCCGCCTGCGACCCCTGCATACCAATGCGGTGATCTTTGCCTTCGGCGGCTGCGCCTTGTTCGCCACCTCCTATTATTCGGTGCAACGCACCTGCCAGACCACCCTGTTTGCACCAGGCCTGGCCGCGTTCACCTTCTGGGGCTGGCAACTGGTGATCCTGCTGGCGGCCATCACCCTGCCGCTGGGCTACACCAGCTCCAAGGAATACGCCGAACTGGAATGGCCGATCGACATCCTGATCACCATCGTCTGGGTCTGCTACGCCATCGTGTTCTTCGGCACGCTGATGAAACGCAACACCAAGCACATCTACGTGGGCAACTGGTTCTTCGGCGCCTTCATCCTCACAGTGGCACTGCTGCACATCGTCAACAACCTGGAGCTGCCGGTCAGCCTGACCAAATCGTACTCGGTCTACGCCGGCGCCACCGACGCCATGGTGCAATGGTGGTACGGCCACAACGCGGTAGGTTTCTTCCTCACCGCCGGCTTCCTCGGGATGATGTACTACTACGTGCCCAAGCAGGCCGAACGCCCGGTGTATTCCTATCGCCTGTCGATCGTCCACTTCTGGGCGCTGATCACCCTGTACATCTGGGCCGGCCCGCACCATCTGCACTACACCGCCCTGCCGGACTGGGCGCAGTCGCTGGGCATGGTGATGTCGCTGATCCTGCTGGCACCGAGCTGGGGCGGCATGATCAACGGCATGATGACCCTGTCGGGCGCCTGGCACAAACTGCGCAGCGACCCGATCCTGCGCTTCCTGGTGGTGTCGCTGGCGTTCTACGGCATGTCCACCTTTGAAGGCCCGATGATGGCCATCAAGACGGTCAACGCCCTGTCCCACTACACCGACTGGACCATCGGCCACGTGCACGCCGGCGCCCTCGGCTGGGTGGCGATGATCTCGATCGGCGCGCTGTACCACACCATCCCGAAAGTGTTCGGCAAGCAGCAGATGCACAGCCTCGGCCTGATCAACGCGCACTTCTGGCTGGCGACCATCGGCACCGTGCTGTACATCGCCTCGATGTGGGTCAACGGCATCGCCCAGGGCTTGATGTGGCGCGCAGTCAACAGCGACGGCACGCTCACCTACTCGTTCGTGGAAACCCTGGTGGCCAGCCACCCAGGCTTCATTGTGCGCTTCGTCGGCGGCGCGATCTTCCTCAGTGGCATGTTCCTGATGGCCTGGAACACTTGGCGCACCGTGCGTTCGCCGGCGCTCGACGCCGCCCCTGCGAACGCCCAGCTGGCTTGAGGAGACCTGCCTGATGAAACATGAAGTCATTGAGAAAAACGTAGGCCTCTTGGCCCTGCTGATGGTGTTTGCCGTGAGCATCGGCGGCCTGACCCAGATCGTCCCGCTGTTCTTCCAGGACGTCACCAACAAGCCGGTCGAAGGCATGAAGCCCTACACCGCGCTGCAACTGGAAGGCCGCGATATCTACATCCGCGAAGGCTGCGTCGGCTGCCACTCGCAGATGATCCGCCCGTTCCGCGCCGAAACCGAACGCTACGGCCACTACTCGGTCGCCGGCGAAAGCGTCTGGGACCACCCGTTCCTGTGGGGCTCCAAGCGCACCGGGCCGGACCTGGCCCGCATCGGCGGCCGCTACTCGGACGACTGGCACCGCGCGCACCTGTACAACCCGCGCAACGTGGTACCGGAATCGAAGATGCCATCCTACCCGTGGCTAGTCGCTGAAAAGGTCGACAACAGCCACACCGACACCAAGATGCGCACCCTGCGCACCCTGGGCGTGCCGTACACCGCCGAGGACATTGCCGGCGCCCGTGACGCCGTCAAGGGCAAGACCGAGATGGACGCCCTGGTCGCCTACCTGCAGGTGCTCGGCACCGCGATCAAGAACAAGAGGTAACCACCATGGAAATGGACATCGGCATGATCCGTGGCCTGGGAACCCTGGTAGTGATGATCGCCTTCATCGGCCTCTCACTGTGGGTGTTCAACCGTCGCCGCGACCATGATTTCGCCGAAGCGCGCCTGCTGCCCTTCGTCGACGACCGCCTGCCCCCTGCCGGGCAGGAACCTGCTGCCATGACTGCGGCTGTGAGGAGCAAAGCGCAATGACCACCTTCTGGAGTACCTACATCAGCGTACTGACCATCGGCAGCCTGATCGGCCTGGCCTGGCTGTTGCTGTCGACCCGCAAGGGCCAGAGCAACAACACCACCGACCAGACCATGGGGCACAGTTTCGATGGCATCGAAGAGTACGACAACCCGCTGCCCAAGTGGTGGTTCTGGCTGTTCGTCGGCACCCTGGTGTTCGGTGCCGGTTACCTGGTGCTGTATCCAGGCCTGGGCAACTGGAAAGGCATCCTGCCGGGCTACGAGAATGGCTGGACCGGTGCCAACGAGTGGCAGAAGGAGATGGAAAAGGCCGACGCCAAGTTTGGCCCGATCTTCGCCAAGTACGCCGCCATGCCCGTCGAGGAAGTGGCCAAGGACCCACAGGCGCTGAAAATGGGCAGCCGCCTGTTCGCCTCCAACTGCTCGGTGTGCCACGGCTCGGATGCCAAGGGCGCCTATGGCTTCCCCAACCTGACCGACAAGGACTGGCGCTGGGGCGGCGAGCCGGAAACCATCAAGGCCTCGATCATGAATGGCCGCCACGGCGTTATGCCGGCGTGGGTCGAGGTGATCGGCGACCAGGGCGTGGCAGATGTCGCCGCGTTCGTGCTGACCAACCTCGACGGCCGTAGCCTGCCTGAAGGGGTCAAGGCCGACCCGGTCAAGGGCAAGCAACTCTTCGCCAGCAATTGCGTAGCCTGTCATGGGCCTGAAGGCAAAGGCACCCCGGCCATGGGCGCGCCGAACCTGACCCACCCGCAGGCGTTCATCTATGGTTCTAGCTTCGCCCAGTTGCAGCAGACCATTCGCTACGGCCGCCAGGGGCAGATGCCGGCCCAGGCGGAAATCCAGGGCAATGACAAGGTGCACCTGCTGGCAGCCTATGTGTACAGCCTGTCGCAGGACGTTGAACAGCTGACCGCCCAGTAACACCCGGGGCCGCTTTGCGGCCCTTTCGCGACACAAGGCCGCTCCTACAAGGGACCGCGATCGCCTGTAGCAGCGGCCTTAAGTCGCGAAAGGCTGCACAGCAGCCCCCTCTCCCCGCTACACCCCTCCCTTGCACCCCCTCCGAACAGAACTAAGCTTGTTGCCACAGTGGGCTTCGCTCCGAAAAGACCGATGCAGACGCGGCGCACAGCCTGATGCCGCCCCAGAAAAAGCTTGACCGATCGATCAGAAAAAGATGAAAAACGGTACACATTACAAATATTTATTTGTGTACAATCGTCCCTACCCTATCGCCGTGGGACACCGGCGAAAGGGCCCGGACACGGGTCGGCGCAAGGATCCTTGCGTTGCCATAACCCAAGTGGTTATCGATACTGGCGCCGATTTTTCGACCAACAAGAACACCAAAACCGTGGAACCTTAGAATGAGCACAGCAATCAGTCCGACTGCTTATAACTATAAGGTCGTCCGCCAGTTCGCCATCATGACGGTGGTCTGGGGGATCCTTGGCATGGGCCTGGGCGTCTTCATCGCCTCGCAGCTGGTGTGGCCGCAACTGAACCTGGACCTGCCCTGGACCAGCTTCGGCCGCCTGCGCCCGCTGCACACCAACCTGGTCATCTTCGCCTTCGGTGGCTGTGCGCTGTTCGGCACCAGCTACTACGTGGTGCAACGGACCTGCCAGACCCGGCTGATCTCCGACAGCATGGCCGCCTTCACCTTCTGGGGTTGGCAGGCAGTGATCGTCGGCGCACTGATCACCCTGCCGATGGGCTTCACCACCACCAAGGAATACGCCGAGCTCGAGTGGCCGCTGGCGATCCTCCTGGCCATCGTCTGGGTCACCTATGGGCTGGTGTTCTTCGGCACCATCGTCAAGCGCAAGACCAAGCACATCTATGTCGGCAACTGGTTCTACGGCGCCTTCATCGTGGTCACCGCGATGCTGCACATCGTCAACCACATCTCGCTGCCGGTGAGCCTGTTCAAGTCGTACTCGGCCTACGCCGGCGCCACCGACGCGATGATCCAATGGTGGTACGGCCACAACGCGGTGGGCTTCTTCCTCACCACCGGCTTCCTGGGGATGATGTACTACTTCGTGCCCAAGCAGGCTGAACGGCCGATCTACTCCTATCGCCTGTCGATCGTGCACTTCTGGGCACTGATCACCCTGTACATCTGGGCAGGTCCCCACCACCTGCACTACACCGCCCTGCCGGACTGGGCGCAATCGCTGGGCATGGTGATGTCGATCATCCTCCTGGCACCGAGCTGGGGCGGCATGATCAACGGCATGATGACCCTCTCGGGCGCCTGGCACAAACTGCGCACCGACCCGATCCTGCGCTTCCTGGTGGTGTCGCTGGCGTTCTACGGCATGTCCACCTTCGAAGGCCCGATGATGGCCATCAAGACCGTGAACTCGCTGTCGCACTACACAGACTGGACCATCGGCCACGTGCACGCCGGCGCCCTCGGCTGGGTGGCGATGATCTCGATCGGCGCGGTCTACCACATGATCCCGAAACTCTACGGCCGCGAGCAGATGCACAGCGTCGGCCTGATCAACGCGCACTTCTGGCTGGCGACCATCGGTACCGTGCTGTACATCGCCTCGATGTGGGTCAACGGCATCACCCAGGGCCTGATGTGGCGCGCCATCAACGATGACGGCACGCTCACCTACTCCTTCGTCGAAGCCCTTCAGGCCAGCCACCCTGGCTATATCGTCCGCGCCCTGGGCGGTGCGTTCTTCGCCACCGGCATGCTGCTGATGGCCTACAACGTGTTCCGTACCGTACGTGCCGCCAACCCGGTACAGGCCGAGGAAGCCGCCAAGATCGTCGTCGTGGGAGCGCACTGATGAAGCATGAAGCCGTCGAGAAGAACATAGGCCTGCTGGCCTTCTTCATGGTCATCGCCGTGAGCGTCGGTGGCCTGACCCAGATCGTCCCGCTGTTTTTCCAGGACGTCACCAACAAGCCGGTCGAAGGCATGAAGCCGCGCACCGCACTGGAAGTCGAAGGCCGCGACATTTACATCCGTGAGGGCTGCGTTGGCTGCCACTCGCAGATGATCCGCCCGTTCCGCGCCGAAACCGAACGCTACGGCCACTATTCAGTCGCTGGCGAAAGCGTCTGGGACCACCCGTTCCTGTGGGGTTCCAAGCGCACCGGCCCGGACCTGGCCCGCGTCGGTGGCCGTTACTCCGATGACTGGCACCGCGCGCACCTGTACAACCCGCGCAACGTGGTACCGGAGTCGAAAATGCCGGCCTACCCGTGGCTGGTCGAGAACAAGCTCGACGGCAAGGACACCGCGAAGAAGCTGGAAGTGCTGCGCACCTTGGGCACACCGTACAGCGACGCCGACATCGCCGGCGCCCGCGACGCGGTCAAGGGCAAGACCGAAATGGACGCACTGGTCGCGTACCTGCAGGGTCTTGGCACCATCATCAAAAGCAAACGGTGACGCTGATGGATATCGGGATGATTCGCGGCCTGGGCACCGTCGTGGTGATGGTGGCCTTCGTGGGCCTGGCGCTGTGGGTGTTCAACCCACGGCGCAAGAAGGACTTCGACGAAGCGACCCAACTGCCCTTCGCGGATGATCCCGGGGCCAGCAAGCAAGTCGAGCAAGCAAAAGCTTCTGGGAGCAAACAACAATGACAACCTTCTGGAGTCTGTACGTTACCGTCCTGACCCTGGGCACCATCTTCTCGCTGACCTGGCTGCTGCTGTCGACCCGCAAGGGCCAGCGCGAAGAGGTCACCGACGAAACCGTCGGGCATGCCTTCGATGGCATCGAGGAATACGACAACCCGCTGCCAAAGTGGTGGTTCTGGCTGTTCGTCGGCACCATCATCTTCGCCCTCGGTTACCTGGTGCTGTACCCCGGCCTGGGCAACTGGAAAGGCATCCTCCCGGGCTATTCGTACCTGGATACCGACAAGCAGACCGAGTTTTCCAACGGCCAGCCGGGCTGGACCGGCGTGCACGAGTGGGAAAAGGAAATGGCCAAAGCCAACGCACGCTTCGGGCCGATCTTCGCCAAGTTCGCGGCGATGCCGATCGAAGAGGTCGCCAAGGATCCGCAAGCACTGAAGATGGGCGCCCGGCTGTTCGCCTCGAACTGCTCGGTGTGCCACGGTTCCGACGCCAAAGGTGCCTACGGCTTCCCCAACCTGACCGACCAGGACTGGCGCTGGGGCGGCGAGCCGGAAACCATCAAGACCACCATCATGGGCGGCCGCCACGGGGTGATGCCGGCCTGGGGTGAAGTGCTGGGCGAACAGGGCGTGGCCGATGTCGCCGCGTTCGTCACCAGCAAGCTCGATGGCCGCACGTTGCCAGAAGGCGCCAAGGCCGATGCCGAGAACGGCCAGAAGCTGTTCGCCGCCAACTGCGTGGCCTGCCACGGGCCTGAAGGCAAGGGTACTCCAGCCATGGGCGCGCCAAACCTGACCCACCCGCAGGCGTTCATCTACGGCTCGAGCTTTGCCCAGCTGCAGCAGACCATTCGCTATGGTCGCCAGGGGCAGATGCCGGCGCAGGAACAGCTGCAGGGTAACGACAAGGTGCACTTGCTGGCGGCTTATGTGTACAGCCTGTCGCACCAGCCGGAAGCGGCCCAACAGGCCGAGTAACGCAGGCCTGGCCTCTTCGCGGGTAAACCCGCCCCCACAGGTACTGCACAAGTCTCAGGTTCTGTGCGCCCCCTGTGGGAGCGGGTTTACCCGCGAAGAGGCCATTACAGGCAGTGCATTTCTCGCCGGTAAATGACCTGGATCAATTGACACCTGCCATAACACGTTTCACACCACCAACCCAACGCGACTAAAGGTCGCAGCGCGATCCCATATCGCCACCAGCGGCGTATCATTGATCGCAGCGCGCTAGCAGAAAGCGCGAGACTGCGGCCGGCACGCACTGGCCGCGGCGTTTCTCCACTGCCGTGGGACTTGATGATGAGCAAGCAAATTCCGGTACATGACGTCACCCCGCCTGCCAACAAAGGGAAGGATTCCGTCGACCTCTACGCCTCTCGCGAGAAGATCTACACCCGCGCCTTCACCGGCATCTTCCGCAGGCTGCGGATGGTCGGCGGTGCCGTGCTGTTCCTGCTCTACTTCGGCACCGTGTGGCTGAACTGGGGCGGCCACCAGGCCGTGTGGTGGAACCTGCCGGAGCGCAAGTTCTACATCTTCGGCGCCACCATCTGGCCCCAGGACTTCATCCTGCTGTCGGGCATCCTTATCGTCGCCGCCTTCGGCCTGTTCTTCATCACTGTGTTCGCCGGCCGCGTATGGTGCGGCTACACCTGCCCGCAAAGCGTGTGGACATGGATCTTCATGTGGTGCGAAAAAGTCACCGAGGGTGACCGCAACCAGCGCATGAAACTGGACCGCTCGCCCATGAGCGGCAACAAGTTCCTGCGCAAGTTCGCCAAGCACAGCTTGTGGCTGCTGATCGGCTTCGTCACCGGCATGACCTTCGTCGGCTACTTCTCGCCGATCCGCGAACTGCTTACCGAATTCTTCACAGGCGAAGCCGATGGCTGGGCCTACTTCTGGGTCGGTTTCTTCACCCTGGCCACCTACGGCAACGCCGGCTGGCTGCGCGAGCAGGTTTGCGTGTACATGTGCCCCTACGCGCGCTTCCAGAGCGTGATGTTCGACAAGGACACCCTGATCGTCTCCTACGACCCGCGCCGCGGCGAAACCCGCGGCCCGCGCAAGAAGGACATCGACTACAAGGCCAAGGGCCTGGGCGACTGCATCGACTGCACCATGTGCGTGCAGGTCTGCCCCACCGGCATCGACATCCGCGACGGCCTGCAGATCGAGTGCATCGGCTGCGCGGCATGCATCGACGCCTGCGACAGCATCATGGACAAGATGAACTACCCCAAGGGGCTGATCAGCTACACCACCGAGCACAACCTCTCGGGGCAGAAGACCCACATGCTGCGCCCGCGCCTGATCGGCTATGCCGTGGTGCTGCTGGTGATGATCATCGCTCTGGGCACCGCCTTCGCCACCCGCTCGCTGGTGGGCTTCGACGTCAGCAAGGACCGCGTGCTGTATCGCGAGAACGCCCAGGGCCGGATCGAGAACGTGTACAGCCTCAAGGTCATGAACAAAGACCAACGCGACCACGTCTACGTGCTCGACGCCGCCGGCCTGCCCGACCTGCGCCTGGAAGGCCAGCGCGAAATCCGCGTGGCCGCCGGCGATATCGTCAGCCTGCCGGTGCAGCTGTCGATCGCGCCTGAGAAGTTGCCTTCGACCACCAACGAAATCACCTTCATCCTCAAGAGCGCCGACGACAGCGCCGCGAAGGTTGAAGCCAAGAGCCGCTTCATCGGCCCACAGATCCGCTGACAGAGAGAACCCTGACAATGCCTGCCGCCACCGCCGCCAGCCCCTGGTACAAGCACCTCTGGCCCTGGATCATCATCGGCATCCTGACCACCTCGGTGTGCCTGAGCCTGACCATGGTCAGCATTGCCGTGCACAACCCGGACAACCTGGTCAACGACAACTACTACGAGGCCGGCAAAGGCATCAATCGCTCGCTGGACCGTGAGCTGCTGGCCCAGACCCTCAGCCTCAAGGCCAGCGTGCACCTGGATGAGCTGACCGGCGAGGTGGACGTGCGCCTGAACGGCAACAGCGACCCGCAGACCCTGGAGCTGAACCTGATTTCGCCGACCCAGCCGGAAAAGGACCGCAAGGTGCTGCTCAGCCGGGTCGAGGCCGGGCGTTATGTCGGGCAGCTGGATGACAAGGTCGACGGGCGGCGTTTCGTCGAATTGCTGGGCAGCCAGGATGACCATGTATGGCGGTTGTTCGAGGAAGAGAAGGTCGAGCATGGGGCCACTTTGCAACTGGGTGACGAAGCCATCCAAGGCGCCGAACACCTGCAATAGCCACATCACCATTCCCTGTGGGAGCGGGCTTGCCCGCGAATGCGCCAGACCTGAAAACATCATTGCCTGATCAACCGCATTCGCGGGCAAGCCCGCTCCCACAGGGTATATCATCTGCCCCACCAGCCGTGTTCGCCTTATGACCCAACCCACCCCCTGCTACCACTGCGCCCTGCCCGTCCCCGCCGGCAGCCGCTTCACCGCCGTGGTCCTCGGCGAGCCCCGGCAGTTCTGCTGCCCCGGCTGCCAGGCGGTGGCCGAGTCCATCGTCGCCGGCGGCCTGGAGCACTACTACCAGCACCGCAGCGACAGCAGCGCCAACCCCGAGGCACTGCCGAAACAACTTCAAGACGAACTGGCCCTGTACGACCGCAGCGACGTGCAGCAGAGCTTTGTGCGCCATGCCGGCGACTTTTCCGAGGCGACCTTGCTGGTTGAAGGCATCAGCTGCGCCGCCTGCGGCTGGCTGATCGAAAAGCACCTGCGCAACCTGCCCAGCGTCGGCGAAGCCCGCCTGAACCTGTCCAACCACCGCCTCCTGCTCAACTGGGACGACCAGCAGCTGCCGCTGTCCCGGGTGCTCGCCGAACTGCGGCAGATCGGCTACGCCGCCCACCCGTATCAGCCCGACCAGGCCGCCGAGCAGCTCGCCAAAGAGAACCGCAGCGCCCTGCGCCGCCTGGGCGTGGCCGGGCTGCTGTGGTTCCAGGCGATGATGGCGACCATGGCCACGTGGCCGGAATTCAACATCGACCTGTCTCCGGAGATGCACACGATCCTGCGATGGGTTGCGCTGTTCCTGACCATTCCGATCGTGTTCTACAGTTGCGCACCCTTCTTCAAGGGCGCCGCGCGCGACCTGCGCACCCGCCACCTGACCATGGACGTGTCGGTGTCGCTGGCCTTCGGCCTGGCCTTCGGCGCGGGCATCTGGACGGCCGTGACCGGCAGCGGCGAGCTGTACTTCGATACCGTCGGCATGTTCGCCCTGTTCCTGCTCACCGGCCGCTACCTTGAGCGCCGCGCCCGCGAGCGCACGGCCGCAGCCACCGCGCAGCTGGTCAACCTGCTGCCGGCCTCATGCCTGCGCCTGGACAGCTACGGGCAAACCGAACGTATCCTGCTCGGCGAACTGCAGCGTGGCGACACCGTACAGGTGCTGCCTGGCGCGGTGATCCCGGCCGACGGGCGCATCGTCGAAGGGCGCTCCAGCATCGACGAGTCGCTGCTGACGGGCGAGTATCTGCCGCAACCACGGCGGGCCGGCGAGCGTGTCACCGGCGGCACGTTGAACGTCGAGAGCACATTGAACGTTGAAGTCGAAGCCCTCGGCCATGACTCGCGCCTGTCCGCCATTGTCCGCCTGCTCGAACGCGCGCAGACAGAGAAGCCCCGGCTGGCGGAAATCGCCGATCGCGCCTCACAGTTTTTCCTGCTGTTCTCGCTGCTGGCCGCCGTGGCTATCGGCGTGTGGTGGTGGTACCTGGACCCTGCACGGGCCTTCTGGATCGTCCTGGCCATGTTGGTGGCGACCTGCCCGTGCGCCCTGTCCCTGGCCACCCCGACCGCACTCACGGCCGCCACCGGCACCCTGCACAAGCTCGGCCTGCTGGTGACCCGCGGCCATGTGCTTGAAGGCCTCAACCAGATCGACACGGTGATCTTCGACAAAACCGGCACCCTCACCGAAGGCCGCCTGACCCTGCGCAGCATCCGCCCACTGGCGACGCTGCCGGCCGACCGTTGCCTGGCCCTTGCCGCCGCCCTCGAGAACCGCTCCGAGCACCCGATTGCACGCGCCTTTGGCCGCACCGCCAGCCCCGCCGACGACGTGCAGACAGTCCCGGGGCTCGGCCTTGAAGGCAGGGTCGATGGTCAGCCGCTACGCATCGGCCAGGCCACGTTCGTCTGCGCCCTGAGTGGTGCCGAAATCCCCACCGTTCCGGAACCTCGCGGCCAGTGGCTGCTGCTCGGCGACCGCCATGGCCCACTGGCCTGGTTCGGCCTCGATGATCGATTGCGCGAGGATGCCCCGGCGCTACTCGCTGCCTGCCAGGCGCGAGGATGGCGCACCTTGCTTTTGTCCGGCGACAGCTCGCCGATGGTCGCCGAGGTGGCCGCGCAGCTGGGCATCGACCAAGCCATCGGCGGCCTGCGCCCGGACGACAAGCTGGACCGGCTCAAGACACTGCAGGCATCCGGGCGCAAGGTGTTGATGCTTGGCGATGGGGTCAACGACGTACCCGTGCTAGCCGCCGCCGACATCAGCATCGCCATGGGCAGCGCCACCGACCTGGCCAAGACCAGCGCCGACGCGGTGCTGCTGTCCAACCGCCTGCAGGCCCTGGTACAGGCCTTCGACCTGGCCCGCCGCACGCGCCGCATCATCCTCGAGAATTTGCTCTGGGCGACCCTGTATAATGGCCTCATGTTGCCGTTCGCCGCACTAGGCTGGATCACCCCGGTATGGGCGGCCATCGGCATGTCGGTCAGCTCGCTGATCGTGGTGCTCAATGCCCTGCGTCTAACCCGCTTGCCTGCATCAGTTGGCTTGCCCGCGAACGACACAGCAGCTTACGGAAGGAAGTCGCCATGCCCGCCCTCTATGTGATGATCCCTGCCGCCCTGCTGTTGGTTGGCGTGGCCGTGTACATCTTCTTCTGGGCAGTGGACAGCGGCCAGTACGACGACCTCGACGGCCCGGCCCACAGCATCCTGTTCGATGATCAGGACCCGCGTCATCAGGCGGCCGTCAAACCCGAAGAAAGCGCAACGCCAGACGATAAGGAAACACCACCCCGTGCCTGACCTGCTTCCGCTGCTCGGCTCGGCACTGGTGCTCGGCCTGCTCGGCGGCGGGCATTGCCTGGGTATGTGCGGCGGCCTGATGGGCGCGCTGACCCTGGCCATCCCTCCCGAGCAACGCGGTCGGCGCCTGCGCCTGCTGATGGCCTACAACCTTGGGCGCATCCTCAGCTATGCCTGCGCCGGCCTGCTGCTGGGCCTGGCGGGCTGGGCGCTGGCCAGCAGCCCGGCGGCCATGGCCTTGCGTGCGGTGGCTGCGTTGCTGCTGATCGCCATGGGCCTGTACCTGGCTGGCTGGTGGAGCGGGCTGACCCGCATCGAAGCCCTGGGCCGGGGGTTGTGGCGGCATATCCAGCCGGCCGCCTCGCGCCTGATGCCAGTGTCCAGCATGCCCCGTGCGCTGCTGTTGGGGGCGCTGTGGGGCTGGCTGCCATGCGGCCTGGTGTACAGCACCTTGCTGTGGGCGGCCAGCCAGGGCGATGCGAGCTACAGCGCGGCGCTGATGCTGGCGTTCGGGTTGGGCACCTGGCCGATCCTGCTGGCCACCGGCCTCGCGGCGGAGCGGGTAAACGCCTTGTTGAGGCGGCGCAGCGTGCGCATGGCGGGCGGAGTGCTGGTGATCCTGTTTGGTATCTGGACTTTGCCCGGCCCGCACCAGCATTGGCTCATGGGCCACTGACGGGGGCCGCTTTACGGCCCATCGCAGCCCCTGTATGCCTTGATACAAATCAACACAGTTTCCTACAGACGGCCATAGACTCCGGACACTGCTGCATCATCCGGGGACCGCCCACATGCTCGCCGACCTACGTTGGGATGCCGACCTGATCCGCCGCTACGATCTCGCCGGCCCACGCTACACCTCCTACCCGACCGCGGTGCAACTGCACAGCGAGGTAGGCTCGTTCGACCTGCTCCACGCCCTGCGCGAGAGCCGCCGGGCCGTGCGCCCGCTGTCGCTGTACGTGCACGTGCCGTTCTGCGCCAACATCTGCTACTACTGCGCCTGCAACAAGGTCATCACCAAGGACCGCGGCCGCGCTGCGCCTTACCTGCAGCGCCTGGAGCAGGAAATCCAGCTGATCGCCTGCCACCTGGACCCTAAACAGCGCGTTGAGCAGCTGCATTTTGGCGGTGGCACGCCGACCTTTCTTAGCCATGTGGAACTGCGCCAGCTGATGGCCACCCTGCGCCAGCACTTCAATCTGCCGGATGACGATTCCGGCGACTACGGCATCGAAATCGACCCGCGCGAAGCCGACTGGTCGACCATGGGCCTGCTCCGTGAACTGGGTTTCAACCGCGTCAGCCTCGGCGTGCAGGACCTCGACCCGGCCGTGCAGCGTGCAGTCAACCGCCTGCAGAGCCTGGAGCAGACCCGCACCCTGATCGAGGCAGCCCGCACCCTGCAGTTCCGCTCGATCAACCTCGACCTGATCTACGGCTTGCCGAAACAGACCGTGGAAGGCTTCGCCCGCACCGTCGACGAGGTGATCCGCCTGCAACCCGACCGCCTCTCGGTGTTCAACTACGCCCACCTGCCCGAGCGCTTCATGCCGCAGCGGCGCATCGACAGCAACGACCTCCCGGCCCCGGCAGAGAAACTCGAGATGCTGCACAACACCATTCAACAGCTGACCACCGCCGGCTACCGCTACATCGGCATGGACCACTTCGCCCTGCCCGACGACGAACTGGCCATCGCCCAGGAGGAAGGCACCCTGCAGCGCAATTTCCAGGGGTACACCACCCACGGTCATTGCGACCTGATCGGCCTTGGGGTATCGGCAATCAGCCAGATCGGCGATTTGTACTGCCAGAACAGCAGCGACCTCAACACCTACCAGGACAGCCTGTCCAACGCCCAGCTGGCAACCCAGCGCGGGCTGGTCTGCAACCACGACGACCGCCTGCGGCGGGCCGTGATCCAGCAGCTGATCTGCCATTTCGAACTGGACTTCGAGCCGATCGAAGCGGCCTTCACCGTCGATTTTCGCGGCTATTTCAACGATCTTTGGCCAGAACTGCAGACCATGCAGCGCGATGGCCTGATCAGCCTGGACGACAAGGGCATCCGCATCCTGCCGGCTGGGCGCCTGCTGGCGCGCTCGGTGTGCATGGTGTTCGACGCCTACCTGGCGATGCAAAACCGCCAGCGCTTCTCGCGGGTGATCTGATTGCGGAGTCAATCCACCACATGGACAAGCTCCCTGGGCAGGCACACTATGGGCTGACAAGGACTCCCGGCATTTTCCTGCCGGGTTTTCGCCAGTTCGCTTCAAAGTAGCGCAGACTGGCCTACACCCTCGGTCGTGAGTTACCCTTACGACCTATGTGTGCTTTCCCACAAGGAATGATTCAAATGTCCGAGCCAGTCAAACTGCGCGCTCACAACCAGGCCCATTGCAAGGACTGCAGCCTGGCCCCCCTGTGCCTGCCTCTTTCGCTCAACCTGGAAGACATGGATGCACTGGATGAAATCGTCAAACGCGGACGCCCGCTGAAAAAAGGCGAGTTCCTGTTCCGCCAGGGTGACAATTTTGGCTCGGTTTACGCCGTACGTTCTGGCGCCCTCAAGACCTTCAGCCTGAGCGACGGCGGCGAAGAACAGATCACCGGCTTCCATCTGCCCAGCGAGCTGGTCGGCCTGTCTGGCATGGACACCGAGGCCTACCCGGTGTCGGCCCAGGCCCAGGAAACCACCTCGGTCTGTGAAATCCCCTTCGAGCGCCTCGATGAGCTCTCCGTTCAACTGCCACAGCTGCGTCGCCAGCTGATGCGGGTGATGAGCCGTGAAATTCGCGACGACCAGCAGATGATGCTGCTGTTGTCGAAGAAAACCGCCGACGAACGCATCGCCACCTTCCTGGTCAACCTGTCCGCCCGCTTCCGCGCCCGCGGCTACTCGGCCAACCAGTTCCGCCTGAGCATGTCGCGCAACGAGATCGGCAACTACCTGGGGCTGGCGGTGGAAACCGTGTCGCGGGTGTTCACCCGCTTCCAGCAGAACGGCCTGATCCGCGCCGAAGGCAAGGAAGTGCACATCCTCGACCCGATCCAGCTGTGCGCGCTGGCCGGTGGTGCAATCGAGGCCTGAGGCCGGCGTTTAGCGGGTATACTTGGGCATTCGTTTTCCCAGGATACCCGCAACAATGCACAGCGACGCCTTCGACCTCAAAGCCCTGATCCGCCCGGTAGTGGACTTCCCCAAGCCCGGCGTGATCTTCCGCGACATCACCCCGCTGTTCCAGTCGCCGCGCGGGCTGCGCTACGTGGCCGACCAGTTCATCGAGCGTTACGTCGAGGCTGAGTTCAGCCACATCGGCGCCATGGATGCGCGTGGCTTCCTGATCGGCTCGATCATCGCCCACCAGCTGAACAAGCCGCTGATCCTGTTCCGCAAGCAGGGCAAGCTGCCGGCTGACGTCTTGAGCGAGGGCTACCAGACCGAATACGGCGAAGCCTTCCTGGAAGTGCATGCCGACAGCCTGTGCGAAGGCGATTCGGTGCTGATCTTCGATGACCTGATTGCCACCGGCGGCACCCTGCTGGCTGCCGCTAACCTGGTGCGCCGCACCGGGGCGCAGGTGTTCGAGGCGGCGGCGATCATCGACCTGCCAGAGCTGGAGGGCTCGCGCCGGCTGCAGGCCGCTGGGGTGCCGACCTTCTGCCTGACCGAGTTTTCCCTGAGCGAATACTGAGTCTTCGGGGGGCGTTTTGCGCCCCTTTCGCGACACAAGGCCGCTCCTACAGGGGATCACGTTTCCTGCAGGAGCGGCCTTGTGTCGCGAAAGGGCTGCAAAGCAGCCCCAGCGATTTACAGCGAGATCGGCTTACGCCCGGCGAAGGCATGGGCCAGGGTGCCACCGTCAACCAGCTCCAGCTCCCCGCCCAGCGGCACACCATGGGCAATCCGCGACGCCACCAGCCCCTTCTCGTTCAGCAACTGGGCAATGTAATGCGCCGTCGCCTCACCCTCCACGGTCGGGTTGGTCGCCAGGATCACCTCGGTAAAGCTGCCCTGCTCTTCGATCCGCGCCATCAGCTGCGGCACTCCTATCGCCTCAGGCCCCAGGCCATCGAGCGGCGACAAATGCCCCTTGAGCACGAAGTAACGCCCACGATAGCCAGTCTGCTCCACCGCATACACATCCATCGGCCCTTCCACCACGCACAGCTGCGTGTCGTCACGGCGCGGGTCGCTGCACTGCGGGCATAGCTCCTGCTCAGTCAGGGTCCGGCACTGGCGGCAGTGCCCTACCCCTTCCATGGCCTGGCTCAACGCCTGGGCCAGGCGCAGGCCGCCGCTGCGGTCACGCTCAAGCAGCTGCAGGGCCATGCGCTGGGCGGTTTTCTGGCCGACGCCCGGGAGGGTGCGCAGGGCGTCGATCAGTTGGCGGATCAGGGGGCTGAAGCTCATGGGAAATGCCTGATAAATCAATGAGAGGCGGTTTATACCCAGCGCAGGCATGGGCGTCAAATCAGTAGACCCTGTGAGCGGGCCATTTGCACAGGCAAAAAAAAGCCGCCGCGGTTACCCCGCGGCGGCTCTGTGCAACGCGATGCCTTAGAACGGCATCTTGAAGCCCGGCGGCAATTGCATGCCAGCGGTCATGTTGCCCATCTTGTCCTGGCTGTTCTGCTCGATCTTGCGCACGGCGTCGTTCAGCGCAGCGGCGATCAGGTCTTCCAGCACTTCCTTGTCGTCTTCATCGGTCGACATCAGGCTCTGGTCGATGCTGACGCGCTTGACGTCGTGACGACCGGTCATCACCACGCTCACCAGGCCGCCACCGGATTGGCCGGTGACTTCGGCGTTGGCCAGCTCTTCCTGCATCTTCTGCATCTTTTCCTGCATCTGCTGGGCCTGCTTCATCAGGCCGGCCATGCCACCTTTCATCATGGGGTATACCTCGATTGGGTCATGTGATGCGGCCCGGCGAGGGGCCGGCCGCATGGTTATCGATTACTGGCCCTGGCTGGCCAGGGCTTCTACAGGCTCAATAGTATCCTGTCGCACCGTGGCACCGAACTGCTTGATCATCTGCTGGATCAACGGATCCTGCTCGATCGACAGCACGGCATCCTGCTGGCGCTCGGCACGCTTGCGTGAGGCTGCCTGGGCCGGGGTCTCCTGCTCGGGGCGAATCAGCTCGATCCGCAGGTTCAGGGTGCGCCCCAGGTGCTGGTTGAGCGCCTCGTTCAGCCGGCGTTGCTGGGTGGTATTGAACAGCGCGCCTTGGCCTGGGTCCAGGTGCAGCAGCCAGTCGTCGCCGTCGGCGGCCATCAGCGTACAGTTTGCAGCGATGTTGCCTGTCATGCCGGATACAGGCAACTGTGGGAATAATTCCAGCCATTGCAGGGCCAGGCCAGTCGCGGGCTGGGCAGCCGGCATTGGCTCGGGGGCGGCGGCAGGTGCTTCCTCCTGAACGTGTTCGGCCAGCTCGTCGAGGTAGCTGAAGCCTACCGGGTCGCTTTCGCCACCGTAGTAGTCCTCATCCATGGGCGGCTCATCGTCGCGATCCATGCCAGCCGAAGCGTAGGCGGACGGGTCGAAGGGCGGCTCGTCGTAGGCAGGCTGGGCGCTCTGCGAGGCTGCAACCGGAGCCGGGGCCGGAGCGGGTGCTGGCTCGGGCCCGGGCGCAGGCGTTGGCGTTGGCGTGGGCGTGGGCGCCGCAGCAGGCTCCTCCCAGGGGAGGTCGATGACCTCCTCTACCACCACCGGCTCAGGCGCGGCAACTTCGGGTTCAGGCTCTGGCTCAGGCGCCGGCGCCACAACCGGTGCGGCCTCAGCCTGCGGGGCCGGCGCCACGGGTGCAGGCTGCGGCGGCTCAACGGCAGGCGCCTCGTCAACAACGGCTGGCGCTGCCACCGGGGTTGCCGGATCAGCTGTGGCCTGGCTGATCCCCACTGGCTTTAGCACTGGTTTCGGCGCATCGTCGGTATCTGCCGGGCGGAAGGCCAGCATGCGCAGCAGGACCATTTCGAAACCGCCCCGCGGGTCCGGCGCCAACGGCAGGTCGCGGCGCCCGATCAGGCCCATCTGGTAGTAGAACTGCACATCTTCGGCCGGCAACGCCGAGGCCAGCGCCAGCACCCGGTCGCGATCACCCTGGCCGTTGTCAACTGCCTCGGGCAGCGCCTGGGCAATGGCCACGCGGTGCAGCACATTGAGCATTTCGGCCAGCACGCCGCTCCAGTCCGGCCCCTGTTCGGCCAGGTTGCGCACGGCTTCGAGCAGCGCCCGCGCATCACCTTCGAGCAGCGCCTGCAGCACGCCATAGACCTGGCCATGATCGAGGCTGCCGAGCATGGCGCGCACATCGGCGGCCAATACCTTGCCCTCGCCAAAGGCGATGGCCTGGTCGGTCAGGCTCATGGCGTCTCGCATTGAACCGTCGGCCGCACGGCCGAGCAGCCACAAGGCATCCGACTCGAACGGCACGTTCTCGGCCTGCAGCACGTGGCTCAGGTGCTCGACCACCCGCTCCGGGCTCATGTTCTTCAGCGAGAACTGCAGGCAGCGCGACAGGATGGTGGCCGGCAGCTTCTGCGGGTCGGTGGTGGCAAGGATGAACTTGACGTAGGGCGGCGGCTCTTCCAGCGTCTTGAGCAAGGCGTTGAACGAGTGGGTGGAGAGCATGTGCACTTCGTCGATCAGGTAGACCTTGAAGCGCCCACGGCTCGGCGCGTACTGCACGTTATCGAGCAGTTCGCGGGTGTCTTCGACCTTGGTGCGGCTCGCGGCGTCGATCTCGATCAGGTCGACGAAGCGACCCTCGTCGATCTCCCGGCACACCGAACAGGTGCCACAGGGCGTGGACGTGATGCCGGTCTCGCAGTTGAGGCATTTGGCGATGATCCGCGCAATGGTAGTCTTGCCCACACCCCGGGTACCTGTGAACAGGTAGGCGTGGTGCAGGCGCTGGTTGTCCAAGGCATTGATCAAGGCCTTGAGCACATGGGTCTGGCCGACCATTTCGCGGAACGAGCGCGGACGCCATTTACGTGCAAGAACCTGATAACTCATCGAAAAACCATCGCAGCCTGATCGAGCGGAAGATCGCTAATGCTAGCGGAGCGGGGGCAAAATTGCACCCTGCACGGCTCGTCTAAGCTAAGCAACTGGCGCGCTGTTCAAGGAGGATGTGCATTGCGACGTTTGCTGGCCCTGCTATTGCTCTGGACCACCCACAGCCTGGCGGACCTCCCGGTGCTGCGCTTTTCCGTGGCCGAGAGCTGGAGCATGCCGCTGGTGCGGGTCGAAGGCGGCCAGCCGGTGGAGGGCCTGGTATTCGACCTGATCCAGGCACTGGCCCGGGAGGCCGGCGTGCGCCCGGAGTATCACGTGATGGCCCGCCTGCGCCTGCAACAGGCGATGGATGCGGGTGACATCGATGTGCGCTGCTATGTGAGCAGCCAGTGGTTCAATGATCGGCCGGGGAATTTCGTCTGGAGCATTCCGTTGATTCTGCAGCGCGACGTGTTGGTCGGGCGACCGGGCGACGCCACCCCTGCTCGCCCCGAACAACTGCCACCCCAGGCGATCGGCACGGTGCTGGGGTATGCCTACGGCACGCTGGAGCCGCTGTTTGCCCAGAGGCGCCTGCTGCGCGAGGACAGCCGCAGCCAGCAACTGGCGCTGCAGAAGCTGCAGATCGGGCGGTATCGGCATGCGGTGAGCAATGAGCTGTCATTGCAGTGGTTCAACCAGAGCTTGCCCGCCGAGCAGCGGCTGCAGGTGCAGGCGGTGCTGGAGGAACAGGCGCTGGGGTGCATGGTGAGGAATGACCCGGCGATACCGACCCAGGGGGTTTTGCGGGCATTGGTGCGAATGAAGGAATCGGGGGAGATTGAGCGGATTGTGCGGCGGTATGGGGCGACAGCGTATTCAGGGGAGATTTCGGCGGTCCAGCGTTGAGTTTAGCCCGGACCGCTGGACGCCTGCCTGTATAGAGCATCTGGGCACCTGGAGGCCCTGACGCAATTACCTGCCAGGCACCTGCCAGCCCTCACGCGATCACTGCCTTTCCATAGCCGCCACCAGCGCATCCGCCTGCCCACAGGCAATCTGCATCGCTCGCAGCCCATGCTGGAGCAACTGCCGCGTCTCCTCATCCTCGATCCGTTCAAGCGCCCGGCGGCTATCGCTGTAGGCGAACATCAAATAATGGGAAACATTCATCAACACATATTCCATCGGGACAATGCCCTCGCTGATGGCGCGCGACAGGACCTTGCCTGGCTGTGGATCGAGGTCAAGGGGTGGATCAGGGACAATCTTTTTCATAACAGCTCCGTGTTGATTGTGCTGCGCTCCTCTTGCTTCCACGCATAAGGGTGGCAGCTGTACACGGGGTGGAAGACCAGGTACACGGCAAACCCGGCAGGTACGAATACCTCCCGCGCACAGCTGCCATAACGACAACCGCCAGTGTACTTGCTGGGCTTCCACACCCGATCGCTGAACCGACAGCGACCAGAAAATGCTAAAGGGCAGGCTTCCCAGGGACAATCAGACGGGTGGCAACAGGTTGCGTAGGATAATTCTTCAGCAAATGAATGCGTGTAGGAGATTTCTCTTTTTAGCCAAGGAGAATTCCAGGCACACGCTGCAGCCCTTGAAATATCGGAAAAATCAAAGCCACCGAGACTACAACAACATCCGAAGCGAACGATTTCCCTAAGAAAGGAAACAGAACAAAATAGCTGTACAGGCGCGCTCACTATCGAACAAGGAAGCCTCATGCGTCAGGACGAGCGTGACAACCTGGACCTCGACAGACTGCTGATCGAAAACCACAAACTCAGAGCTGAGGCCATTGAGGAAATCCGCGAGCAATTTCATCTTGACCTTGAGGAACTGGAAGAGGAAATGCGCAGAATCAGGAACGAGTCTCCCTGGCAAGCGCTGGTGCCTCTTGGTCTGGGAGCGGGATTCACTTTGGTTGTGATAGTTGTCGGCACGCTGATCATGCGACACCTGTAGCCAAGTGATACAGAGGGGGACGAATCTGAAAGCCGGGCCGAATGCAATTTTCCGACCCCGGAAATGGAGGCGGCCCCACCAGCCACACCCCGGCACTCGATGTTCCCGCTATGGCTGCTCCCTTCCGGGCCTGACCAGGTTAACGGGTAATCAATGCGGGGGGACCGATGGGGCCACCACTACGCGGCTCGCCAAGCAGCGAGCCGCGCCATTGTACCGGTCTGGGGCGAAGATACAACCTCTAGGGCGAGAAAAAGTCATCATTTCTCAATGACTTGACTGGATTGCGGTTAACGCAGGGTTGGCACAGGATTCGTGTAGGAGCGGCCTTGTGTCGCGAAAGGGGGCGCGAAGCGGCCCCAGATCTTCAGAACACTTCGGAAATGCCGGGGCTGCTTTGCAGCCCTTTCGCGACACAAGGCCGCTCCTACAGGGACCGCAGAACGTCAGACAGTGATGCCATGCTCTGCCAGGAAGGTTACAAAGGCCTCTTCATCCAGCACCTTCACCCCAAGCTCACTGGCCTTGGCCAGCTTGGAACCCGCACCAGGGCCAGCCACCACGCAGTGGGTCTTGCCAGACACCGAACCGGCCACCTTGGCACCCAGCCCTTCCAGCTTCTCCTTGGCGATGTCGCGACTGAAGCGTTCCAGGGACCCTGTCAGCACCCACGTCTGGCCAGCCAGCGGCAGGCCTTCGGCCACCTTCTTCTCGCTGCTCCAGTGCATGCCGAAGGCCAACAGCTGGGCCTCGATATCACGGGCCAGCTTCTGGTTGGCCTCATCCTTGAAGAACTCGCGCACCGCTTCGGCCTGTTTCGCCGCCAGGGCCTGGCGCAGGTCGATGCCGTCAGCCGCGATGATCTTGTCCAGGCTATCGAGCTTGGCGACCAGCTTCTCGGCGCCGGTCGGGCCGACCGAGGCGATGTCCAGCTTGGCGATCATGCCGGCAAGGGTCGTGCTGGCGGCGAACTCGGCAGCCAGCTCGCCTTCATCCTGCAGTTGCATGCCGCAGGCCAGCAACTGCTCGATGACCTTGCGGTTGTGTTCGTCCTCGAAGAAGTTGTGGATCTCGTGGGCAACTTCCAGGCCGATGTCCGGAAGATAGGTCAGCACCTGCGGCAGCGCCTGCTGCACGCGGGCAAGGCTGCCCAGCGAGCGGGCCAGGACCTTGGCGGTCTCCTCGCCGACATCCGGAATGCCCAAGGCGTAGATGAAGCGCGCCAGGCTCGGGCGCTTGCTGGCTTCGATGGCGTCCAGCAGCTTCTTGCTGGAGACCTCGGCAAAGCCCTCCAGGCCGACGATCTGATCGAATTCCAGCTTGTACAGGTCTGCCGGCGAGCTGATCAGCCCTTCATCCACCAGCTGCTCGACGCTTTTCTCGCCCAGGCCATCGATGTCCATGGCACGGCGGGAGACGTAATGAATGATCGCCTGCTTGAGCTGGGCGGCGCAGGCCAGGCGGCCGACGCAGCGGTACACCGCACCTTCACTGGTGGTTTCCTTGCCCTTGCTGCGCTTGACCAACTGGGTGCGCTCGACCTGCGAGCCACAGACCGGGCATTCGCTCGGCACCTGTACCGGGCGCGCATCGTCGGGACGGCGCTCAAGCACCACCTGCATGACCTGCGGGATCACGTCACCGGCACGGCGGATGATCACCGTATCCCCGATGCGCAGCCCCAGCCGGGCAATTTCGTCCATGTTGTGCAGGGTGGCGTTGGACACCGTCACACCGGCTACCTTGACCGGTTTCAGGCGCGCCACGGGCGTGACCGCGCCGGTACGGCCGACCTGGAATTCCACGTCCAGCACTTCGGTGAGCTCTTCCATGGCCGGGAACTTGTGGGCGATGGCCCAGCGTGGCTCGCGCGCGCGGAAACCCAGCTCGCGCTGGGCAGCCAGGCTGTTGACCTTGAATACCACGCCGTCGATTTCATACGGCAGGCTGTTGCGCCGCTCGCCAATGTCGCGGTAATAGGCCAGGCACTCTTCAATACCGGCCGCATGCCTGAGTTCACGGCTGATCGGCAGCCCCCACTGCTTGAGCTGCTCAAGGATGCCGATGTGGCTTTCGCCGATGCTCTCGGAAACCTGCCCGACGCCGTAGCAGCAGAATTCCAGCGGGCGGCTGGCAGTGATCTTCGAGTCCAGTTGGCGCAGGCTGCCGGCAGCGGCGTTGCGCGGGTTGGCGAAGGTCTTGCCGCCCGCTTCAGCCTGGGCAGCATTGAGGCGGTCGAAACCGGCCTTGCTCATGTACACCTCGCCGCGCACTTCGAGCACGGCGGGCCAGCCCTCGCCCTGCAGCTTCAGCGGGATGTTGCGCACGGTGCGCACGTTGGCACTGATGTCCTCGCCGGTGGTGCCGTCGCCACGGGTAGCACCCTGCACCAACTGGCCGTCACGGTACAGCAGGCTCACCGCCAGGCCATCGAGCTTCGGCTCGCAACTGAAATCCACCGCGCCAGGCTGGTCGAGCCCCTCGACCACCCGGCGGCCGAACTCGCGCAGGTCGGCCTCCTCGAAGGCGTTGCCCAGGCTGAGCATGGGCACCTCATGACGCACCTGGCTGAAGGCTGCCAGGGCAGCGCCGCCAACACGCTGGGTGGGCGAGTCGGGGGTGACCAGGTGCGGGTGCTCGGCTTCGAGCGCCTTGAGTTCATTGAACAGGCGGTCGTATTCGGCATCGGGCACGCTCGGCTCGTCGAGCACGTAGTAGCGGTAGTTGTGCTGATCGAGTTCGGCGCGCAGTGCGTGGATTCGGGTTTCGGCGGTCATTTTTCAGGTTCTCTTGCAAAGCAAAAGAGCAGCCCAGGGCTGCTCTTGCGCTTGAAACAGGGTGGGCGAGACCAAGGCCAGGTCCGCCCACTTGGGCACATCAGCGCTTCTGGGTCAGCGCACGGCGCTCGAACTCGACGATGCGCTGGCGGTAGTGCTCGATGGTCTGGGCGGTCAGCACGCTGCGCTGGTCGTCCTTCAGTTCGCCATTGAGCTCGTGGGCCAGCTTGCGCGCTGCCGCCACCATCACATCGAAGGCCTGCTTCGGATGACGTGGGCCTGGCAGGCCGAGGAAGAAGCTCACGGCACGGGTGCTGAAGTGGTCGATGTCGTCCAGGTCGAAGATGCCCGGCTTGACCGCGTTGGCCATGGAGAACAGCACTTCACCGTGACCGGCCATGCTTTCGTGGCGGTGGAAGATGTCCATCTCGCCGAAACGCAGGCCGCTTTCGAGGATGTTCTGCAGCAGGGCCGGGCCCTTGAAGCCGCCTTCGTCACGGGAAATCACGCTGATCACCAGCACTTCCTCGACCGGTGGCAACTCCTTGGTAGCGTTACCGGTGGCAGCAAAGCCGCTGTTGCGGGTGTTGTCGGCGGCGAAATCTTCGTCGGCATCGGCGAACAGGTCGGGCTCACGCGGCTCGGCGGCCAGGTTCAGGTCGCCCTGCTGCTGCGCCTCTGCCGCGCGCTTGCCGCGTTTGCTGGCCTTGGCCGGCTTCGGCTCGCGCTCACGTTCGCGCGCCGGTGCACTGAGCGACGGCAGGTCGGCCTCGTCCAGTTCAGGCTCCTTCTGGGTATCCAGTACCCGCGACGGGCCGAGCACTTCAGCGCTGCCCTCCTCGTCCGGCAGGTTGGAATAACTGCGATCCAGACGGAATTTCAGCTTGCCTTTTCCGCCGCGCATGCGGCGCCAGCCGTCGAAAAGAATACCGGCGATGACAATGACGCCGATGACGATCAGCCACTCGCGCAGACCGATTTCCATGTAATCCCGTGCCTCTATAAAAATATGCTTGAAAACAAAGGGTTCAAAGCCCTTTAACACGTGGCGCCAACTCTATGTTCTGACAGGCGTTTTACCCACGCAAAAAACGAGTGACATTAAGCTAGCACGACCAAAGACAACTTTACACCGTCTGTCGCACATGACAGGGGCATTTGCCTACAGTTTTCGCCCTATCTTCGCTCATCAGGCGTCTACCATGGCCAGGGCCTCCTCCACATCAACTGCAACAAGACGTGAGCAACCGGGCTCGTGCATGGTCACCCCCATCAATTGATCCGCCATCTCCATGGCAATCTTGTTATGGGTGATGTAGATGAACTGCACGCTTTCACTCATTTCCTTGACCAGCCGGGCGTACCGCCCGACGTTGGCATCGTCCAGCGGCGCATCGACCTCGTCGAGCATGCAGAACGGTGCGGGGTTCAACTTGAAGATGGCAAACACCAGCGCCAATGCGGTCAGTGCCTTCTCGCCGCCGGACAGCAAATGGATGGTGCTGTTCTTCTTGCCCGGCGGACGCGCCATGATCGTCACCCCTGTATCGAGTAGATCTTCGCCCGTCAGTTCCAGATAAGCGCTGCCGCCACCGAAAACTTTTGGAAAAAGTGCCTGTAATCCGGCATTTATCTGATCAAAGGTATCCTTGAAGCGGTTGCGGGTTTCCTTGTCGATCTTGCGGATGACGTTTTCCAGAGTGTCCAGAGCTTCGACCAGGTCAGCGTCCTGGGCGTCGAGGTAACGCTTGCGTTCGGACTGCTGTTCGTACTCCTCGATGGCCGCCAGGTTGATCGCACCCAGGCGCTGGATGCGGCCTTCGACCTGCTCCAGGTCCTGCTCGGTACTCTGCTCGCTGGCATCGGCCTCGACGGTGGCAAGCACGCCCTGCAAATCGTAGCCGTCGGCCAGAAGTTGTTCCTGCAAGGTCTTGCGGCGGATGTCCAGGCCCTGGTTTTCCAGGCGCATCTGCTCCAGCTGGCCACGCAGCAACTGGGCTTGCTGCTCGGCCTGGGTGCGGCGCTTTTCGGCATCGCGCAGCGCGCGGTCGGCTTCATCCATGTGCAGGCGCGCCAGGCGCATTTCCTCATCGACGCTCATGCGCCGCTCCAGCAACTCTTCGAGCTTCAGGCGCAGCTCTTCGAGCGGCGCCTCACCTTCCTCGAGGTTCAGGCTCAGCTGCTCCTGGCGCTCGCTCAGGCGTGCGGCCTGCTGCTCCAGGCGCTCCAGGGCCTGGCGGGTGGAGTCGTGCTGCGCACGCAGCGAACCCAGGCGCACGGCCAACTGGTGGGCGTGGTCCTTGTGCTGGCGGGCTTCCTGGCGGATGCGATCGAGAGCTTCGCGCAGGGTGTCGCGGCGCGCCATCAGCTGTTCGCGCTGCTCGGTGTCCTGGGCCATCAGGTCCAACGCCTCCTGCAGCACCAGGCGAGCCTCGCCCAGTTGCTCCTGCTCCAGAGCACGCTGCTCCTGAAGCTCGGTCAGTTCTTCCTGCAGGCGGCGCCGGCGCAGCTCCACTTGCTCGGCACGGGCGCGGCCGGCAGAGAGGTTGGCCTTGAGCTCGCCGTGCTGGCGGTTTTCATCCTGCGTGCGGCGGCGCAGCTGCTCGCGCTGCTCCTCCAGCTCCAGCTGCTGCTCGCGGGTTGCCTGAAGCTGCTGCTCCACCTGCTCCAGCGCGGCTTCAAACTCGAGCTGTTCCTGACCCAGGCGTTCGATTTCCTGACCACGGGCCAGCACGCCGCCTTGGGCCTCGCCACCCCGGCTGACGCGCAGGAAATGGCGGCCAACCCAGTAGCCATCCCGGCTGACCAGGCTCTGCCCTTCAGCCAATTCGGCGCGCCGTGCCAGGGCCTCGGCAAGGTCTTCGACCGGCTGCACTCGGCCCAGCCACGGGGCCAGATCGATGTGCCCTTCGACCTTGTCGAGCAGGCTGCCGGGCTGACGCTCGATGTCGCCAGCCGTCAGCAACAGGCGTAGCTCGCCCTGCTCCAGGCCGCTGAAGTCCAGCCCGGCAAAATCATCCAGCAGCACGGCCTGCAAATCGGCACCGAGCACGGTTTCCACCGCCAGCTCCCACCCCGGCTCCACGCGCAGGCCCTCAGCCAGGCGCGGGCGCTGCTCCAGGCCCTGCTCGCGCAACCAGTCGGCGGCGCCGACGCCCGGCTCCAGCGCAGCCTGCTGTAGTGCCTCCAGCGAGGCCAGGCGGCCGCCGAGGCGCTGCAGGTCACCCTGCTGCTCCTGTTGGGCATGGGTGGCTTGCTGCAGTTGCTCGCGCACGCTTTCCAGGCGCTCGACCAGCTGCTCCTCCGACAATTGCAACTCTTCAAGCAGCATCTCGCTGCTGGCCAGTTGCTCGGAGAGATCGAGCAGAGTGGCATCCTGTGGCTCCACCCCCAGCTGCTCGCCTTCCTCGACCAGTTTGCGCTGTCGTTCGGCCAGACGCTCCAGGCTGGTTTCCAGCTGCTGCAGGCGCGCTTGCTGCACTTCGGCCTGGCGCCGTGGCTCGGCAGAGCGGGTATTGAAGCGGTCCCACTGCTCCTGCCAGCCGTGCATGCCCAGCTCGGCCTCTTCGAGGGTGGCGGCAGCCTCTTCGGCGGCGGCCAGGGTCAGTTCCTGCTCGGGCTCGAGCGTGGCCAGCTCTTCACCCAGGGTGGCCAGCAGGGTGCGATCATGGCCCAGATGCGATTCGGTTTCCTGACGGGTGCGCTCGGCTTCCTTGAAATCGTCCTGCAACTGGCGCAGGCGCTGCTGCCCGTGCTGGATGCTCTGCTCGACCCGGGCGATATCACCGGCCACCGAATAGAAGCGGCCCTGCACCTGGTTGAAGCGCTCGGACAGTTCATGGTGGCCATCGCGCAAGCGCTCGATGCTGGCATCGGCATTGCGCTGCTCGGCAACCAGCGCTTCATGGGCGATATCCTGATCGCCGATCGCCGTCTCGCGCTGGCGCACACGCTCGTCCAGGTCGCGCCAGCGCAACGCCGACAGGCGCGCCTTGAGCTGGCGTTCCTGGGCCTTGTATTCGCGATACTTCTCAGCGGCCTGAGCCTGGCGGTGCAGGCGTTCGAGCTGGCGCTCCAGCTCTTCGCGCAGGTCGGTCAGCCGCGCCAGGTTCTCCTGGGTGCGACGGATGCGACTCTCGGTCTCGCGGCGGCGCTCCTTGTACTTGGAGATGCCGGCCGCCTCTTCGATGAAGTTGCGCAACTCTTCGGGCTTGGCCTCGATCAGCTTGGAAATCATGCCCTGCTCGATGATCGAGTAGCTGCGCGGGCCCAGGCCAGTGCCGAGGAAGATGTCGGTGATGTCCCGACGGCGGCATTTGGTGCCGTTCAGGTAATAGCTGTTCTGCCCGTCGCGGGTGACCTTGCGGCGGATGGAAATCTCGGCATACGCGGCGTATTCACCCAGCAAGGTGGTTTCGCTGTTGTCGAACACCAGCTCGATGCTGGCCTGGCTCACCGGCTTGCGGCTGGTGGAGCCGTTGAAGATGACGTCGGTCATCGACTCGCCGCGCAGGTTCTTCGCCGAACTTTCGCCCATCACCCAGCGCACCGCGTCGATGATGTTGGACTTGCCGCAGCCGTTGGGGCCTACCACCGCCGCCATGTTGCTGGGGAAGTTGACCGTGGTCGGGTCGACGAACGACTTGAACCCGGCCAGGCGAATGCACTTCAGGCGCATCGGTCAGCCCCGGGCCAGCGCCGCCAGCACCAGTTCGCAGCTGCGCTGGCCATAGGCGGTGAGCACCTCGCGGATGCGCGACAGGTCACGGGCAACCACGGCTTCGAGCAGGCGGGCGAACAGGTCGAGGTAGTCGTCCATGTTGGCCTGGCGCTGATCCAGCGCCAGGTAGTAGGCGCGACTCATGGCCGGCTGCAGGTTTTCCACGGTTTCCTGCAGATAAGGGTTGTCGGCGAAGGGGTAGGCAGCGCGCATCACTGCGAAGCTCTCGGCGACGAACACCTTGATGTCCTGATGATCGCGTGCCTGCTGCAAGCGCTGCTGGATGTCCAGGAACGGGCTCAGGTCGGTGTCCAGGCGCCATTTCTGGGCAACGGCGTTGCCGAGCAGGATGTAGAACTCGCCCATCAGGGTGCACAGGCTGCGCACGCTGCGCTCGTCCAGTTCGGTGACATGGGCACCACGTCGCGGCAGGATCGCGATCAGATGGCGACGTTCGAGGATCAACAGCGCTTCGCGCACCGAGCCGCGGCTGACGCTGAGGGCCTGGGTGACCTTCTGCTCCTGGATCCGCTCACCGGGCGCAAGCTCGCCGCGAATGATGCGTTCGGCCAGGTAGTCGGCAATCTGCTCGGAGAGGCTGTCCGGCGCCTTGAACGTCATGGTTTTCCTTCAAAATCATTGAACTGGGCACAAGGGAGCGATTGTAGCGCACTTGCCCAGCCCACGCGCAGAGGGGCATGGCGCTTTATTTGACCCGCCAGGCAGCCAGCCACCCGGCGCGATCTATGCTTGTGATAGGGGCACTGTGTTCGGCTGGACGTCGACATACGCAATTTCCTGACCTTTGAGTCAGAAAAATATTGACCACTGCGACAGGTCTGCTTATTGTCCGCCCAACAACAATAAAACCATTGCGAGGCCATCCCCGTGATCCAGTTTCTCGTCAACCAGGAGCTGCATAGTGAGCATGCCCTGGACCCGAACATGACGGTGCTGCAGTACCTGCGTGAGCACCTGGGCAAACCCGGCACCAAGGAAGGCTGCGCCAGTGGCGACTGCGGCGCCTGCACCGTGGTGGTCGGCGAGCTTGTGCAGGATGAACAGGGCGAGGACAGCCTGCGCTACCGCAGCCTGAACTCCTGCCTGACGTTCGTTTCTTCCTTGCACGGCAAGCAACTGATCAGCGTCGAAGGCCTCAAGCACAACGGCCAACTGCACAGCGTGCAACAGGCCATGGCCGATTGCCATGGCTCGCAATGCGGCTTCTGCACCCCCGGTTTCGTCATGTCGCTGTTCGCCCTGCAGAAGAACAGCCAGGGTGCCGACCTGCATCAGGCCCAGGAAGCCCTGGCCGGCAACCTGTGCCGCTGCACCGGTTACCGCCCGATCCTCGACGCCGCCGAGCAAAGCTGCCGCCTGCCCTGCCGCGACCAGTTCGACGCCCAGCAGGGGCAGACCATCGCCCGCCTCAAGGCCATCGCCCCGACCCAGACCGGCGAGCTCAACAGTGGCGACAAGCGTTGCCTGGTGCCACTGACCGTGGCCGACCTGGCCGACCTGTACAGCTCGCACCCTGAAGCCCGCCTTCTGGCCGGCGGTACCGACCTGGCGCTGGAGGTCACCCAGTTCCACAAGACCCTGCCGGTGATGATCTACGTCGGCCACGTCGCCGAACTCAAGCGCATCGACAAGACCGCCAGCCACCTGGAAATCGGCGCCGCCACCCCGCTCACCGACTGCTACGGCGCACTCAACGAGGAATACCCGGACTTCGGCGACCTGCTGCACCGCTTCGCCTCGCTGCAGATTCGCAACCAGGGCACCCTCGGCGGCAACATCGGCAACGCCTCGCCGATCGGCGACTCGCCACCCCTGCTGATCGCCCTGGATGCGCAGGTGGTGCTGCGCCAGGGCGAGCGCCAGCGGGTCATGCCGCTGGAAGACTACTTCATCGATTACCGCATCACGGCCCGCCAGGACAGCGAGTTCATCGAGAAAATCATCGTGCCACGCGCCAGCAACGACTGGGCCTTCCGTGCCTATAAAGTGTCCAAACGCCTGGACGACGATATCTCCGCCGTGTGCGGCGCCTTCAACCTGAGCATCGAAGACGGTGTGGTCAGCGGTGTACGCATTGCCTTCGGCGGCATGGCGGCCATCCCGAAACGCGCCCGCGCCTGTGAAGCCGCCTTGCGCGGCAAGCCGTGGAACCAGGCCAGCATCGAACGCGCCTGCCAGGCCCTGGCCGAGGACTTCACCCCGCTCAGCGACTTCCGCGCCAGCAAGGAATACCGCCTGCTGATCGCGCAAAACCTGCTGCGCAAGTACTTCATCGAACAGCAAACGCCCTACATCGAGACCCGGGTGACCGACTATGTCTAACCATCACGTAGCCAAGAGCCAAGCCGAGATGGCCGAACTGTTCAGCCAGGACCTGACCACCGGGGTCGGCCGCAGCGTCAAGCACGACAGCGCCGACAAGCATGTGTCGGGCGAAGCGCTGTACATCGACGACCGCCTGGAATTCCCCAACCAGCTGCATGTGTATGCACGCACCGCAGACCGTGCCCATGCGCGCATCCTGCGCATCGACACCACGCCCTGCTACGCCTTCGAAGGCGTGCGCATCGCCATCACCCACGAAGACATCCCGGGCCTGAAGGACATCGGCCCGGTGGTCGCTGGTGACCCGCTGCTGGCCATCGACAAGGTCGAGTTCTTCGGCCAGCCGGTGCTCGCGGTGGCGGCCCGCGACCTGGATACCGCACGCCGTGCCGCCATGGCTGCCATCGTCGAGTACGAAGACCTGGAGCCGGTGCTGGATGTGGTCGATGCCTTGCGCAAGAAGCACTTTGTGCTCGACAGCCACACCCACCAGCGCGGCGACTCGGCCGCCGCCCTGGCCAGCGCCCCGCACCGCCTGCAAGGCACCCTGCACATCGGCGGCCAGGAGCACTTCTACCTAGAAACCCAGATCTCTTCGGTGATGCCCACCGAGGACGGCGGCATGATCGTCTACTGCTCCACGCAGAACCCCACCGAAGTGCAGAAGCTGGTCGCCGAAGTGCTCGACGTGCCGATGAACAAGGTGGTACTGGACATGCGCCGCATGGGCGGCGGCTTCGGCGGCAAGGAAACCCAGGCGGCAAGCCCTGCCTGCCTGTGCGCGGTGATCGCGCGCCTGACCGGCCAGCCAACCAAGATGCGCCTGCCGCGGGTCGAAGACATGACAATGACCGGCAAGCGCCACCCGTTCTATGTGGAGTACGACGTCGGCTTCGACGACGACGGGCGCCTGCACGGCATCAACCTCGACCTGGCTGGCAACTGCGGCTACTCGCCCGACCTGTCCGGCTCGATCGTCGACCGCGCCATGTTCCACTCCGACAACGCCTATTACCTGGGCGATGCCACCGTGCATGGCCACCGCTGCAAGACCAACACCGCCTCCAACACCGCCTACCGCGGCTTCGGCGGCCCGCAGGGGATGGTCGCCATCGAACAGGTGATGGACCACATCGCCCGCCACCTGGGCCGCGACCCGTTGGCCGTGCGCAAGGCCAACTATTACGGCAAGACCGAGCGCAACGTCACCCACTACTACCAGACCGTCGAGCACAACATGCTCGAGGAAATGACCGTCGAACTGGAAGCCAGCAGCGACTACGCCGAGCGCCGCGAGTCGATCCGCCGCTTCAACGCCAACAGCCCGGTGCTGAAGAAGGGCCTGGCGCTGACCCCGGTCAAGTTCGGTATCTCGTTCACCGCCACCTTCCTCAACCAGGCCGGTGCACTGATCCACATCTACACCGACGGCAGCATTCACCTGAACCACGGCGGCACCGAGATGGGCCAGGGCCTGAACACCAAGGTGGCACAGGTGGTGGCGCAGGTGTTCCAGGTCGACTTCAGCCGCATCCAGATCACCGCCACCAATACCGACAAGGTGCCCAATACCTCGCCGACCGCCGCTTCGAGTGGCGCCGACCTGAACGGCAAGGCCGCCCAGAACGCCGCCGAGATCCTCAAGAAACGCCTCACCGAGTTTGCTGCACGGCACTACCAGGTGACCGAGGAAGACGTCGAGTTCCGCAACGGCCACGTGCGCGTGCGGGACCAGATCGTCAGCTTCGAGCAACTGGTGCAGCAGGCCTATTTCGCCCAGGTGTCGCTGTCGACCACCGGCTTCTACCGCACGCCAAAGATCTACTACGACCGCAGCCAGGCGCGCGGCCGGCCGTTCTACTACTTCGCCTTCGGCGCTGCCTGCGTGGAAGTGATCGTCGACACTCTGACCGGCGAGTACAAGATGCTGCGCGCCGACATCCTGCACGACGTGGGCGATTCGCTGAACCCGGCCATCGACATTGGCCAGGTCGAAGGCGGCTTCATCCAGGGCATGGGCTGGCTGACCACCGAAGAGCTGGTGTGGAACGCCAAGGGCAAGCTGATGACCAACGGCCCGGCCAGCTACAAGATCCCGGCGGTGGCCGACATGCCGCTGGACCTGCGGGTGAAGCTGGTTGAGAACCGCAAGAACCCGGAAGACACCGTGTTCCACTCCAAGGCCGTGGGCGAGCCGCCGTTCATGCTCGGCATCGCTGCCTGGTGTGCGCTCAAGGACGCCGTGGCCAGCATCGCCGACTACCGCGTGCAGCCACAGGTGGATGCACCGGCGACACCGGAGCGGGTGTTGTGGGGGTGCGAGCAGATGCGCAAGGCGGTGGCTGCAGCGCAACTGACCGTACAGGAACTGGAAACCGTCACCCACTGACAACGCAAGGCCCTGTAGGAGCGGCCTTGTGTCGCGAAAGGGTCGCGAAGCGGCCCCAGGATCTGTGCAGCAATGAAGATAGCTGGGGCTGCTTCGCAGCCCTTTCGCGACACAAGGCCGCTCCTACAGGGACCGTGTCGCTCTTGAGAGAGGTTGAATCATGCACCAATGGATCAACGCCCTCGCCGACCACCAGTCCCGCGGCGAAGCCTGCGTGCTGGTGACCATCATCGAGGAGCGCGGTTCGACCCCGCGCAACGCTGGCTCGAAGATGGTCGTCAGCGCCACCGGCCTGTTCGACACCATCGGCGGCGGCCACCTGGAATACAAGGCCCTGCACATCGCCCGGCGGATGCTCGAGGAACACCGCAACACCCCGCACCTGGAGCGTTTCAGTCTCGGTGCCAGCCTCGGTCAGTGCTGCGGCGGCGCCACCGTACTGCTGTTCGAGCCGATGGCTGCGGTGCAGGCGCACATCGCCGTGTTCGGTGCGGGCCATGTCGGCCGGGCTCTGGTACCCTTGCTCGCCGCGTTGCCCTGCCGGGTGCGCTGGATCGACTCGCGTGAACAAGAATTCCCCGAACACATCCCCAACGGGGTGAGCAAGGTCGTCAGTGAGGAGCCGGTCGACGAAATCGCGGACCTGCCGCCAGGCAGCTACTGCATCGTCATGACCCACAACCACCAGCTCGACCTGGAACTGACCGCCGCCATTCTCAAGCGCAACGATTTCACCTGGTTCGGCCTGATCGGCTCGAAGACCAAACGGGTCAAGTTCGAGCACCGCCTGCGCGAGCGCGGCTACGACGATGCCGTGCTGGCGCGCATGCGCTGCCCGATGGGCCTGCCCGAGGTCAAGGGCAAGCTACCGATCGAGATTGCCGTGTCCATCGCCGGCGAAATCATTGCCACCTACAACGCCTGCTTCGGCCAGCATGACGCTGCCGCCAACGCCGGCCCGATTGCCCAGTTGCTGCCGCCCTCCCGGCGCAGCCAAGCCATTTGACGAGTGTGTTATGACCGTTACCCGCAAAGCCTACCGTGCCTCCATTCTGCACAGCATCGCCGACCCGGCCGAAGTAGGCCTGGACGCTTCCCATGAGTACTTCGAGGACGGCCTGCTGGTGATCGACGATGGCCGCATCAGCGCCGTCGGCCCTGCCAGCGAACTGCTGCCGAAACTGGCGGCCGACATCGAGGTGGTGCATTACCAGGACGCGCTGATCACCCCTGGCTTCATCGATACCCACATCCACTTCCCGCAGACCGGCATGATCGGTTCCTACGGCGAACAACTGCTGGACTGGCTGAATACCTACACCTTCCCTTGCGAGAAACAGTTCGCCGACAAGGATCACGCCGACAAGGTGGCGAAGATCTTCCTCAAGGAACTGCTGCGCAACGGCACCACTACCGCCCTGGTGTTCGGCAGCGTGCACCCGCAGTCGGTCAATGCCCTGTTCGAAGAAGCCGAGCGCCTGGACCTGCGGATGATTGCCGGCAAGGTAATGATGGACCGCAACGCCCCGGACTACCTGACCGACACCGCCGAGTCCGGCTATACAGAGAGCAAGCAGTTGATCGAGCGCTGGCACGGCAAGGGTCGCCTGCACTATGCCGTGACCCCACGCTTCGCCCCGACCAGCACGCCGGAACAACTGGCCCTGGCCGGTCAGCTGCTGAAGGAATTCCCAGGGCTGTACATGCACACCCACCTGTCCGAGAATCTCAAGGAAATCGACTGGGTGAAAGAGCTGTTCCCCGAGCAGAAAGGCTACCTGGACGTTTACGACCACTTCGAGCTGCTTAGCGAGCGCTCGGTTTTCGCCCACGGCGTGCACCTGTGCGACAGCGAATGCCAGCGCCTGGCGGAAACCGGCTCGGCCGTGGCCTTCTGCCCGACCTCCAACCTGTTCCTCGGCAGCGGCCTGTTCAACCTGCCCCAGGCCGAACGCTTCGAGGTCAACGTGGGCTTGGGCACAGACGTCGGCGCCGGCACCAGCTTCTCGCTGCTCAACACCCTGAACGAGGCCTACAAGGTGATGCAGCTGCAAGGCGCGCGCCTGCACCCGTACAAGTCGCTGTACCTGGCTACCCTCGGCGGCGCTCGTGCACTGCGCCTGGACGACCGTATCGGCAGCCTGCGCCCGGGCAACGATGCCGACTTCGTGGTACTCGACTACAAGGCCACGCCGCTGCTGGACTACCGCATTCAGCAGTCCAGCAGCATCGAAGAAACCCTGTTCGTGCTAACCACCCTGGGTGACGACCGCACCGTGCGCGAAACCTACGCCGCGGGGCGTTGCGTGCACCAGCGCTAAGGCTCCTTCGTAAGGGCCCGGTACAGCGCGCCGCCGATCGCAGCCCCGATCAGCGGAGCCACCCAGAACAGCCACAGCTGCTGCACAGCCCAGCCACCGACGAACAAGGCCGGCCCCGTGCTACGCGCGGGGTTGACCGAGGTATTGGTCACCGGGATCGAGATCAGGTGGATCAGGGTCAGGGCCAGGCCGATGGCAATCGGCGCGAAGCCTGCCGGGGCACGGGCGTCGGTGGCGCCCATGATCACCACCAGGAACATGGCGGTCATCACCACTTCACTGATAAAGCCTGCGCCCAGGGTGTAACCGCCGGGCGAGTGGTCGGCGTAGCCGTTGGACGCCAAGCCCGAGGACAGCTCGAAACCGGCCTTGCCACTGGCGATGAGATAGATCACGCCAGCGGCCAGGATGGCGCCGATCACCTGGGCGATCACATAAGGCAACAGCTCTTTGGCCGGGAAGCGGCCACCGACCACCAGCCCGAACGACACGGCGGGGTTGAGATGACAGCCGGAGATATGACCAATAGCGAAGGCCATGGTCAGTACGGTAAGACCGAAGGCGAAGGCGACACCGAGCACACCGATGCCGACGGGAGAACTGGCTGCGAGTACGGCGCTGCCACAACCACCAAGAACCAACCAGAAGGTGCCGACCAGCTCGGCCCCCATCCGTGTACCCAGAGACATGGTCATCGACCTTTCCTCAAGTAGTGGAACGCAATGGATGCGCAAGCCCAACTGCTTGATGAAGGTTTGCTCACAAGAATTTAGCAGACGTTCGGCTAATGGCCAGTAACGACGAAGGGCTGCACATGCAGCCCTTCGGTCACATCAGGCAAACGATCAACCCTTGGCCGACACCTTGGGCTTTTTCAGCAGGTGCGAGAACACCGCATGCAGGTCGTCCGAGGCGCTCTCTTCGTCCAGGTTCAATTTACTGTCGATATGATCCATGTGGTGCATCATCAGGCTCACCGCCTGTTCGGCATCGCGCGCCTCGATGGCATCGATCAATTGCATGTGCTCGTCATACGAGCAGTGCGAGCGGGTGCCAGTTTCATATTGGGCAATGATCAGCGAAGTCTGCGACACCAGGCTGCGCTGGAAGCTGACCAGCGGGGCGTTGCCAGCCGCTTCGGCCAGCTTGAGGTGAAACTCGCCGGAAAGGCGGATACCGGCCCCACGGTCGCCCCGGGAGAAGCTGTCGCGCTCCTCGCGCACCATCTGGCGCAGTTCGTTGAGCTGCTCCAGCGTCGCGTGCTGCACCGCCAACTCGGTGATGGCGCGCTCGACCATGCGCCGCGAGAAGAATACCTGACGCGCCTCTTCCACCGTCGGGCTGGCCACCACGGCACCGCGGTTCGGCCGCAGCAGCACCACGCTTTCGTGGGCCAGGCGCGACAACGCGCGGCGAATGATGGTGCGGCTGACGCCAAAGATCTCGCCCAGCGCTTCCTCGCTCAACTTGGTGCCCGGCGCCAATCGCTGCTCGAGGATCGCCTCGAAGATGTGCGCGTAGACGATGTCGTCCTGGGTACCACTGCGGCCGGCCTTGCCAGTGCGCGCAGGTTTTTTCAGAGGTTGCAGCTGTTCGTTCATGGGCTCTCGAGGCACGAAGAGAAAGTATGGCGCCATTGTACACAGGCTGAGGCGATTCCGCAGGGGGCGTTTTACCTATATAGCCGTTATACGACGCATTGTGCACACAAAAAATAAAACATTATTTGCATTCTTTGTACACAAACGCATAATCCATCGAGCAACTTCTTGACCCGTTAGTCAACAAACGCGTCAGTCGTCTGCCTTCCCTCGCGGAGCCACCAAGTGCATCGCTCAGGACCCTGGCTCCAACAACAACAAGAAAGACTTGAGGAGTACTCGCTGTGGAAAGCCGCAAATCCGAAGCCCCTACGCTGGATCTCGCGCCACCGCTCGAAACGAGTTGGCTGGAACGGATTTTCAAACTCAAGCAACACGGCAGCACTGTCAGAACCGAACTGATCGCCGGGGTGACCACCTTCATCACCATGGCCTACATCATCTTCGTCAACCCGAACATCATGGCCGACGCCGGCATCGACCATGGTGCCGCCTTCGTCGCCACCTGCATCGCCGCCGCGCTGGGCTGCCTGTTAATGGGCCTGTACGCCAACTGGCCGGTGGGCCTGGCGCCAGGCATGGGGCTGAATGCCTTCTTTACCTACACCGTGGTCGGCACCATGGGCTACAACTGGGAAACGGCGCTGGGGGCGGTGTTCGTCTCGGGCGTGCTGTTCATGTTCCTGACCTTGTCACGCGTGCGCGAATGGCTGCTCAACAGCATCCCGGTGAGCTTGCGCCATGCCATGGGGGCCGGCGTCGGATTGTTCCTCGGACTGATCGGCCTGAAGACCGCCGGCATCATCGTCGACAGCCCGGCCACCCTGATCAAGCTGGGCTCGCTGCATGAGCCAGGGCCGCTGCTGGCGGCGCTGTGCTTCCTGCTGATCGCCATCCTCAGCTACAAGCGCGTGTTCGGCGCGATCCTGATCAGCATCATCGGTGTCACCCTGGCCGGCTGGGGTCTGGGCCTGGTCAAGTTCGGCGGGGTGATGTCGATGCCACCGAGCCTGGCACCGACCTGGATGGCCATGGATGTGGCCGGCGTGTTCAACGTCAGCATGATCAGCGTGGTGCTGGCATTCCTGTTCGTGCACATGTTCGACACTGCCGGCACGCTGATGGGCGTGGCGCAGCGGGCCAATCTGGTGGCGCCTGATGGCCGCATCGAGAACCTGTCGCGGGCGTTGAAGGCGGACAGTGCTTCAAGTGTGTTCGGTGCCGTGGTGGGCGTACCACCGGTAACCAGCTATGTGGAAAGTGCTGCCGGCGTGGCCGCAGGTGGCCGGACTGGCCTGACTGCAGTGGTGGTGGGCATTTTGTTCGTCGCCGCGATGTTCTTCGCGCCATTGGCTGGAATGATCCCGGCTTACGCAACTGCCGGTGCGCTGATCTATGTGGCAATGCTGATGATGGGCAGCATGGCGCACATTCATTGGGATGAAGCGACTGACAGCATTCCGGCGATCGTCACGGTGATCATGATGCCGCTGACTTTCTCCGTCGCCGACGGTATTGCTCTGGGCTTCATCAGCTATGTGGCATTGAAGGCCGGGACCGGCAAGTACAAGGAGATCTCCGCCAGCCTGTGGGTGCTGTGTGCGATCTTCATTGCCAAGTTCGTGTTCCTCTGACCCTCACCGCACCAACCAAGGGCGCTTCGGCGCCCTTTCTTTATTTCTATAGCCTGTACCGACCCTTTCGCGGGACAGGCATTACAAAAACAGCAGACGAAAAAAAGCCCGCCAGTGTGGGAGCGGGCCAAAGGACCTACGAAGATTCTTCTAGCGACCAACTAGCTTCCGCGATAGGTCGAATAGCTGTACGGCGAGATCAGCAGCGGCACGTGGTAGTGCTCCTGCTTTTCATCGATGCCGAAGCGCAGCACGACAACATCCAAAAACGCCGTGTCCGGCAGCTGCACGCCGCGGGCACGGTAATAGGCGCCAGCGCTGAACTGCAGCTGGTAGACGCCGGTACGGTAATCGTCACCCTGCAGCAGCGGCGCGTCGACGCGGCCATCGCTGTTGGTCAGGGTAGTGTTCACCAGCTCCAGCTGCTGGCCTTCGACGCGGTACAGCTCGACCTTGATCGAGCTGCCTGGGCAGCCATGCGCGGCATCCAGTACGTGTGTGGTCAAACGTCCCATCTGCTTGTCGCCTCTTGTTCAATCTATGGGCAAAAATTACACAGCCAACGCCCCAGCTTAGGGCCTGCGATGTGCGGGAATGACGCCATTAAGACATTTCATCGCCAGATTGTACACAATTTTTTAATCCCTTCTGTCGCAGCCCCGATAAACCGGCCATCAGTCGCAAATACAGGCGCCGTGCAGAGCCTTACACCATTAGCTGACCAATCAGGCAGGTTTCTTGCAACGCATTCTCATGCGACAAAAGGGAAGAAATGCGGAAAAACAGGCTTACAAAAGATTTCAGAAGTTGTATACAATCAGCCCATCCGGTGGTGCGACATCCCGACGCGGCCCGCCCACCCCGCACCAACACACAAGAAGGAAGACTGCAGTGAGCGCTGACTACCCTCGCGACCTGATCGGTTACGGCAACAACCCTCCTCACCCGCAATGGCCGGGCAACGCTCGCATCGCGCTGTCTTTCGTCCTCAACTACGAGGAAGGCGGCGAACGCAACATCCTGCACGGTGACAAAGAGTCCGAAGCCTTCCTGTCCGAGATGGTAGCCGCCCAGCCTCTGCAGGGTGCGCGCAACATGAGCATGGAATCGCTGTACGAGTACGGCAGCCGCGCCGGTGTGTGGCGCCTGCTCAAGCTGTTCAAGGACAGCGGCGTTCCACTCACCATCTTCGCCGTTGCCATGGCCGCCCAGCGCCACCCCGATGTGATCCGCGCCATGGCCGAAGCCGGCCACGAGATCTGCAGCCACGGCTACCGCTGGATCGACTACCAGAACATGGACGAGGCCCAGGAGCGCGAGCACATACTCGAAGCCATCCGCATCCTCACTGAACTCACCGGCGAACGCCCAGTGGGCTGGTACACCGGCCGCACCGGCCCGAACACCCGCCGCCTGGTGATGGAGGAAGGTGGCTTCCTCTATGACAGCGACACCTATGACGACGACCTGCCCTACTGGGAACCGAACAACCCGACCGGCAAGCCGCACCTGGTGATCCCGTACACCCTGGACACCAACGACATGCGCTTCACCCAGGTGCAGGGTTTCAACTGCGGCGAGCAGTTCTTCCAGTACCTGAGAGACGCCTTCGACGTGCTCTATGCCGAAGGTGCCGAAGCGCCGAAAATGCTGTCCATCGGCCTGCACTGCCGCCTGGTCGGCCGCCCGGCGCGCCTGGCCGCGCTCAAGCGCTTCGTCGATTACGCCAAGAGCCACGACCAGGTCTGGTTCGCCCGTCGCGTGGACATCGCCCGCCACTGGCACGCCACCCACCCGTACAAGAAAGAGAACGCCTGATGACCGCCTTCAAGACCCTCAAGCCATCCGCCCTGGACCGTGACGCCTTCGTCAAGGTGTTCGCCGACATCTACGAGCACTCGCCGTGGGTCGCCGAAAAAGCCTACGACTTGGGCCAACTGGGCGAACTGGACGAGATCGAGGCGCTGCACCAGCGCATGAGCGACATCCTGCTCAGCGCCAATCACGCTGACCAACTCGCGCTGATCAACGCTCACCCGGACCTGGCCGGCAAGGCCGCCATCCAGGGCGAGCTGACCGAATCGAGCACCAACGAACAGGCCGGCGCCGGCATCCACGAGTGCACCGCCGACGAGTTCGCCCGGTTCACCGAACTGAACGACGCCTACAAGGCCAAGTTCCAGTTCCCGTTCATCATGGCGGTCAAGGGCAGCAACCGGCACCAGATCCTCGCCGCCTTCGAAAAACGCATCCACAACGATACCGATGCCGAATTCAAGGAAGCCCTGGCGCAGATCAATCTGATCGCCCTGTTCCGCCTGCTGCAGCTGTAAGCAACAGCCGAACCCTTATTTTAGAAAAACGAACAATAGAAGAGATAACCGCATGCGCACCCTGATGATCGAGCCCCTGACCAAAGAAGCCTTCGCCGAATTCGGAGACGTGATCGAAACCGATGGCAGCGACCACTTCATGATCAACAACGGCTCGACCATGCGTTTTCACAAGCTCGCCACGGTCGAGACCGCCGAGCCTGAAGACAAGGCGATCATCAGCATCTTCCGCGCCGACGCGCAGGACATGCCGCTGACCGTGCGCATGCTGGAGCGCCATCCGCTGGGCAGCCAGGCTTTCATCCCGCTGCTCGGCAACCCCTTTCTGATCGTGGTCGCGCCGGTTGGCGATGCACCTGTATCAGGCTTGGTCCGTGCCTTCCGTAGTAACGGCAGGCAGGGCGTTAATTACCATCGCGGCGTCTGGCACCACCCGGTGCTGACGATCGAAAAGCGGGATGACTTCCTGGTGGTTGATCGCAGTGGTTCTGGCAACAACTGCGATGAGCATTACTTCACCGAGGAACAGATGCTGATCCTCAATCCCCACCAATAAGAAAAGGTCGGTCATCGTTCACGGTGATCGGCAGAGGTACATACTGTGGAAGCACACCTTCACGAATGGCTGAACCTGAGCATTCGCTGGGTTCACATGATCACCGGTGTCGCCTGGATCGGTGCATCGTTCTACTTCGTCTGGCTGGAGAACCACCTGAACCGAAGCAACCCGCGCGATGGGTTGTCGGGTGATCTCTGGGCGATTCACGGCGGTGGTATCTACCACCTGGAGAAATACAAGCTCGCACCCCCGAAAATGCCCGAGAACCTGCACTGGTTCAAATGGGAAGCCTACTTCACCTGGATGTCCGGTATCGCCCTGCTGTGCGTAGTGTTCTACTGGAACCCGAGCCTGTACCTGCTGGCACCCGGCAGCACCCTGAGCGGTGCCGAAGGCGTGGCCATCGGTATCGGTTCGCTGGTCGCCGGCTGGTTCATCTACGACTTCCTGTGCGACTCGCCGCTGGGCAAGCACCCTGCCCTGCTCGGCGCCGTGCTGTTCGTCCTCATCATTGCCGCCTGCTTCGGCTTCAGCCTGGTGTTCAGCGGCCGTGGTGCGTACCTGCACACCGGTGCAATCATCGGCACCATCATGGTCGGTAACGTGTTCCGCATCATCATGCCGGCCCAGCGCCAGCTGGTGGCGGCGATCGAGAACAACCAGACCCCGGACCCGGTACTGCCGGCCAAGGGCCTGCTGCGCTCGCGTCACAACAACTACTTCACCCTGCCGGTGCTGTTCATCATGATCAGCAACCACTTCCCGAGCACCTACGGTAGCCAGTACAACTGGCTGATCCTGGCTGGCATCGCAGTAGCCGCGGTACTGATCCGCCACTACTTCAACACCCGCCACGACAGCAACAAGTACGCCTGGACCCTGCCGGTTGGCGCCCTGGCGATGATCTGCCTGGCCTACGTCACCGGCCCCAAGCCGATCGCCGTCAGCCCTGAGCAGGCCGCAGCGAAGGTCGAGTACCAGCCGCTGCCAGCCACTGCCGTCGGTGGCAAGACCGCTGCTGAACTGCGCGCCGAGGACGCCGCCAAGGCCGCCGAAGCCCCAGCCGCGCCAGCCGAGGCTCCGGCCCAAGCGACCGCACAGGCCGCCGGTGGCGACTTCGACAAGATCCACAAAGTCATCCAGGAACGCTGCAGCGTGTGCCACTCGTCGAAACCGACCAGCCCACTGTTCAGCGCAGCCCCTGCCGGCGTGATGTTCGACACCCCGCAGCAGATCCAGGCCCAGGCCGCACGCATTCAGGCGCAAGCGGTTGCCAGCCAGATCATGCCGCTGGGCAACATCACCCAGATGACCGCCGAAGAGCGCAAGCTCGTCGGTGACTGGATCGCCAAAGGCGCCCAGGTCAACTGATCCACCCTCTCCTGCCTGGGCGTCCGCGCGCCCGGGCGGGGGCGGCCTTGCGCCGCGAAGAGGCCGGCAACCCCGGCCTCGCCCTTATAGATTCATGCAACAAGCAAGCATCGAGCGTTCGACTGCATGCGGGAACCCCAGGCTGCCACCACCGGGCCTGCCGTATGCGACTGGCGCTTGGATCCGAGAATAAAAACAAAACTCGAGGTGCTGCATGTCCGAGTCACGCAAGGCGTACATTCCAGTTGCGCCGCCGCGACAGCCTCTGCCCCTGTTCCAACTGATCCTGGTTGGCCTGCAACATGTGTTGCTGATGTATGGAGGTGCGATCGCCGTCCCTCTGATCATCGGCCAGGCCGCTGGTTTGTCTCGTGAAGAAGTCGCTTTCCTGATCAACGCCGACCTGCTGGTCGCCGGTGTCGCCACCATCATCCAGTCGTTCGGTATCGGCCCGGTCGGGATCCGCATGCCAGTGATGATGGGTGCCAGCTTCGCTGCCGTCGGCAGCATGGTGGCCATGGCCGGCATGCCGGGCGTAGGCCTGCAGGGGATCTTTGGCGCGACCATCGCTGCCGGGTTCTTCGGCATGCTGATCGCGCCGTTCATGTCCAAGGTCGTTCGGTTCTTCCCGCCACTGGTCACCGGTACGGTGATCACCTCGATTGGCCTGTCGCTGTTCCCGGTGGCAGTCAACTGGGCCGGTGGCGGCCAGGACGCCGCGACCTTCGGTTCGCCGATCTACCTGCTGGTGGCGGGCCTGGTGCTGGCCGTCATCCTGTTGATCAACCGCTTCATGCGCGGTTTCTGGGTCAACGTGTCGGTGCTGGTGGGCATGGGCCTGGGCTACATCCTGGCCGGCTCCATCGGCATGGTCGACCTGTCGGGCCTGAGCGACACGCCGTGGCTGCAAGTGGTGACCCCACTGCACTTCGGTATGCCGACCTTCAGCCTGGCGCCGATCCTGTCGATGTGCCTGGTGGTGGTGATCATCTTCGTCGAGTCCACGGGCATGTTCCTCGCCCTGGGCAAGGTGACAGACCGTGAAGTGACACCAGGAATGCTGCGTCGCGGCCTGTTGTGCGATGCTGGCGCGTCGTTCATCGCCGGTTTCTTCAACACCTTCACCCACTCCTCGTTCGCCCAGAACATCGGCCTGGTGCAGATGACTGGCGTGCGTTGCCGCTACGTCACGATCACGGCAGGTGCACTGCTGATCGTGCTCAGCCTGCTGCCGAAGGCGGCCTACCTGATCGCCTCGATCCCGCCTGCGGTACTGGGCGGCGCGTCCATCGCCATGTTCGGCATGGTCACCGCCACCGGGATCAAGATCCTCCAGGAAGCCGACATCGGCGACCGTCGCAACCAGTTGCTGGTTGCGGTGAGCGTCGGCTTTGGCCTGATCCCCGTGGTCAAGCCGGAGTTCTTCGCGCAGATGCCGCAGTGGATGGAACCCATCACCCACAGCGGGATCGCCATGGCCACGGTCAGTGCCCTGGTGCTCAACGTGCTGTTCAACATCCTCGGTGGTGCCGAGCGCGCCGTGCATAACGACGTCTGCCACGAGCATTGAGCCCTGAGCGGGGCGGCGCAGTTTGCCGCCCCTGCTCATTTCCTGCTGTAACCGCTTCACCGTCGACCCGCCGGAATGGGCCGCTCGGGGCGCCCGCGCGCCGAAAAAACCGCCAACAAAAACAATAAGTCCGGGAATAACAACATGAAGCGCATCGCATCAAGCCTGCTGCTGGGCAGCAGCCTGCTGGCCACCCTCCCCGCCCATGCAGGCGATTGGCTGCTGTGGCACGGCGAAAGCCTGACGTACTTGTACGGAAAGGATTTCAAGGTCAACCCCGATATCCAGCAGACCATTACCTTCGAACACGCCAACAAATGGAAGTACGGCGACACCTTCATGTTCGTCGACAAGATCTTCTACAACGGCAAGCCCGACGCCAGCAAAGGCGTGACCACCTACTACGGTGAGTTCAGCCCGCGCCTGTCGTTCGGCAAGATCTTCGACCAGAAGCTCGCCTTCGGCCCGATCAAGGACGTGCTGCTGGCCATGACCTACGAGCGTGGCGAAGGCGACAACGAGGCTTACCTGATCGGCCCTGGCTTCGACCTGGACATCCCCGGCTTCAACTACTTCACGCTGAACTTCTATGTGCGCAACACCGAAGGCAGCCGCCCAGGCGACAACGTCTGGCAGATCACCCCCGGCTGGTCCTACACCATTCCCGTGGGTCGCTCCGACATTCTCATCGATGGTTACATGGATTGGGTCACCGACAACGACCAGACCCGCCGTGGCACCTACCACGCCAACCTGCACTTCAACCCGCAGGTCAAGTACGACTTGGGCAAGGCGCTGAACATCGGGGCCAAGCAGCTCTACGTCGGCTTCGAGTACAGCTACTGGAAAGACAAGTACGGCATCGACAGCCGCGGCAATCTGGAGAGCAATCAGAGTGTCGCCAGCGCCCTGATCAAAGTACACTTCTGAAAATCTGACCAAACGCCCAAGTTTGAGTCGATGTGCTCCAGGACGGAGCACTTGAGGTGCGGCGCGCAAGCCAGTAATCTGCGCGCCCCCTCGATCAGGGCAGGAAGGATTCTGCCTGCGTTTACTGACCGCTCAGTCAATGAATTCGGGCGGTTGGCCAACGTGTTGCCAGCCTGAAAGACCCTTTTCATCCGTTCAGAACGAAGTCGAGCAGGAAGGTTTTGCCAACCCGGAAAAGTTGGCTCGACCCTTGCCAAACAGCTGTGGCCTATCGAAAAAAGCTGACTCAAAAGACAAGAAAGCGCCAACAACGAGCGCTGACAACAGATCAATCAAGGGAGCGACACTTGCAATGCGTACCATCAATAGCCTGATTCTCGCGGGCGGCCTGCTGGCCTGCGGCACCACTTTCGCCGGCGACCTGCTGCAGTGGCAGAACAACAGCCTGACCTACCTGTGGGGCAAGAACTTCAAGGTCAACCCCGATACCCAGCAGACCTTCACCTTCGAGCATGCCGATGGCTGGAAGTACGGCGACAACTTCTTCTTCGTCGACAAGATCTTCTACCAGGGCAAGAAGGACGCCAGTAACGGCCCCAACACCTACTACGGCGAGTTCAGTCCCCGCCTGTCGTTCGGCAAGATCTTCGACCAGAAGCTCGAGTTCGGCCCGGTCAAGGACGTGCTGCTGGCCGCGACCTACGAGTTTGGCGAGGGTGACGTCGAGTCGTACCTGATCGGCCCAGGCTTCGACCTGAACATCCCGGGCTTCGACTACTTCCAGCTGAATTTTTACAACCGCATTCCGGAAGGCAGCCGCGCAGGCAACAATGTCTGGCAGATCACCCCGGTCTGGTCCTACACCATTCCGGTCGGTGACTCCGATGTGCTGATCGACGGCTTCATGGACTGGGTGGTCGACAACGACGAGAACCGTCACGGCACCTACCACGCCAACCTGCACTTCAACCCACAGATCAAGTACGATCTGGGCAAGGCCCTGCACCTGGGCGAGAAGCAGTTGTATGTGGGTGTCGAATACGACTACTGGAAGGACAAGTACGGGATCAAGGACAGCGATGGCTTCACCACCGACCAGAACACCATGAGCTTGCTGGTGAAAGTGCACTTCTGATTGGCTGATATGTGCAAGCGCCGCCGTCTGGCGGCGTTTTCACAATCATGACTTGTAAGTTAACGCTTACAACTTTTTCAGACTTATCTTACTTAAAGACGAAGCTGCCTTATAAGTCAAAAATATGGCCGATGGCAGTGCCATGCCAAAAACCAGCAATATCAACTCCACTTCATGGTGCGGGATGACCCGAACGATATCCAGCACCAGCACCACCGCATTGATTGCCAATGCCAGGCCAAACATCGCACAGCACTTGTAAAGGGCCTGTGCGTCGGCGCTACGCAGCAGGAAGCCAAAGCCCAGAGCCCCCCAGGCCAACGCCGTGAGCAGGTAGAGCGCCAGGTGGTAGGCGTCGTAAGTCAGTACACCGAACATGTGGAACTCTCCTCGCGATCAAGTCTGAAGTGGCAAATTACGACTATAAAGCCGTGACCCACGTGCGCGCCGCAGATTTTTGACATTTTTTTTGCAACTTTTCGACTAGAATTGGGGCCCTCGCACAGCCAAGAAATAAAACAGGCCAACTTGATGCGTACTCCCCTCGCCGCGCCATGGCGCTATCTGCTGCTGCTTTGTTCAACCTGGTTCGGCATCTTCCTGCTGACTCGCCTCATATTGCTGGTTACTCATCTGGATGAGGTCAGCGGCAATTATTTTTCGATCTTCTTCGACGGTGCCCTCTACGACCTGAGCTTCCTGATCTACACCGCCCTGCCGCTAGGCGTGTACCTGTTCCTGTGCCCGAATGCCTTGTGGCGTTCGCGTGCTCACCGCTGGCTGCTCAGCGGCTTGTGGGTGGTCAGCCTGTTCGTGATGCTGTTCGTCGCCGTGGCCGAGTGGCTGTTCTGGGACGAGTTCGGCGTACGCTTCAACTTTATCGCTGTCGACTACCTGGTGTATTCCAAGGAAGTGCTGGATAACATCCGCGAGTCCTATCCACTGCCAGCACTGCTCAGCAGCATTGCGGTGGCCGCAGTCCTGCTCGCCCTGGTGCTGCGCAAGCCGCTGGCCCGGGCCCTCGCCGCTCCCGCCGTCACCTCGCGCCAGCGCTGGTCCGGGCTCGGCGTGCTGGCGGTGCTGGTCGGCCTGAACATCGTGGTGATCGACCAGCAGTTCCCGCGCGGCCTGGGCGGCAACGCCTACCAGCGCGAGCTGGCCAGCAACGGCCCATACCAGTTCTTCGCCGCCTTCCGTAACAACGAACTGGATTACACCCAGTTCTACGCCAGCCTCGGCGCCGGCGAAGTCGGCGCGCAGATGCACCAGGAGCTGGCCGAACCCAACGCCCGCTTCCAGGGTCAGGAACCACAGGACATCCGCCGCCACATCAGTGCCAGCGGTGAACAGCGCACCCCGAACATCATCCTGGTGACCATCGAGAGCTTCAGCGCCAAATACATGGGCAGCAACGGCGATGCGCGCAACCTCACACCAAACCTCGACGCCCTGCGCAGCGAGAGCCTGTACTTCAACAACTTCTACGCCACCGGCACCCGTACCGACCGCGGCCTGGAAGCCATCACCCTGTCGATCCCGCCCACCCCGGGCCGCTCGATCGTCAAGCGCATCGGCCGCGAAAGCGGCTACGCCAGCCTTGGCCAACAACTGACCGCCAAAGGCTACGACGCCGTCTTCGTCTACGGCGGGCGCGGCTACTTCGACAACATGAACGCGTTCTTCAGCGGCAATGGCTACCGCATCGTCGACCAGAGCAGCGTCGATGAAAGCGAAATCAGCTTCAAGAACGCCTGGGGCATGGCTGACGAGGACTTGTACCGGCAGACCCTCAAGCTGGCCGATGCCGATTACGCCCAGCAGAAGCCGTTCTTCCTGCAACTGATGACCACCTCGAACCACCGCCCTTACACCTACCCGGACGGCCGCATCGACATCCCGTCAGGCGACGGTCGCGAAGGCGCGGTGAAGTACACCGACCATGCCATCGCCCAGTTCCTCAAGGAAGCCAAGGGCAAGCCGTGGTTCGACAACACTCTGTTCGTCTTTGTCGCCGACCACACGGCCGGCAGCGCCGGGGTCGAAGACCTGCCGGTGAACAACTACCAGATCCCGCTGTGGATCTACGCACCGAAAATGATCGAGCCCCGCGAAGACAGCAAGCTGGCCAGCCAGATCGACCTGGCGCCTACCCTGCTGGGCCTGCTCAACTTCGACTACACCTCGACCTTCTTCGGCCGCGACCTGCGCAAGGAGGACGACCTGCCACCCCGCGTGCTAATCGGCAACTACCAGCACCTGGGGCTGTTCGATGGCAACAACCTGGCCATTCTCAGCCCACGTGGCGGCATGCGAGTGCATGAGGACGCCCTGGGCAAGAGCCATGAAACCACGGTCACCAGCGACAACCCGCTGATCCGCCGGGCGATTGCCTACTACCAGAGCGCGGCCTACGGCTTCAGCCAGGGCCTGCTGGCCTGGAAGCCCGAGGAGCACGGCGTCGCAGCCGGCAAGTGAACCCTCATGTGGCGGGCCGCAGCGCCCGCCACAGTTTCCCCGCAACAGCCACCACTGCCAGTACCACGGCCCCGGCCAGCACGCCGGCCACGCCATTGAGCAGGCCGCTGGTCAGCGCCCCACCGCGCCCTTCGCTGAACGCTTCTATCGCGTGATGCAGCGGCGCCACCCCATGTACCAGAATCCCGCCACCGACCAGGAACATCGCGGCGGTGCCGATCACCGACAGGCTCTTCATCATGTAGGGCGCGGCCCGCAGGATGCCGTTGCCGATCGAACGGGCCAGCGCTGAAGACTTCTGGGTCATCCACAGCCCCAGGTCGTCAAGCTTGACGATACCGCCCACCAGCCCATACACACCGATGGTCATGACCACTGCGATGCCCGACAGCACGATGATCTGCTGCGTCAGCGGCGAATCGGCGACGATGCCCAAGGTAATGGCGATGATTTCTGCAGAGAGAATGAAGTCGGTACGCACCGCGCCCTTGATCTTGGCTTTCTCGAACGCCACCAGGTCGACAGTGGCATCGGCCACGGCCTCCTTGCGTGCTTCGTGCTGCACCTCGTCCTCTTCCTTGCTGTGCAGGAACTTATGCGCCAGCTTCTCGAAGCCTTCGAAGCACAGGTAGGCGCCGCCAAGCATCAGCAGCGGCGTCACTGCCCAAGGGATGAACGCGCTGATCAACAGCGCCGCCGGCACCAGGATCGCCTTGTTAACCAGCGACCCCTTGGCCACCGCCCACACCACCGGGAGCTCGCGCTCGGCGCGCACCCCGGTGACCTGCTGGGCATTGAGCGCCAGGTCGTCACCCAGCACGCCCGCGGTCTTTTTCGCCGCGACCTTGGTCATCAGCGAAACATCGTCGAGCACCGTGGCGATGTCGTCGATCAGTACCAGTAGACTGCTTCCTGCCATGTTTGCCTGTATCCAAATGAGTCAGTGTGCCGGATTCTAGCCCAAAGCCGCTGCCTTGAGCGCCCGTCGGGCGCGGTGCTACCATGCCCGATCCCTCTTAGAGGTGGCCACAACCGAGGAAGATCCCTGACATGAGCACCATTCGCGAGCGCAACAAGGAACTGATCCTGCGCGCAGCCAGTGAAGAATTCGCCGACAAGGGCTTCGCCGCCACCAAGACCAGTGACATCGCCGCCAAGGCCGGGCTGCCCAAGCCGAACGTGTATTACTACTTCAAGTCCAAGGACAACCTCTACCGCGAGGTCCTGGAGAGCATAATCGCGCCGATCATGCAGGCATCGACGCCGTTCAATGCCGACGGTGATCCGAAAGAAGTGTTGAGTGCGTACATCCGTTCGAAGATCCGCATTTCGCGTGACCTGCCCCATGCCTCGAAGGTGTTCGCCAGCGAAATCATGCATGGCGCACCGCACCTGTCGCCGAACCAGGTGGAGCAGTTGAACGAGCAGGCCCGGCATAACATCGAGTGCATCCAGCGCTGGATCGACCGCGGGCAGATCGCCCATGTCGATGCCCACCACCTGATGTTCAGCATCTGGGCCGCGACCCAGACCTATGCCGATTTCGATTGGCAGATTTCCGCCGTGACCGGCAAGGCCAAGCTAGCCGACAGCGACTACGACGCTGCGGCCGACACCATCATTCGCATGGTGCTCAAGGGCTGTGAGCCTGAGGTGGCCTGACCCGTTACCGAAACGCATTCGCGGGCAAGCCGCTCCCACAGGATTACCTCAAGCCAAGACACTGTGAGGTTCCTGTGGGAGCGGGCTTGCCCGCGAATAGGCCAGAACAGGCAGTAAAGCGTTAAGCCGCTACACCGGCATCCGCCTTCAACCCCACCTCTTCGATCGCACTGATCGCACACTGCTCGTCGATATCCGACGTATCGCCGCTAATCCCTACCGCTCCCAGCACCTTTCCGTCCTGATCACGAATCAGCACCCCCCCCGGTGCCGGCACCACCGGCCGCTCGCCCAGGCCGTTCAACGCCGCGAAAAACGCCGGCCGCTGCTGCGCATCCAGCGCCAGCAGGCGCGAGCCCTTGCCCAGGGCAATAGCACCCCAGGCCTTGCCGGTGGCCACTTCCGGCCGAATCAGGCTGGCGCCGTCCTCGCGCTGCAAGGCCAGCACGTGCCCGCCGGCATCGAGCACGGCCACGGTCAGTGGCGCTGCGTTGATCTTGCGGCCCGCCGCCAACGCGGCGTTCACCAGGCTGACAGCGACTTTCAGGTTCAAAGCGTTCATGGAAAGGTCCTCTTCTTGTTGTGAGAAGCCCTGAGGGCAGGTGAAAAATCGATAAGCCAATAGAACACAACTAAATGTATTTTTGTATACAATAAATTGAAACGATCGTATGCGGGATCGCAAAGCGCCGTTTTCACGGGCGCTCGAACGAAAGCCACCTTGTCCGACGAAAACCCGTTGACCTGAGCGGCCAGCCATGAATACACTCTGGCACAAAGCAAGTTGTATACAATTACAAAATCGATGAGGCACAAACCATGAGCAAAATGAGAGCAATCGATGCAGCCGTTCTGGTCATGCGCCGTGAAGGTGTAGATACCGCGTTCGGCATCCCGGGGGCTGCCATCAACCCGTTGTACTCGGCCCTGAAGAAAGTCGGTGGCATCGATCACGTCCTCGCTCGTCACGTCGAAGGCGCCTCGCACATGGCCGAGGGCTACACCCGTGCCAACCCAGGCAACATTGGCGTGTGCATCGGCACCTCCGGCCCAGCCGGCACCGACATGGTCACCGGCCTGTACAGCGCCTCGGCCGACTCCATCCCGATCCTGTGCATCACCGGCCAGGCACCCCGTGCCCGCCTGCACAAGGAAGACTTCCAGGCTGTCGACATCACCAACATCGTCAAGCCGGTCACCAAGTGGGCCACCACCGTTCTGGAGCCAGGCCAGGTGCCTTACGCCTTCCAGAAGGCCTTCTATGAAATGCGCACCGGCCGCCCAGGCCCTGTGCTGATCGACCTGCCGTTCGACGTGCAGATGGCCGAAATCGAATTCGACATCGACGCCTACGAGCCATTGGCAATCAACAAGCCGTCCGCTACCCGCGTACAGGCCGAGAAAGCCCTGGCCCTGCTCAATGACGCCGAGCGCCCACTGCTGGTAGCCGGTGGCGGCATCATCAACGCCGACGCCAGCGACAAGCTGGTCGAGTTCGCCGAACTGACCGGCGTACCGGTAATCCCGACCCTGATGGGCTGGGGCACCATTCCGGACGACCACGCACAGATGGTCGGCATGGTCGGCCTGCAGACTTCGCACCGCTACGGCAATGCCACCCTGCTGAAATCCGACCTGGTGTTCGGTATCGGCAACCGCTGGGCCAACCGCCACACCGGTTCCGTCGACGTCTACACCGAAGGCCGCAAGTTCGTGCACGTGGACATCGAACCGACCCAGATCGGCCGTGTGTTCACCCCGGATCTGGGTATCGTTTCCGACGCCGGCAAGGCGCTGGATGTGTTCCTCGAAGTGGCCCGCGAGTGGAAAGCCGCTGGCAAGCTGAAGTGCCGCAAGGCCTGGCTGGAAGACTGCCAGCAGCGCAAGTCGAGCCTGCAGCGCAAGACCCACTTCGACAACGTGCCGGTCAAGCCGCAGCGCGTATACGAAGAGATGAACCAGGTGTTCGGCAAGGACACCTGCTACGTCAGCACCATCGGCCTGTCGCAGATCGCTGGCGCGCAGTTCCTGCACGTGTACAAGCCACGCCACTGGATCAACTGCGGCCAGGCCGGCCCGCTGGGCTGGACCATCCCTGCCGCGCTGGGTGTTGTCAAAGCCGATCCGAAGCGCAAGGTCGTCGCGCTGTCGGGTGACTACGACTTCCAGTTCATGATCGAAGAACTGGCCGTCGGCGCACAGTTCAACCTGCCGTACGTCCACGTGCTGGTGAACAACGCTTACCTGGGCCTCATCCGTCAGGCACAGCGTGGCTTCGACATGGATTACTGTGTACAACTGGCGTTCGAGAACATCAACTCGACCGACGCTGCCACCTATGGTGTCGACCACGTCGCCGTGGTCGAAGGCCTGGGCTGCAAGGCCATCCGTGTGTTCGAGCCGGCCGAGATCGCCCCTGCTCTGCTCAAGGCACAGAAGATGGCCGAAGAGTTCCGTGTGCCGGTTGTGGTCGAAGTGATCCTCGAGCGTGTGACCAACATTTCCATGGGCACCGAGATCAACGCGGTCAACGAGTTCGAAGACCTGGCCCTGGTCGGCAACGACGCGCCAACCGCCATCTCGCTGCTGGACTGATCGCCTGACGCCCCCAGGCTAGCCCTGGGGGCCTTCATCGCAAGGAGACAACCCATGCCTCGCTTCGCTGCCAACCTGTCCATGCTGTTCACCGAACAGGACTTCCTGGCCCGCTTCAAGGCTGCCGCCGACGCTGGCTTCAGCGGCGTCGAATACCTGTTCCCGTACGACTTCAGCGCTGCCGAAATCAAGCAGCAGCTGGACGCCCACGGCCTGACCCAGGTGCTGTTCAACCTGCCGGCAGGCGATTGGTCGAAAGGTGAGCGCGGTATCACCTGCCACCCTGACCGCGTCGAAGAATTCCGCGCCGGTGTCGACAAAGCCATCGAATACGCCAAGGTGCTGGGCAACACCCAGGTCAACGCCCTGGCCGGCATTCGCCCACAAGGTCTGCAGTGCGCCGACGTGCGCAAGACCTTCGTGGAGAACCTGCGCTACGCCGCCGACAAGCTCAAGGCCGCCGGGATCCGCCTGGTCATGGAAATGATCAACACCCGCGACATCCCGGGCTTCTACCTGAACACCACCAAACAGGCCCTGGAAATCCAGGCCGAAGTCGGCAGCGACAACCTGTTCCTGCAGTACGACATCTACCACATGCAGATCATGGAAGGTGACCTGGCTCGCACCATGGAAACCAACCTGAACCTGATCAACCACATCCAGCTGGCCGACAACCCGGGCCGCAACGAACCAGGCACTGGCGAGATCAACTACCGCTTCCTGTTCGAACACCTTGACCGCATCGGCTACAACGGCTGGGTGGGCGCGGAGTACAAGCCGCTGACCACCACCGAAGCGGGTCTGGGCTGGCTGAAAACGCACAACGCGATCTGAATCACTGCTCCCACTGGGAATGCGAACAAATATAAAGAGGTAATTTCTCATGGCTAAAATCGGTTTCCTCGGCACCGGCATCATGGGCAAGCCCATGGCGCAGAACCTGCAGAAAGCAGGTCACAGCATCTTCGTTTCCACCCACCACGACGCTGCCCCGGCCGACCTGATCGCCGCTGGCGCAGTGGCCCTGGCCAACCCGAAAGAAGTGGCCCAGGAAGCTGAATTCATCATCGTCATGGTGCCGGACACCCCACAGGTCGAAAGCGTCCTGTTCGGTGAAAACGGCGTCGCTGAAGGCGTGGGCCCGAACAAGGTGGTGATCGACATGAGCTCGATCTCCCCTACCGCCACCAAAGCCTTCGCCGAGAAGATCAAGGCCACCGGCGCCGCCTACCTGGACGCCCCGGTGTCCGGTGGTGAAGTCGGTGCCAAGGCCGCGACCCTGAGCATCATGGTCGGTGGCTGCCCGAAAGCCTTCGAACGCGCCCAGCCGCTGTTCGAAGCCATGGGCAAGAACATCACCCGCGTGGGTGGCAACGGCGACGGCCAGACCGCCAAGGTCGCCAACCAGATCATCGTCGCCCTGAACATCCAGGCTGTTGCCGAGGCCCTGCTGTTCGCCGCCAAGAACGGCGCCGACCCAGCCAAGGTCCGTGAAGCGCTGATGGGCGGCTTCGCTTCGTCGAAGATCCTCGAAGTGCACGCCGAGCGCATGATCAAAGGCACCTTCGACCCAGGCTTCCGCATCAACCTGCACCAGAAGGACCTCAACCTGGCCCTGCAAGGCGCCAAGGAACTGGGCATCAACCTGCCCAACACCTCCAATGCCCAGCAAGTGTTCAACACCTGCCAGGCCCTGGGCGGCGGCAACTGGGACCACTCGGCGCTGATCAAAGGCCTGGAGCACATGGCCAACTTCTCGATCCGCGACGACAAATGATTTGAATCCTGGGGCTGCTGCGCAGCCCTTTCGCGCCACAAGGCCGCTCCTACAGGAGATACGGTTTCTTGTAGGAGCGGCCTTGTGTCGCGAAAGGGGCGCAAAGCGCCCCCAAGATTCCAGATTCAACACCCCTTGACCTGCGACCACAGGCTCAGGGGTGACCCCGAGCAACACCCGCCCCTGGTTCGGCCTGCACGGAGGCAGTTCCAGGGGCGTTTTCGATTCTGCAGAACAACAATAAATGGGAGCCTGCCATGTCGGTCGATCCGCAAAAACTTCTCCGCGACCTGTTCGACACAGCCATCGCCGCCGCCCACCCGCGCCAAGTCCTCGAATCCTACCTGCCCGCCGACCGTAGCGGCCGGGTCATCGTCATCGGCGCCGGCAAGGCCGCAGCCGCCATGGCCGAAGTGGTCGAAAAAAGCTGGCAGGGCGAGGTCTCTGGCCTGGTCGTGACCCGCTACGGTCACGGCGCCAACTGCCAGAAGATCGAGGTGGTCGAAGCCGCTCACCCGGTCCCCGACGCCGCCGGCCTGGCCGTGGCCAAGCGCGTGCTGGAGCTGGTCAGCAACCTCAATGAAGAAGACCGCGTCATCTTCCTGCTGTCTGGCGGTGGGTCCGCCCTGCTGGCGTTGCCAGCCGAAGGCCTGACCCTGGCGGACAAGCAACAGATCAACAAGGCGCTGCTGAAATCCGGCGCCACCATCGGCGAGATGAACTGCGTGCGCAAGCACCTCTCGGCGATCAAGGGCGGCCGCCTGGCCAAGGCCTGCTGGCCAGCCACCGTCTACACCTATGCGATTTCCGACGTGCCTGGCGACCTGGCCACTGTCATCGCCTCCGGCCCGACCGTGGCCGACCCGAGCACTTCGGCCGATGCCCTGGCGATCCTCAAGCGCTATAACATAGAAGCGCCGAAAGCCGTCATCGACTGGCTCAACAACCCCGCTTCGGAAACCGTCAAGGCCGATGACCCGGCCCTGGCCCGCAGCCACTTCCAGCTGATCGCCAAGCCCCAGCAATCGCTCGAAGCCGCCGCGGTCAAAGCCCGCCAGGCCGGTTTCAGCCCGCTGATCCTCGGCGACCTGGAAGGCGAATCGCGCGAAGTGGCCAAGGTACACGCGGGCATTGCCCGGCAGATCGTGCTACACGGCCAGCCGCTGAAGGCGCCTTGCGTGATCCTCTCCGGCGGTGAAACCACCGTCACCGTGCGCGGCAACGGCCGTGGCGGGCGCAACGCCGAGTTCCTGCTCAGCCTCACCGAAAGCCTCAAGGGCCTGCCGGGCGTGTATGCCCTGGCCGGTGACACCGACGGCATCGACGGTTCGGAAGAAAACGCCGGCGCATACATGACCCCGAGCAGCTACGCCCGCGCCGAAGCCCTGGGCCTGTCGGCCAGCGACGAGCTGGACAACAACAACGGCTATGGCTACTTCGCCGCGCTCGATGCACTGATCGTCACCGAGCCGACCCGTACCAACGTCAACGACTTCCGCGCCATCCTGATCCTCGAGACTGCCCAATCATGACGCCTGATAAAAAAGTAAAGATCCTCGCCACCCTCGGCCCTGCGATCAAAGGCATCGACGACATCCGCCAGCTGGTCGAAGCCGGGGTGAACATCTTCCGCCTCAACTTCAGCCACGGTGAGCACGCCGACCACGCCCTGCGCTACCAGTGGATCCGCGAAGTCGAGCAGCAGCTGAACTACCCGCTGGGCATCCTCATGGACCTGCAAGGGCCGAAGCTGCGCGTCGGCCGCTTCGCTGAGGGCAAGGTCCAGCTGCAACGCGGCCAGGCCCTGCGCCTGGACCTGGACAAGACCCCGGGCGACAGCCGCCGGGTCAACCTGCCCCACCCGGAGATCATCGCGGCATTGGAGCCAGGCATGGACCTGCTGCTCGACGACGGCAAGCTGCGCCTGCGGGTAACCGCCAAGCACGATGACGCCATCGACACCGAAGTGCTGAACGGCGGAGAGCTGTCCGACCGCAAGGGCGTCAACGTGCCGCAAGCGGTGCTCGACCTCTCCCCGCTCACCGAGAAAGACCGCCGCGACCTGGCCTTCGGCCTGGAACTGGGCGTGGACTGGGTAGCCCTGTCGTTCGTGCAGCGCCCGGAAGACATCGTCGAAGCACGCCAGCTGATCGGCGACCGCGCCTATCTGATGGCCAAGATCGAGAAGCCCTCGGCAGTCGAACAACTGCAAGCCATAGCGGAACTGGCGGATGCGATCATGGTGGCCCGTGGCGACCTGGGCGTGGAAGTGCCGGCCGAAAGCGTGCCGCAGATCCAGAAGCGCATCATCGGCACCTGCCGCCAGCTGGGCAAGCCGGTCGTTGTAGCCACCCAGATGCTCGAGTCGATGCGCTTCTCGCCAGCGCCGACCCGCGCCGAAGTCACCGACGTGGCCAACGCCGTGGCCGAAGGCGCCGACGCGGTGATGCTGTCGGCCGAGACCGCTTCGGGGGACTACCCGCTGGAAGCCGTGCAGATGATGAGCAAGATCATCCGCCAGGTGGAGAACGGCCCGGACTACCAGGCCCAGCTCGACGTCGGCCGGCCGAAAGCCGAGGCCACCGTCTCGGACGCCATCAGCTGCGCGATCCGCCGTATCAGCGGCATCCTGCCGGTGGCGGTGCTGGTCAACTACAGCGAGTCGGGCGCATCGACCCTGCGTGCCGCGCGCGAGCGGCCACGGGCGCCGATCCTCAACCTGACGCCGAACCTGGCCACCGCCCGCCGCCTGAGCGTGGCCTGGGGTGTGCACTCGGTGGTCAATGATCGCCTGCGCCAGGTCGACGAGGTCGTGTCCACCGCCCTGGAGATCGCCCAGGCGCAAGGCATGGCCAGCCGTGGCGACACGCTGCTGATCACCGCCGGTGTGCCTTTCGGCAAGCCGGGTTCGACTAATACCTTGCGGATCGAGACCTTGGTCTGAAATCCCTGGGGGCGCGCTGCGCCCCTT